>JANPGJ010000635.1:0-5233 GCA_031423955.1 Burkholderiales bacterium
GGGGATTGAGGCCGGCGACCAGGATTCGCGGCCGCGCAATGCCGAACTTCGACCGCAAATCGCCGGCCAGGATTTCGAAGGTGCGGGTCAGGCGCGGCGCGGTGATCGCGCCGGCCACCGCGGCGAGCGGCAGGTGGGTAGTCGCAAGCGCCACCCGCAGCACCGGCCGGCCACCGGCGAGCAGCATCACCACTTGCGACGTTCCCGTCTTGTCCGCCAGGTATTCCGTGTGGCCGGTGAACGCGATGCCGCCATCGTTGATCACCCCCTTGTGCACCGGCGCGGTCACGATCGCATCGAACGAGCCGTCCATGCAGCCGGCCAGCGCGCCATCGAGCACGGCCAGCACATAACCGGCGTTGGCGACATCGAGTGTGCCAGGTCGCTCGCGGCGTGCCAGCGGCACATCCAACACCGAGACGGCACGGCGCGGGCGCTCGCCGGGTTTCACGAAGTCCGGATCGAAGGCGATCCCGAGGCGCCGCGCACGACGCTCAAGCATCATGCGATCGCCGGCGATCACCAGACGGGCGCCGCGCCGCAAGGCGGGTCGCGCCGCAAGCATCAGGCAGATATCGGGACCGATGCCCGCCGGTTCACCGCTGCACAGCACGATGGCGCGCGCGGCAGTGGCAGCGGTGCTCATGCGACGCGCACGCCCACCAGCGATTGCCGCAAGGCAGGCAGGCAATCGCCAAACCTGCCGCACCGCCCTGCCGTCCGGCACCACCCGGCGTCGCGCACCGCCAGCGGCACGATCGCAAGGCGTCGACCATTCGCCTTAAGGCCGCCTGGCGGGCAAGCGCTAACGCTCATCGAGCCGCATCTCGACGAACGCGCGGTCACGCAACTGGCGCAGCCATTCCTGATAGGCCTCGTCAGCCTTGCGCTCGCGCAGCGCCTGCCGCGCCGCCTGTCGCACACGCTCCTGGCTGACGTCCTCGGTGCGCCGCTCGAGCACTTCGATCAGGTGCCAGCCGAACTGCGTCTGGATCGGCTCGCTCACCTCACCGATCTTGAGATCATTCATCGCTTTCTCGAACTCCGGCACGGTATCGCCGGGATAGACCCAGCCAAGATCGCCGCCCTTAGCGGCGCTGCCGTCGTTGGACTGCAATCGCGCCAGATCGGCGAAGTCGGCAGCCTTGTTGGCCACCCGCTCCTTCAGGTCCTGCAGCCGGCGGCGCGCCTGTTCCTGCGATACCAGTTCGTTGGTCCGGATCAGGATATGCCGGACGCGGGTCTGGTTGACCGCCTGCTTGATCCCGCCGCCACGGCGGTCGATCAGCTTGAGGATGTGGAAACCATTGGGACTCTTGACAATATCGCTGACTTCGCCGCTCTTGAGATTGGCCACCGCGTCGATGAACAACTGCGGCAGGCGGTCGGCAGGCCGGTAGCCCAGGACGCCGCCGGCGAGCGCTTCGGGCGAATCCGAAAAGGCCGCCGAGACGCGGCCGAAGTCGGCACCACCACGCAACTGCGCCAGGGCTTCGTCGGCGCGCTTGCGCCGTTCGCCAAGTTGTTCCGGCGTGGCATTCTCCGGCACCCGCACCAGAATCTGGCCGAGATTGATTTCGTTGCCGGCGTCATTGCGGTTGGCGGACGATTCCGCGATGAAATTGTCGATTTCACCATCACTGATGGCGACCCGGCTGTCGACCTCGCGATCGCGAACCCGGGCGATCAGCACATCATTGCGCACATCTTCGCGGAATTTCGCGAACGGAATGCCGTCCCGTTCCAGGACATCGCGAAACTGCGACAGCGTCATGCGGTTCTCCTCGGCGATGCGGGTAACCGTTCGATCAAGTTGCGCATCGTCGATGCGGATCGCGTTTTCGCGCGCGAACTGCAGTTGCGCCCGATCAACGATCAGTCGCTCCAGCACCTGCCGCTCGAGCACGTCGTCCGGCGGCGGGTTGACCTTTTGCCGTGCCAGCTGGCCGCGCGCGAGGCGTACCCGCTCGCCGAGTTCATGCAGGGTGATCACTTCGTCGTTGACGACCGCGACGATGCGGTCGGCCAGCACGACGCGCGGTCGCGGCGACTTGTTCTCCAGCGCGGACGACATCTTGTCGGCCTGCGCCAGCGCGGGCGCAGGCGCGGCCATTACGAGCAACAGCACCAGCAGGCGCAGAGTGGTCATGGGAAATGGGTTTGTATCGATCATTCGTAGTTGCCGAAAGTACGCGGCTGCGGTTGCTGGTTTTCGTTGAGTTTGGTGTACCCCGGAATACTGCGGCGCAATGTATCAAGCGGGTTTGACCCCAGCCGCGACAGTCCGTTCAGTTCGATCTGGAAGAATATGGCGGTCGATGCCCGCTGGCTGGCCGTCGCGAAACGCTGCAGGACCACCCGGCCAACCCAGCAATCGCCATCGTACTCGAGCCCGCCAAGCGCTTCGACAACGCGTCCGTCGCGCAGTGAATAGTTGTAGCGCCCTACCGCATGCCATCCATTGCGGATCTTCCATTGGCCAGCGACGTCGATCTGTTCCAGAAAATCGCGCTGATAACGGTACGACGCCGACAAGGTCTTGCCGGGTTCAGGCATATACCGGAAGCCGTGGCTGATGCGGGTGATCTGCTTCTGGTTGGGGTTGTACTGCAGCGTGGTGTCATAGCTGGTCTTGGGCGCCACCTGCCCGGAAAACGACGCCAGAAAATCCGACGAGCGGTTGGAACGCGGCGCCTCGCCTGGGAGCACCACGCGTTGCTCGGTGAAGTAAAAGCGCTGGCCCAGCGTCACCCGCATCCGCTCGTTGCCGTTCCTGGAATCGAGCAAGCGCGAAGTGACCGCGGCGGTCACCTGATTGGCGTCGGCGATGCGATCGATCCCGGAATAGGCATTCTCCGAAAATATCTGGGCGAAATTGAAATCGGCCAGGCCGGTGTCGAAAACCGGAATCTGCGACTGGTCGCGCGCCGGCACTTTCAGGTAGAACAGCCGCGGCTCAATGGTCTGCGTGTGGTCCTCCCCGAAGTAGCTGGCGGGCCGCTCGAACACCAGCCCGCTATCGACACTGACGACCGGCAGGCTGCGCGTGAACGAGTCGGGCGTACCGGCGGCATTGTTGTGCAGGAAGTACCCGGTTGAATGCAACGACACCTTCGGAATCACATAAGCACCCGGCGTGAGGACCGGATAGCTGATGCTCGGGTTCAACGAAACCCGGTTGCCGGTCACCAGGGTCGGATGGGAGAAGCGGTTGAACTCGCCGGTGAAGCCGAGATCGAAGCCGCCGGCGTCATAGCGGCGGGTATTGAATATCACCTGCGGCAGGCGGTGGTAGGGGGAAACCACCGGCGCGAGCGGATCCTTAAGCGTCTGGTAGCCGAGCGCGCGCGCATAGATCGAGTAGTACTGGGCGGCGTACAGCAGATAGCCTTCGCGCGGCACGAAGGTCTGCGAGGTCGCCGAAATCCGGTTCGACAGGTCGGTGAAATAGGTGTCGTCAGACACCCGGCTGGCGTTGAGATATCCGGTGAGTCCGGGCATCAGCGTCTGCTGATGCAGGATCGTGAAGCCGCTGCGGGTGGTCTTGGTCTGCTGATCGGCCGGCAGCACTTCGGCACGGGCTTCGCCGCGGTAATCCTCGCCGAGGTAACGCAAGGCGGCAGTACCCTGGAGGCCGCGCTTGGTCATGTAGCGCGGGGTCAGCGTCACGTCGCGATTGGGCGCCAGGTTCCAGTAATAAGGCGTCGAGATTTCCTGCCCGTTCTGGATCGAACTGCCGAAGGTTGGCGCGAGGAATCCGGACTTGCGGCGGTCATTGAGCGTGAACGACATCTCCGGCAAATACATGATCTGCTGTCCGAGAAAGAACAGTTTCGTATCCCGGGACTCGCCGACGTCGCGACCATAGTCGAGCTTCAACTCACCCACCTGCAGGTACCAGTCGTCATTTCCCGGGCCGCAGGTGGTATAGGTGGCATCAGTGCCGCGGTAGGTATCGGGACCGAGGAAGTCGAGGCGGCTGGCGTTTCCGCGCGCGCGCGCGTTGGCCAGCAAATACTCCGCCGACAGGAAATAACCGGTGCGCGCGTCGAGCTTGAGCTTCAATTCCGAGCCGGTGAAAAGATCGCCGTTGCGCAGTATTCTCACCCCGCCCTCGGCCTGCAGTTCGTCATCAAGCGGCACATAGGTGATCGAATCCCCCTTGATCACGGTATTCTGCTTGCGCAGTTCCGCGTCGCCCGTCACCGTGGTGGTCTTGCCGGTCTCGCCGGAGATCTTCTGACCGAAGACGAACACCGGCAGTGCACCCGATTCCTGACGGCCGGGCCGCAATTCAAGGGCTGGCTTCAGCGCCAGTCGGTCGCCCACCACCCCGCTTTCGGGCAACTGGCCCGCGCCGCCCATGCCCGACGATTGCTGCGCCCAGGCGCAGGGTACGGCAGCGCCAATTGCGGTGATCACCGCTTGCAAGACAATGCTCGTGCGAAAGATCGTCATGCGCAGTAAAAGAAACGCGCCAGACATGGCGCGATGGACCGGATTCGATAAAATCGGCATGATTATAAGGCAGCGCCCGTCCTGCCCCGGCAGCAATCCCCGACCCGCAAGCCGGATCCTGCCGTCTTTTTGAAAGCCCGATTCCTTGACCAGATCCGATCTGCTCGACCGCTGGGTCAGAAGCCTTTTCCCGGACGCTGCGCCGGTAATCGAGCCGGCATCGGCGGATGCCAGCTTCCGCCGCTACTTCAGGCTTCACCTGGCCGATGGTTCACCGCCACGGATCATCATGGACGCGCCACCGGACAAGGAAGACTGCGCGCCATTCATTCATGTGGCGAGCCTGCTTGGCATCGCCGGAATCAACGTACCGCGCGTTCTCGAGCTTGATCTTGAACACGGATTCCTTCTGCTTACCGACCTCGGCACACAGACCTATCTTGCCGCGCTGAACGGCGATCCGGCCCTGGCGCAGCCGCTGTATCGTGATGCCATCCAGACCCTGGTGCGGATGCAGACGCACGCCGCGACGGATGGTCTGCCCGACTACGGCCGCGAACTTCTGCTGCGCGAGCTGAACCTGCTGCCGGACTGGTATATCGCCAGGCATCGGCAATTCGACATGTCTGCGCGCCAGCGCAGCGATCTTGCCGCCTGCTTCGAAACGCTGCTGGCCAACAACCTGGCGCAGCCGCGTGCGTTCGTGCATCGTGACTACCATTCGCGCAACCTGATGGTTTGCAGGCCGGCATCGGGCACCGGTGACAACCCCGGG
>JANPGJ010000636.1:0-1797 GCA_031423955.1 Burkholderiales bacterium
AAAGTGATCAACGGTTGCTCCGACCTGTTCGTGGAAGTGTTCGGTGATCGTGGCCGGCATGCGCGCTCGGCGGTCGGCATGGGTTCGCTGCCGCGCGGCTTTTCGGTCGAGATCGAGGCGATCGTCGAGTTCGAGTAGGTCGGGCAAAGCGCAGGTTCACAAGCGTAACGAAGGAAAACATCTCATGTGCGGCATAGTCGGCGCGGTTGCAGACCGCGATATCGTTCCCATCCTGATCGAGGGCTTGAAGCGCCTCGAGTATCGCGGCTATGACTCCTGCGGCGTCGCCATTCACGGCAGCGCGGCACCGGCCGCCGGCAGCGGCCTGCGCCGCGCGCGCAGCGTGGCGCGGGTGGCCGACCTCGATTCCCAGGTGACCGACGGTTCGCTCAGGAGCGGCACCGGCATCGCGCATACCCGCTGGGCCACCCACGGCGCGCCGGTGACGGTGAATGCACATCCGCATTTCTCGCGCGACCAGGTGGCGCTGGTGCACAACGGCATCATCGAGAATCACGACGAACTGCGCGATGAACTGAAGGCGCAGGGCTATGTGTTCGAAAGCCAGACCGACACCGAGGTCATCGCGCACCTGGTGCACTCGGTCTATGCCGGCAACCTGTTCGCGGCGGTGCAAAGCGCCGCCCGCCGCCTGACCGGGGCCTACGCGATCGGCGTGTTCTGCGAATCCGAACCCAACGTGGTGGTCGGCGCGCGCGCCGGCAGCCCGCTGGTGGTCGGCCGCGGCTACGGCGCCTCGGCCGGCGAGAATTTTCTCGCCTCCGACGCGCTCGCCTTAGCCGGTACCACCGACCACATCAGCTACCTTGAAGAAGGCGATGTGGTCGAGATCCGCCGCGACGGCGTGACCATCGTCGACCGCGACGGCAGGCCGGTGGAGCGCGAAGTGCGGGTGGTGCAGGCGGCCACCGGCATGGTCGAACTGGGGCCCTATCGCCACTACATGCAGAAGGAAATCTTCGAGCAGCCGCGCGCGGTGGCCGACACGCTCGAAGGCGTGGAAGGCATCGCCGCCTCGCTTTTCGGCGACGATGCCGAGGGCGTATTCAAGGCGATCAACGAAGTGCGCATCCTCGCCTGCGGCACCAGCTATTACTCCGGCATGACCGCCAAGTACTGGCTCGAATCGATCGCGCAATTGCCGACCCAGGTGGAAGTGGCGAGCGAATTCCGCTACCGCGACAGCGTGCCCAACCCGAATGCGCTGGTGGTGGTGATTTCGCAATCGGGCGAGACCGCCGACACCATGGCGGCACTCAAGCACTCGCAAGCCCAAGGCCATGTGCACAGCCTGGCCATCTGCAACGTCGGCACCTCGGCGATGGTGCGCCAGACCAAACTCAAATACCTGACCCGCGCCGGGGTGGAAATCGGCGTCGCCTCGACCAAGGCTTTCACCACCCAGCTAACCGCACTGTTCCTCCTGACCCTGACCCTGGCAAAACTGCGCGGCAAGCTTAGCCCGGCCGAAGAAGCCAAACACCTGAAAGACCTGCGCCACCTGCCCAATGCGTTGACCAGTGTGCTGGCGCTCGAGCCGCAAATCATCGCCTGGGCCGAAGCGTTCACCCGCAAGGAACACGCGCTGTTCCTGGGACGCGGCCTGCACTACCCGATTGCGCTGGAAGGCGCGCTGAAACTCAAGGAGATCAGCTACATCCACGCCGAGGCCTACCCCGCAGGCGAACTAAAGCACGGCCCGCTGGCACTGGTGACCGACGAAATGCCGGTAGTCACCATCGCACCGAACGACGCACTGCTGGAAAAGCTCAAGTC
>JANPGJ010000637.1:0-8883 GCA_031423955.1 Burkholderiales bacterium
CCGGCATGACGGAGGCATCGACCACCCGCAGGCGTTCGATACCACGCACACCCGGTTGCGCATCGACCACCGAAGGATAGGAAATCCAATGGGCTTTAGGGGAGTAGTTGGCGCTATGGTTGGCGCCGCGTGCGGGCGTCAATCATCGATTTTGGGCCGGCATTGCACTGCCTGATGCCTCGGGAGTGGCCGCCGGCAGCCACTCCCGAGGCATCAGGCACGAGCCTCCGCTCCCGCCCTCACCTATGAGGCGATGCGCTGGTCGAACTTGATCTCCGGTGCGGGCTGGGCTGACGAATCCCATTCGCGACCGTTCTCCGCCTGTTCCGCCGCTGCTTTTCGGCGCCGGCGGCCCCGACGGCATGGCGGTGGGCGCGGCCAACGGCCGGGTGGTGGCGCATGTCAGCCTGGACCGCGCTTTCATGCTCAATCGGCGCGGCGAGGTCAGCCATATCGTGAAGAGTCCGGCAGGCTCGATCGTGACCAACGTCGCCTTTCGGCCCGGTACATGCACGGCCTATTTCACCGAGTCGGAGTCGGGCCATGAGCTTGAAGCCAGCGCGCCGCCGCCGGCAGCATGAGCATGATGATCTCCGGCCCAGAGGAATCGCTCGCGCGCTGCGAACCGGTGCTGAAGGCCATACGCGACAAGCGCTTCATCATCAGACATGAGCCGTTCGTCTACCTGATGGGGCGCGACGGCGAGTACCTCGGCTTCATGCCGCCGCGTACATCAGCCGAGCGGATGATCGAAATACCGCGGCCGCATCGGGTGCCCGCGAGGTCCGCTAGCGCCCGCTCGCAGACGGCGCCGCGCTGGCCGCACGACGCCGGACGGCAATCCACAGACACCCTGTCAAGACCAACGCGACGACGGGCGGCTCAGGCGCCACGAGGTCGGCCTGCGCCGCGTTCAGAAATGTCGCGACGACCGCGCCTTCCTGGGTGTCGAAAATCTGTCCCACCGCCATGACATACATTCCAGGGTCCGGTTCCAGAAAAGAATTCAACAGGTTCTCGCAACTCGCGGAAGATCCGCCCACGGCAGGTGGGCAGGGATAGTTGTCGGACGATCCAAGCAGGAAGTGGGGCAGGCCGGTGTCATACGATTCGCCGAGCAGGGCGCCGGTATCGAAGCCCAACATAAAAGTCTCGTCAACATTGCTGAAAAAGCGCAGATTGCGGACTTCAAACAGCGAACCGGACGAACCATAGACCGAGGTGTCCAGATCATTGAATGACGAGTACTCCGGATCGAGCGTGTACTTGAAGCCGTTGACCGGTATCGGCTTGGATTCATCGGCGTTGTCTTTCTCGCTCAGGACGCCACTTCGGAATACGGCCGATTTCGCCTGATATTTTCCCTTGGCGACATCGTTGGAGAAATCCTTGTTGTAGTTGATCGTCAACGTCACCACGTCACCTTGCTTGTAGGTCTGCACGGGAAGTGGCGGCAGAGCCGGCCCCTTGGGATCCGGCTTGGTGGGCAGCCGAAAGTCGATGCGCCCGGGCTTGGCTTCGTTCTGACCCAATTTGGGTTGTGACGATGCGATATCCTCGGCCGGGACCGTGTAGTTGAACGTATCCTTGCCGCGCTTGATCTCGATGGTGGCGGACGAAACCGTGTCCTTGTCCAGTTTGTCGATGAGCACGCGCACGTAGTTGCTGGGAAAGTTGTCGTTCGTCGGCTGGTACTTGGTCGTCAGAACCGCTACCGTTTTCTTGGTCATTTTGGCGTGCGCGTCCTCTGCGAACACACCGGCAACCAAGGCGGTCAAGCACAGATAAAGCGCCCACATACCCGTTGCACACCGAACGGACATCATCGCGACCTCCGTGCCCGCGACATGCGGCGAATTCAGTATGCGCCGGCGGAATCACACAGTCAAGACTGACTGACTGAGTCTCTTCCAACGAGATATGAGCGGCAGGTGCAGCACCGAAAATTGACCGCCGGATCGTCGCCGACATTGTCTTGGTGATGCCAGGTAGCGTGCGGCGTCAGCATCCGGTCGCCGGGACCGAACACCATGTCTTCGCCCTCGACCCAGGTGAAGTTCCGGGTGCCGGTCAGGCCGAAGCGGTTCGCCGCCGGCGAATGCCGGTGCGGCGGCATCACCTCATTCGAATCGTTCAAGCGCTAGGCGGTGTTCATGGTGGTCACGGTGGCGCGCCGGAGGCCGACACCGTGCACACCTGGTCACGTCGCGCGGGTCGGTGCGTGAAGGTCCCCGTCATGCGGGTGCCAAGGTCGTTCGACCGCGAATCAGGTCGGCGGCGCGTTCGGCGATCATGGTCACTGCGGCGTTGATATTGCCGCCCACCATATCCGGCATGACGGAGGCATCGACCACCCGCAGGCGTTCGACACCGCGCACGCGCAATTGCGCATCGATCACCGCCAGCGCGTCTACATCCGGCCCCATCCTGCAGGTGCCGAGCGGATGATGAACGGTGATCGCCAGCGCGCGAATGTGGGCGTCGAGTTCGGCGTCGCTCTCTTTGCCCGCGCCTGGCGCCAGCTCTTTTTCGATGTAGGGCGCAAGTGCAGACGCCTGTGTGATCGCGCGCACCATGCGCAAGCCCGCTCGCAGGGTTTTCCAGTCGTGTTCGGCGGCCAGGAAATTTTGCCGGATGAGTGGCGCGCGCAGCGGGTCGGCTGAGGCCAGGTGCACTCTGCCACGGCTTTGCGGGCGCAACACCGCGACCAGCACCGAAAAGCCATCGGCAAAGGCTTTGCTGAATGGCGGCAGATACGGCGCGGCATTCAGTGGGCCGCCGTGGAACAGAAACTGCACATCGGGAATCGGCAGGCTGTCCGCGGTTTTCAGGAATGCGGTCAGCGGCGCCGGCAAATCAGTGGCGAAACCGCGGCCGAGAAAATACGCGTTGAAGAGGTGCCTGGCGACCCGGTCGAGGCGCATGTTGCGCTGGAACGGGCCGGGTGTCTTGCGCCGATAGGCGAGCGGCGCCATCACATGATCCTGCAGATTGCGGCCGACGCCGGGCAGTGCCGTGTGCGGCGTGATGCCGTGCGGGAGAAGCTCCTGCGGATCGCCGATGCCGGACAGCATCAGGAGCTGCGGCGAATTGATCACGCCGCCGGCAAGCAGCACCTCGCGCTCGCAGTGCGCCTCATGCAGTCGGCCGTCGCGCAGGTATTCGACGCCGACCGCCCGCGTGCCGTCGAACAATACGCGCGTCGCCTGTGCCTTGACCAGAATAGTCAGGTTGGCGCGCCGCAGCGCCGGGCGCAGGTAGGCGGTGGCGGCGCTGCAGCGCCGGCCGCCGCGCACCGCGCACTGCATGGTGCCGAAGCCGTGCTGCTGTTCGCCGTTGTAATCCGGCGTGACCGGATGCCCGCTGGCCAAGCCTGCTTCGACGAAGGCGCCGAACAGCGGGTCAGCGTAACGGTTGGTGCGAATCGTGATCGGTCCGTCGCCACCGCGCAGGTCGCCAGCCCCGCCTTCCCATGATTCCTGGCGTTTGAAATACGGCAGCGCGTGTGCGAATGACCATTCGGGCAAACCGGACGCCGCCCAGCGATCGTAGTCCGCCGGATTGCCGCGCACATAGGCCATGGCGTTGATCGAAGAGGATCCACCGACGACCTTGCCGCGCGCGCATTCCACCGCGCGGCCGCCGACGCTGGCTTCGGGTTCGGCGAAGTAACCCCAGTCATGCAAGCGGTTCTGCAGGATGCGGCCCCAGCCCAGCGGAATGTGAATCCAAGGGTCGCGGTCCCAGCCGCCGGCCTCGAGCAGAAGTACGCGAACGTTCGCGTCTTCGGTCAGCCGATTGGCCAGAACGCAGCCGGCGGAGCCGGCGCCGACAATGATGTAATCGTAGGCGGCGCGTGTGTTCATGATGGATCGGCGTGGCTCGACACCCGTGGTCGTGCATTGTCACGCGGCACTGGGTTCGCAGGTACAACGCCGCTGTATGCGCGGCTCAACTGTGCATCGATCGAGGTTGTGGCGACATCGTTCAGGCCGCCTCGCGTAGCGCATGCCAAGAATGCCAGTCGCGACCCGGATGCACCGTGCCGCAAGCCGGGCAGCGACGCGCCGCCTCATCCAGTGCGTAGAACGCGTTGTATGTTTTCGGCAGGTCTTCGACGATGCTTTGCAACTGCACCTCGGAGCGATGCACCAGGGTCGCGCATCTCGCGCAATACCACTCGAACGCATCGATCACACCCAGCGCCCGGCTGCGTTCGATCACCGTGCACAAGCTGCCCGCTTCGGGGCGTTGCGGCGAATGCCGCACGTGGGCCGGCAGCAGGAACATGTCGCCTTCGCGCAACTCGATGTGCTCGAAACGGCCACGATCCCAGGTCAGCAGATGGGCATTGCCGCGAAACTGGTGAAAGTATTCCTCATACGGGTCATCGTGAAAATCGGTGCGCTGGTTGGGGCCACCGACCACCGTGCAGATCAAGTCGGAGTTGGCCCAGATTTGCTGATTGCCGACCGGCGGTTTGAGCAGATGGGCGTTGGTGTCGATCCATTGGCCGAAGTTGATCGGCATGCCGTATTTCATCGATAGCCTCTCGTTGGGATTGTCTGGCCTCACTCGACCTTGACGCCGGCGTCCTTGATGATTCTGCTGTACTTGGCGATCTCGCTCTTGATGAACAGCATGAAGTCCTCCGGGCCGATGCCCGAGGGTTCGGAACCCAGGCGTGCCAGAGTCTCGCGCACATCCGGCCGCGCCAGGGCTTTTTGCACCTCACGATGCAACTGGGCCACGATGTCGGGTGGCGTTTTCGCCGGTGCCAGCAAGCCGAACCAGGCCAGGGTCTCATAGCCGGCCAGGCCGCTCTCGGCCAGGGTCGGTACCTCCGGCACCGATGCAGCGCGTCTGGCGCTGGTGACTGCCAGGGCCTTGAGTTTGCCCGCCTTGATCAGCGGAATCACGGTGGGGATATTGATGATCATCGCCTGCACTTGCCCCCCCGCCACGTCAGCCACGCCCGGCGCCGCGCCCCTGTAGGGCACGTGCAGCAGATCGAGTTTTGCCATCGACTTGAGCAACTCGACCGACAGGTGCGACAGGCTGCCGTTGCCGGCCGAGGCGATGGTCACGCGGCCGGGCTGTTCCCGCGCGAGCCGGGCAAAATCTGCGTAGGTGGTGGCAGGCATGGCGGCATTGGTCACCAGCACATTGGCCGCGGTTGAGATCAACGCTACGGCAGCGAAGTCGTTGATGCTGTCATAGGGCAGGCGCGGGTAGAGGCCGGGCGTGACGCCGTGCGAACTGCCGTTGCCCAGAAACACCGTGTAGCCATCAGGGGACGCTTTGGCGACGCTGTCGGCAGCGATGCTGCCGCCTGCCCCCGGCTTGTTTTCGATCACCAATTGCTGGCCCAGTGATTCGCTCATTGCTTTCGCCAGCGTGCGCGCCAGCACGTCGGAGCCATCGCCAGCGGTGGCCGGCACCACGATCCGGATCGGCTTCACCGGGTACTGTGCGGTCGCCGCGGCGCTCGCAAAAAAGGTGACGAGAATGACGCTGCGAAAAAGCGGATGCAAGGGCATGGATGACGATCAGGATGTACGGAACAGGAACGCGCCGGATGGCGATGCGCTGACTGCCGGCGGATCAGCCAAGTCGCAATCCGGAATCAGCCACCGCCTTGCGAATCACCGCCTTCTCGCCATCGGTCAGCGGCAACAAGGGCCGGCGCACGGTACCGCCGACCTGGTCGATCTGCTCCATCCAGTATTTGGTGTGCGCCTGCGGCGTGCCTTTGGGGCGCGAATTGCGAAACGCCGCGCGCACCGGGTTCAGGCTGTCGCGCACCTTGCGCGCTTCGTCCACCCGGCCGGCAAACGCCAGCGCGGTGTATTCGTTGATGCGCTGGTCGACCGCGGTCTGCATGGTGAACGGCGGGGTCGAGCACAGGTAGAGGCGCCAGCCGAGTTCGACGATGTTGTCGAACCATTCTTCCTCGGAGGCGGTGGAAACGATGATCCTGTCGCCGGCGATGCGGGTGAGCCGGGCGTACTTTTCGCGGTCCACGCTGTACTTGATGGCGACGATGTTGGGCAGGTCCGCAATGCGGGCGCACAGTTCCGGGCTCATCTCGTAGCCGCAATCCGGGTGATTCCACAGTGCGATGCCGATCTCGAGCTGTTCGGACAGGTAGCGGTAGTACTCGTAGACCGTGTCGTCGATATCGCGGCCGAAATGCAATACCGGGCTGTGCACCACGATGTAGTCGGCGCCAATGGTTTGCGAATGCCGTGCCAGATCGAGCACCACGTCGAGATTGGTGTCGGAACAGGAGGTGACGATGCCGGCCTTGCCGCGCGCGGCTTCCACCGCCAACTCGAAGCTGCGCTTGCGCTCCGCCACCGACATCGAGAAAAACTCGCCCTGCTTGCCGCAGACGAACAGGCCACCCAGTTTCAGGGTGTCGATCCAGTGCTTCAGGTTCGAGCGGAAGCCCGCTTCGTCAAAGCGAAACTGTGCGTCGAAGGGGGTGGCGGTGGCGGCCCACAC
This sequence comes from Burkholderiales bacterium, assembly GCA_031423955.1. Classification (GTDB taxonomy): domain Bacteria; phylum Pseudomonadota; class Gammaproteobacteria; order Burkholderiales; family JAEUOS01; genus JAEUOS01. The sequence goes on from JANPGJ010000637.1 coordinate 6,508, forward strand.
GCCGCGGAAATGTTCGCGCGAGTATTCCTTGGCCTCGGCTTTGTCGTATTTCATCGTGACTGTCATGGCTGGTGCTCCGTGGTCGATGTGTTGATGGTACGCCACAGGCGCTCGGCCGTCAGTGGAAAGTCCAGATCGGTGATCGCGTAAGGCGCGAGTGCGTCGATCGCAGCATTGAGCAATGAAGCCGGCACGCCGATGGTGCCGGCTTCACCCACGCCCTTGGCGCCAAGCGAATTGGCGGTGGTCGGAATGCACAGGCTTTCGAGTTCAAGCAGCGGCATGTCGGCCGCGCGCGGCAATGCGTAGTCGGCGAGGGAGCCGGTCAGCAACTGCCCGTGGTCGTCATAGACGATGCGTTCCAGCAGCGCCTGGCCAATGCCTTGCGCAAGGCCGCCCTGCAACTGGCCTTCGGCGAGCATTGGCGAAATGACATGTGCGGCATCGTCCACCCACACCATGCGTTCGATGCGCGGCTGCCCGGTGTCGCGGTCGATCGCCATCCGGCTGATCACACAGCCGTAACTCCAGGCCTCACCCGGGGTGTGATAAATCGATTCGGCCGTCAGCGGCAGGGCTTCGCCGGCTGCGCGCCGGGCAGCGGCAGCGCGCGCCGCTTCGAGCACCGCGCTGCCGCCGATGGCGATGCTGCGGCTGGCCAGCGCGCCGATGCCATCCGGGCAGGCGGCGGTATCACCGTCGACCACGCTCACCGCCGTCACTGCGCATCCGAGCTCCGCGGCGGCGATCACCGCATAGCTGGTGCGATGGCCCTGGCCTTGCGCCGCCGAACCGCTGGCCACCAGCACGCTGCCGTCTTGCCGCAAGGTCGCGCGTGCGCTTTCCCAGCCCTGGCCGCAAGGGTCGACATACATCGCCACGCCGATCCCGACCAGCTCGCCGGCGGCACGGCGCCGCGCCTGCGCGGTACGTTCTGCCGCGTAGTCGAAGCGCGCGCAGGCACGCGTAAGCGCCAGGCAATAGTCGCCGGAATCGAAACACTCGCCGGTTGGCGTGGTGTACGGCATCGCCGCCGCCGCGATCAGGTTGCGGCGGCGCAGTTCGACCGGATCGATGCCGCTCGCGGCAGCAGCGGCGTCGATCAGGCGCTCGACCAGAATGGTCGCCTCGGGGCGGCCGGCACCACGGTAGATGTTGACCGCCGCCGTGTTCGCCATCGAACCCTGCGCCACGATGTCAATGCCGGGGATGTGGTACGGGCCGGGCAAGATGCGCGCCGCGTTGCGCGCCGGCATTGCCGCGCTGAACGGCAGCCAGGCGCCAAGCGGGAATGCGAGCCGCGCTTCCAGGTGCAGGAAGCGGCCGTTGCCGTTGATCGTCAGCGCACCTTCCAGCGCTGCGCCGCGACCGTGGGTTGCCGAGCTGAAATCGTCGCTGCGCGACGACTGCCATTTGAGCGAGCCACCCAGCCGACAAGCGGCGAACGACACCACCAGGTCTTCCGGATTGACCGAGGCGCGGGCGCCAAACGCACCGCCGACATCCGGCGTGATCACCCGCACCTGTTGCGTGTCCAGGCCAAGCATGCGCGCGATGTCATCGCGCGCCCGTGCCGGCGACTGGCTCGGCAGCCAGACCGTGAGCAAGGCGCCATCCCACTGCGCGATGGCGGCACGGGTTTCCATCGGTGTGGCGGCAAGTCGCGGCTGCCGATGCCGGACAACAACACGCAGGTTGCCAGCCGCCGCCGCATCCGCAGGCGCGCCGCTCTTGTGTTCGAAGCGCACCACGGCAGTGGCACCAGGCTTCAAGTCACCGTCGGCCGGCAATTCGGCGTATTCGACATCCACCAGCTCGGCCGCCGCTTCCGCCGCCGCGCGCGACAGCGCGACCACCAGCGCAATTGGCTGGCCGACCGATTGCACCGCGTCACCGGCCAGCAGCGGGCATGGCCAGGGATTCATCGCCGCTGCGATCGGGTTGATCGGTGGAATGCAGGCGCCGCCAAGATCGGCGGCGACGAACACGGCACGCACCTCAGGTGCGGCGAGGGCGGCGTGAATGTCAACCCTGGTCAAGCGCGCATGGGCGTGCGGGCTGCACACGAACACCGCATGCAGCATGCCGTCATGGCACACGTCATGCACGTACTGACCACGACCGGTGATCAGGCGCAGGTCTTCGACTCGGGATGGGGTGATGGGAGTGTGCGGATGTGATGATTAGACACGAACCTGCCAATATCCAGGCTCTTGCCTTTGGTGCGCGACGGCAAAAAAATACGGTCCATCCGCCATCGCGCGATAGACAATGGAGTAAGGAAAGCGCCGGAAGGGGTACACGCGAAGGCCGCCTTTAGACTTCGTCCCCAGTTGCTGGTTTGCTGCAACCAGTTCAGCAACTCTTTCAAATTCG
>JANPGJ010000638.1:0-22490 GCA_031423955.1 Burkholderiales bacterium
CCGCGGCGCGGGCATCAGGTTCGCCATCGTCCAACTGCGCCAGCGTGTAATTGATCTGCAGGGTGCGGTCGACCCCCTGCGGTTCGAGCACCACCACGTTGGTGTGGCGCGACAACTGCGTGATCAGCACATTCGGAAACAGGTGGTACACGTAGGTGAGCATGCCGTCGACGCGGCGCTCCGCGGCCGGTAGTTGTGCCAGTTTGCGGATGCGCCGGAATGGATAGGTGACACGGCTGTGGCGGCCGAAATGCTCGACCAGGTTGAGGTTGTCGAAGCCATACGGGTAGAAGGTTTCGCGATGCGTGGAGCGAATGTGGTAACCCTCGATGAAGCCTTCGAGCAGGACTTTCCAGTTGGTTTCGACTTGCTGCTCGCTGCTGGCAAGCAGTGTCTGCCCCGGCCCCACCAGCGGCCACAGGCCGTCGAGCGCGTTGTCTTCAGGCGCCGGCGCATCCTGCGTGACGAACACCAGGCCCAGCTTTTCGCTGGCAGCTACCGGCACCAGGCCGTGACTGGCACGCTCGAGCCCGGGAAAACCGTGCTCATGCGGCACCTGGCGCAAGTGCCCGTCGAGCGCATAGGTCCAGCCGTGGTAGCGGCAGGGAAAAGCCCTGGCGCTGCCGCTGCCGCTGGCCACCTGCATGCCGCGGTGCCGGCAGGCATTGCGAAACGCACGCACCTGGCCGTCTTCGCCGCGCACGACCAGGATCGGCACGCCGGCAGCCTCGCGCGCGATGTAGGTGCCGGGCCCGGGCAGCGCGGCGGACGGGCAGAAGGGCGTCGGTGTGCGGCGCAGGACGCGGGCGACCTCGTTGTCGAGGCGCGCCGCGGAGCGATAGTTTTCCACCGGCTCGCGCCACACCGCGGGCGCCAGATCGGTGCTGCCGTGCTCGATGTGCGCAAGGACGCGCTGCACCACGGATTGGTCGTCGGCAAGCGATGGCATGGTCGGGAGTCTCCTGTGTCCTGGCGTATCCGGCGACACGATCACGACGCGGATTCAAGGATGGAAATCATTTCATTGGTCAGCGCGTAATCACACGCCGGCGATCGCCTCGATCTCGACACGTGCGCCACCGACCAGGCCGGCGGCTTGAAACGTGGTGCGTGCCGGCGGATCGACGGCAAAGTATTGACTGAAGACCTGGTTCATCGCCATCAGTTCGCCGAGGTCAGCCAGGTAGATCGTGACCTTCGCGACCTTTTCCAGCGACGAGCCGGCCGCTTCGAGCACTGCCTTGAGGTTCTCGCATACCTGGCGCGTCTCGGCGCTGATGCCGCCCTCGATCAGGCGCCCGGTCTTGGGATCCATGCCGAGCTGACCGGAGGCGAACACCCAGTCGCCCATGCGGATGGCTTGCGAAAGCGGGACCCTGGCCGGCGGTACCCGGTCGGTGTGGATGACCTGTCGTTGCATGGCTGGTGCCTCCGTGTGATGGCCAAAGCAGAAGGATAAAGGAATGATTTGCGGGCATTGCGCCGCTTGCGCCGTGTGAGCGCAAAGACTGCGCACGAAATGACAGCGGCGCCGGAGGCATGTCCTGGTCGACGCACATGCAATACGAGGGCGGTCAGGATCGATCCAGCTGCCCATCGGTCGACAGCGCATACGGCACATGCTGCGGCAGCACCAGCATGCCCTGTGCATTGGGAACAGCGTCGATCCGGATGATCGGCGCGGCGCCGACCACGCCGCCGAAGATGGTGGCGAAGGCCGAGTCGGCCGCGTCGCGGCCGGTGCCGAAGCGCACGAAGCCCATCGGAATCGCCACCCCCGAGGGGTCGAAGATGTACCAGCGGTCGCCGACATAGGCTTCCACATAGGCGTGGAAATCGGTCGGGCCCAAGGCCGGGTCGGCGCCGTAGTCGATGCCGCTGACAAAGCGCGCCGGGATGTTGACCGCGCGGCACAGGGCGATCATCAGGTGGGCGAAGTCGCGGCAGACGCCGACCTGCTCGACCAGGGTATCCACCGCGGTGGTGTTGCCGGTCGAGGTGTTGGAGCGATAAGTGATGTGGCTGGTCACCCAGTCGCGGATCGCCTGCACCCGCTGGTAACCCTGCCACAAGTGGCCGAACTCGCGCACCGCCAGTTGGTGCAGCCGCTCTGACTGGCAATAGCGGCTGGGGTAGATATAGGGCAGGGTAGGGCCGGGCAGGTTGGCCACCGGCACCTCGGCCAGCTGGTCCGGTTCTGCGGTGTGATGATCCAGGTCCACCGTGGCGTCGTAGCGCACCGTCAACTGGCCGGGAAACGCCTTCAGCCGCAGGAACCGGGTGTGGGTGGCCGGGTCGGTATAGAGGTTGCGCTGCAGGGGCTGGCTGATCGCGAGCGACTCGGCGACCACGATCTGGTGCGCGGTTTGCGCCGCATGAATACTGAAAATGAAGTCGCAGCCGGGCTGGGCGATGTCGTAATTGAGTTCGATCGAGAACCTGAGACGCAGCAAGGGGTGCCTTCCGTGGGCTGGCGACAAGGGCAGGGCTTGGCGCGCAGCGTGGCGCGGACAGTGCCGCCCGCCCCCGCATTGTGGGGCAAGGCGCGGTCGCGCAGCGGCGCAATCAGGGGCGCGGCTGCGCGACCGGGCGGCGGTTCGGCCGAAAGCAGGAATTTTCCGGTTTCCGCCGGCGGGCCTGACGCCGTGCAACCAGCGCATATGCGATGTTGATGGCGCCCAACGAGGCAACCAGTCACGGGAGGCAACGAGGCAACCAGTCACGGTTTGCAGCGCGTATGATCATTCAGTTGTGCGCCATGCACCGAAATGAATCGCCAGTCATGATTGTTCAGTTCATCTACACGAGTACCGCCGCCCAGATGTTTGGTGACAAGGAGTTGCAACAACTGCTCGCGATCTCGGTGGCGGCGAACCAGAAGTACGGCATCACCGGATTGCTGCTGTATGCCGGCGGCACCTTCATGCAGGTGATTGAAGGCGAGCCGGAGGCGGCGGACACGCTGATGCGCAAGATCAAGGCCGACCCACGGCATCGCAACCTCAATATCCTGGTCCGCAACCAGCGCGCCGCCCGCGACTTCAGTCAATGGCACATGGGGTTTCGTCGCCTCGGGTCGCGCCATGCGAAGGCACTGCCCGGGTACGCGCCGTTTTTCGAGGATGGGTTCGATCCATCGAAGATCGGCGCCGAAGCCGACTTCGCGCTGGAAATCATGCATGCCTTGAGCGAGATGGCGGCCAATCCGGCTGACGAAGGCTGACAAAGCGTGAAGCGGGCCGCAGGCAGTCGGCCGCGCACGCGATAAGGGCCGCCGCCGCCGAACGCCGGATTCGTGCTGCTGCAACCGCGCTGCGCGCCGCTTGCGGTAGCGGGCGCCGCGGGTCGGGTCGCTGATGGCAAGCGACCGGCATCGGGCGCCGCGGCCCGTGCGGGGCCGCTCTTTGTCGTGAGATGATTGCGGCCTGCATCGCAGGGCGATGCGTGAAGCGACAGGGGAGAAACAATTGGATACCGGCAAGCAAGCGGACTTTCTGCTCTACCACGCGTGGAGTTCAAGCGCTTCGCGCAAGGTCAGGTTGTGCCTGGCCGAAAAGGGCCTCGCGTGGCGTGGCCTGGTGCTCGACCTCGGCCGCTTCCAGCACCACAGCGACTGGTACAAGCGCCTGAACCCGTCCGGCATCGTGCCAGCCCTGGTGGTGAACGGCCATCCGTTGATCGAGAGCAACCTGATCAACGAGTATCTCGACGAGGCGTTCGCCGCGCCGCCGCTGATGCCAAGCGATCCGTTCGATCGCCATGAAGTGCGGCGCTGGTGCAAGTACATCGACGACGTCTGCCTGCCGGCGGTGCAAAAGCCGAACTGGTCGCAAATGATGCGCCCGATCGCCGAGAAATGGTCGGATGAGGAACTGGCGCAGCGGCTGGCGGCGATCCCGAGCCAGGAGCGGCGCGACCTGTGGACACGGATGGCGCGCAAGCCGTTTTCCCGGGCCGAGATCGATGCGGCGCTCGACATCCTCGAAAACATGACCGTGCAGATCGAGGCCTATCTGAAGAAGAGCGGCGGGCCATGGCTGTTCGGCGAGCGCTTCACCCTGGCCGACATCGGCGCGGCGCCCTATGTGGTGCGTTTTGAAGAAGAGCGGCCGGGGCATCTGCGGCCGCCGGTGGCGCAATGGTGGCAGCGCCTGATCGCACGGCCAGGCTGGAACACGGCGCAAATCGGCACCTTCACTGCCGACAACAAGCGCAGCGTGGCCGAGGCGATGCCGGACCCGCAAGACCGCTAGCGTGAACGTCCTGCGCGACACGACAAACCAGTCAACCCCTACACATTCACATGACCCAATACGACACCATCATCGTCGGCGCCGGTTCGGCCGGCTGCGTGCTGGCCAACCGCCTGACCGCCGACGGCAAGCGCAACGTTTTGCTGCTCGAAGCCGGCCCGCGCGATACCAATCCATGGATCCATGTGCCGCTGGGCTACGGCAAGCTGTTCGCCGACAAACGCGTCAACTGGAGCTACGAGTCCGAGCCTGAACCGAACTGCAACAACCGGCGGATCTTCACCCCGCGCGGCAAGGTGCTCGGCGGTTCGTCCTCGATCAACGGCCTGGTCTACATCCGCGGGCAGCGCGAGGATTTCGACGACTGGGGCGTGCCCGGCTGGCGCTATGCCGACCTGCTGCCCTGGTTCATCATGGCCGAAGACCAGAGCCGTGGCGCCAGCCAGTATCACGGCAGCGGCGGCCCGTTCGCGGTGTCCGATTTGCCCGACCGTCACGAGATGTGCGACGCCTTCATCGAATCGGCGGTCGCCAGCGGCATTCCGCGCAACGACGATTTCAACGGCGCCACCCAGGAAGGGGCGGGTTATTTCCAGGCCAACACGCGCAACGGCAAGCGCATTTCCACCGCGGTGGGTTACCTGCGGCCGGCGCAGAAGCGCGCCAACCTGCGGATCGAGGTCGAGGCGCTGGCCACCCGCGTGCTGTTCGACGGCACCCGCGCCACCGGTGTGGAGTACCGGCAGAACGGCGTCACCCGCAGCGCGCAGGCGCGCGAGGTGATCCTCTCGGGCGGGTCGTTCAACTCGCCGCAACTGCTGCAACTCTCCGGCGTCGGCCCCGCCGCGCTGCTGAAGTCGCACGGCATCCCGGTGGTGCACGATGCGCCCGACGTCGGCGAGTGCCTGCAGGACCATTTTTACGTGCGCACCTTCTGGCGCTGCACCCGGGCGGTCACCCTCAACGACGACATGATGAGCATCTGGCGCAAGGCCAGGATCGGCCTGCAATACCTGCTGCACAAGCGCGGGCCGCTCACCGTGAGCGCCGGCTATGCGGCGGCATTCACCCGCACCCGGCCGGAATTGACCCGGCCCGACGCGCAGTTCTACTTCATCAACTTTTCAGCGGCCAAGCGCGGCGGCATTCTCCACCCGTTTTCCGGCTTCACCTGCTCGATGTCGCAACTGCGCGCCGAGTCGCGCGGCCATGTGCGCATCAAGTCGGCCGACCCGGCGGCGGCGCCGGCGATTCTCTACAACTACCTGGACACCGAGAACGACCGCCGCGTGATGGTCGATGGCCTGAAGAAATTGCGCGCACTGGTCAATACCGCACCCTTCAACCGTTACGTCGCCGAGGAGCGCGCGCCCGGACCGGCGGTCGCGAGCGACGCCGAGTGGCTCGATTTCTGCCGTGACACCGGCGAGACCGTGTACCACCCGACCTCCACCTGCCGCATGGGCACCGATGCGCGCTCGGTGGTGGACGAGCAGTTGCGGGTGCGCGGGGTGGCAGGTCTGCGGGTGGTCGATGCGTCGATCATGCCGGCGGTGGTGTCGGGCAACACCAATGCGGCGGTGGTGGCGATCGCCGAGACGGCGGCCGACCTGATCGGCGCATCGGCATAGGGCCCGGCACAGGCGTGCGGCGGTGCCGGGCGCCGATGAAAAAACGCCCGCCGTGCGGGCTCGAATGAAAAAAACGCCCGCGTCAGCGGGCGTTGAGAGGGTGCACCTGGCCTTTATTTGGTGCTTGCAGGCGTTGCCTTGACGGCCACCGCGTTGCCCTTGGGTGCGCGCGCATGCTGCTTCCTGGCATGGGCCTTTTTCGCGACCTTGTGCTTCTTCGCAACCGGCGCCGGACTTGCTTTCACCTGCACCGGCGCCCCCGCCTTGGCTGCGCGGTGGTTCTTCAAGGCCTCGCTCATGCGCGCTTCGCGCGTGGTGGTGTCGGTCGGCGTGGCGGCGAACGCGCTTGAAGACAGGCCCAGAACGGCGGCGAACAGAAGTGCTGTGGTGGTGCGCATGGCTCATCTCCCTGGTGGTGGTTCGATGGCGCATGTGCGCCACGTACTCCAATAACGCGGCGCCGCGGCCACGGTTGACGTGATCGGGAAACCGGGTCCGGCAGAGGCCTGCCTTGCGGGTGGTGCCGCGCCGCGATGCGGGCAGCGAGATTGCGTGCATGCTCGCAATGGCGCACGCCGCCGTCGCAAGCGTCAGGGGTGGCCGAGCCGACCGTGGCCGGGCGCACATTGTCGACCGGCGAACTATGCCAAGATACATGCTGGAATGACGAAGTCGACGCCCATTGAGCGATCCGCGCCGCGGATGGGCGATCGCCACGAGATTCGTCGGCAGGACTCTTTAATGAGGTGTGCAACATGCATGCGCAGTGCCGGATTGTTCCGTTGTGCCTGATGGCCTTGGCTCTCGCCGCGTCGCCCGCCGCCGCCCAGACCGGCGCCGGGTTTTCAAGCGCAAGCCCCGGTCTTGTGGCGTCCCTGGTTCCCGAGTCGGTGACCATGGAGCAAAAGCTCGCTGCGTCCGACCAGGTGTTTGTCGGGGTCGGGCGGCGCGTCTATCTGCGTGACCGGACCGGGCGCGAGATCGCGCCCGGCACCGCCGGCCGCGAGGCGCCTGCCGGCGATGGCTGGCAGACGATTCTCGAAGTCGCAATCGAGCAGGATCTGCAGGCGCCGAACGCGCAGCGCGCCGGTGGCGTCGCGAATTTCCTGCTGGAGGTTCCGGCCGGTATTGGCGCCAAGCCGGCCCCCTACGACGACCTGGTGGGCAAGGTCATCGGCAGGAAGGCCATTTACTTCGCCCGACGCCTGCTACCGCCGGTCAATGAGTCCGCCGGCGTTGCCGGCCAGCGGGCGGCGCCGCCGCTGCTATTGAGCCTGGTCAGCACGCCGGCCAGGCAGGGGCCGGTCGACAACCCCTTGGCGATCACCGAGCTTCAAACGGTGATGAATGCGATGCTGATCAACGGCCACAACACCGAAGATCCGAACTGCTTCTGACGGCCTTGCGGTTGTGGGTGTCGCGCGCGAACATCGTCCCGGCGCGCATGGCTTGCGCCGGATTCACAGGCCCGATTCACAGGCCCGATTCACGGGCCCGATTCACAGGCCCATCACCCCGCGACCTGCGCCTGGAGGTCGATCCATAGTCGCAGGTGCGCGGCATTGAAAGCTTATTCCGGCTGAATCTTCGCCGCGGTGGCCACCTGCTCCCACTTGCGGCGTTCGGCCAGGACAAAGGCTTTGGTGGCGGCAGGCGGTTCAGCCGGCGCGAAGGCGCCCAAGTCGGCCCAGCGCGCCTTCACCTCCGGTGTCTCCAGCACCTTCTTCGTCACCGCGTACAGGCGATCGATCACCGGCTTCGGGGTGCCGGCGCGCACGAAAAAACCGAACCACGCGATGACTTCGAAATTGGCGAAGCCGGCCTCCTGCATGGTCGGTACCTCGGGCAGTTCGGCGCTGCGGTTCCTGCCGGTCACCGCCAGCGCGCGCAGCTTGCCGCCACGGATCAGGGCGATCGAACTTGGCAGGTTGTCGACCATCATCGTCACCTGGCCGGCCACCACATCGGCCACCGCCGGCGCCGCGCCCTTGTAGGCGACATGGATGATGTCGATGCCGGTCTGCACCTTGAGCAGTTCGCCCGACATGTGGATCGATTGCCCGCGGCCGGAGGAGGCGAACGAATACTTGCCGGGCGCGCCGCGCGCCAGCGCCACCAGCTCGGCCACGCTTTTCACCGGCAGCGCGGGGCTGACCACCAGCACGTTCGGATTGGCGATCACGATGGTGATCGGCTCCATCTCTTCCATCCGGTACGGCAGGGTCTTGAACAGGCTGTAGTTGATGGCGTTGGGTCCGATGTTGCCCATGATCAGCGTGTGGCCGTCGGCCGGCGCCGCCAGCAGCGCCTGCACCCCGATGATGCCCGAGCCGCCGGCCTTGTTTTCCACCACCACGGTCTGCCCGAGGTCGCGGCCCATCGGGTCGGCCATCACGCGCGAGGCGATGTCGGTGGTGCCGCCGGGGGCGGCCGGCACGATGATGCGCAGTGGTCTGCCCGGAAAGGCGTCGGCGGCGTGGGCGTGATGGCTCAGCATCAGTGCGGCGGCAAGCAGCGAGCCTGCGCAAGTCAGCCATCGGGTATTCGGCATCGTGTCTCCTCCGATTGTGCAGTGTCGTGTTAGCGGCGTCATCGCGCCGGTTTCTGTGCGATGTTCGACGCGCTGGATTTTTCGGTACCGGGTGGCGTCGCGTATTTGGTGGAAGGAAGCCATGGTGTTGGCAGTCCCGACCGATTATCGCCCGGTCGCATGATTGGCGACGACGGCGGCGCACTGATCGCGACGCACCCGACCGCGCCCGGCAACTCTAGGCCGCTCCGGCGTCGTTGCCGGTTGGTGGAAAATTGAGCAATTCCGCTTTGTTGTTTGACCCGCACATTGGCGGGCGACGGGAGGAATTTCGCGCTACGTGTGTTCGATACCGAATAGAGAGGAACGATTCGCACGGCCAAAATGCACTTGGCATTGGATGTCGGACCGCGAAAACGATATAATCATGATCATCAATATAGGCAGGCGATTTCGAAAAGCAAGGGTTATCACCAGATTTAGCGGATGATTTCCGAGGTGCTGCGGCAAGCTGCGTTCCCGACGGTGCGTAGGGCAAGCATCTGTAGTTGCCGACGGTGCGTAGTGCAAGCTCCCGTATAGCAAATGGTTCGGAGCACACTGACGTGTTTAGAGCCAATCCGCAAGCGCCGCGATTGATTTGCGGCGCGCGTCAAAGTTGCCAGGCGGCGCTGTTCACCTGCCGGCGGAGTCGGGCTGCGCGGCGCTTTCCCGCGCGGCTGGCCACGTTCTGTTTCTGCGGCACCGCACCATGAGCGCCGCTACCGTCGCGCGACTTGCGGGCCTGCTTCTGGTGCTGCTGGGCAGCGCGGTGATGCTTGGCTGGGCGCTGCAGCTTGCACCCCTGGTGCGCGTGCTGCCGGACTATCCGCCGATGGTGTTCAATACCGCGCTGTCGTTTGTGCTGGCCGGCAGCGCCTTGCTGGCGCCACTCGTCGACGCGCGGCGCTTCAGGTGGGCCAGCAGCGCGCTCGGCGGCCTGATCGCGCTGATTGCATGCCTGGTGCTCGCGCAACATCTGCTGACGATCGATCTCGGCATCGACTGGCCTGCGCTGCACGCGTGGGCACGGGTGCCGGGCCGCATGGTGGTCGGCACCGCCTGCGGATTCCTGCTCGGGGGCGTGGTGCTGATGGTGGCGAACCATGCCGAAGCGCGCAACGCGCGCATGCTGCTGCCTTTGCTCGCGGTGGCCCCGGGGATCATCGGCTTGCTTGGCATTGCCGGCTATCTGGTACACGCCCACCTGCTTTTCCCCGGCTATTTTCTCGCCGGCATGGCGGTCCACACCGCCGTCGGGCACCTGGTGTTCGCAATCGGGTTGTGGGCGGCCGGCAAGCAACAGGCATGGGGCCGGTTGCCGCAGTTTCGTGACGAGGTCGATCGCATCTCCCTCACCGCCGCGACGATCCTGGCGCTGCTCGCATTCGGCGCCGGCATCGCAACCTTCGCCATGTTGCAGGCGCGGGTTCAAACCCAGGTCGGCGACAGCGTGCTGGCCGCGCTTGCCCGACGCGCCGAGACGTTCAATGATGTGCTCGAGGCGCAGCGTGTCAATGCGCGGGTCGCGGCGACGCGGCCGGCGGTGATCGGCAACCTTCGAATCATCCAGGCCGGACAGGACGACGGCGCCAACCTCGCGAACATCCGCGCGGTGGTCGAGACTTTCATCAAACTCGGATTCAGCGCGCTTGCCTACCAGGATCTGGCCGGCAAGGCGGTGGCCGAGGGCGGCGTGTTCGTGCGCGCGCCCGCGCTGGCAGTGACCCTGGGCGGAACCGATGCGGCGGAGTTGCTGTGGGACCAGGGCTTCGTGTTGCGCCAGCGCATCAGCGTGCGCGACGCCGGCGGGCAAGTCGGCACCGTGCTCACCGAGCAGCCCCTTGCAATCCTGACGCGGATGGCGGCGCGACCGGCACGGCTCGGCCCGAGCGAGGAAACCGGCATCTGTGTCATGCGCGCGGCGGCGCTGCATTGCTTTCCGCAGCGTCTGAACCCCACCCCCTACAGCACGCCGCTGGTCAACATCGACGGCGCTCCGTTGCCGATGACGCGCGCCGTGCGCGGCGAGACCGGTGTCCTGATCACCCGCGACTATCGTCAGCAGAACGTCATCGCGGCGTTCGGCCCGGTCGGCGATACCGGTCTCGGCATGGTGGTCAAGGTCGACACCGCCGAAATCTTCCGGTCGATCCGCGAACAAATGCTGCTCGCCGCCGGTGTGCTGCTGCTCTTGACCATCGGCGGAACCTGGCTGCTGCGTGCGCGCATCAAGCCGCTGGCAGCCGAGATCATGGCGGGGGCGGCGAAGTTGCGCGACAACCGCGAGCGATTTCAAACCGTGGTGGCGGGCGTCAAGGACTATGCCGTCATCGAGCTCGACCCCGGCGGCCACATCGTGAGCTGGAATGCCGGCGCGCAGCGAATCAAGGGCTATGCCGCGGAGGAGATCATCGGCCGGCACTTTTCGATCTTTTATCCAGAAGAGGCCATCGCGCAGGGAATCCCGGCGATGGAACTGCGCATACTCGCCGCCGAAGGCCGCTTCGAAGACGAAGGCTGGCGCCTGCGCAAGGACGGCTCGCGCTTCTGGGCCAGCGTGGTGATCACCGCTCTGTTCGATGAGTCCGGGGTCTTGCGCGGCCATCTCAAGTTCACCCGCGACATCAGCGAGCGCCGGCGGCTTGAACAGTCCTTGCTTGAGAAGAACCTGGAGCTGGAAAGCGCGGCCGCGGCGAAGGACCGCTTTTTCGCCGGCATGTCGCATGAACTGCGCACCCCGTTGAACGCGATCATCGGTTTCACCGGCACCCTGTTGATGAAATTGCCCGGCCCGCTCAATGCGGTGCAGGAAAAGCAGTTGCGCCTGGTGCAGGCCGGCGGCCGCCATCTTCTGTCGCTGATCAATGACCTGCTCGATCTGGCCCGGCTCGACGCCGGCCATCCCGACCTGCGGCCGCAGGCGATCGATTGCCGCGCGCTGCTCGAGGAACTCGCCGCCACCATGCGCCCGCAAGCCGAGCAAAAAGGCCTGGCGCTCGCGCTCGACCTGCCGCCGGAAGCGGTGACGCTGCACGCCGATCGACGCGCCCTGACGCAGATCATGATCAACCTTTTGGGCAATGCGATCAAATTCACCGAACATGGCGCTATCGGCCTGCGCCTGGAGCAACGGCCGGCGATCGATGGCCGCAGGGTGGCGATCAGCGTGGCAGACAGCGGCCAGGGCATCGCGCCGGCCGACCAGGCGCGGATATTCGAGGCCTACTCGCGCGGTGCGGCAGCCGAACGCCGCAAGCAGGAAGGCACCGGGCTGGGCTTGCACCTGAGCCACAAACTGGCCCGGGCGATGGGCGGCAGCCTCGAATTTCGCAGCGAAGTCGGCGCCGGCAGCTGTTTCACCCTCGAATTGCCGGAGCGCTAGGTCATGCCCGCCCGTATCCTGATCATCGACGACGATCCGTCAAGTCTTGCGCTGATGACCTATCTGGTCGAGGCGGCCGGCCATGCCGCGCTGGAAGCCGCCGATGGCGGTGCCGGCGTCCGCATGGCGCTGGAAGCGCGGCCGGATCTGGTGATCTGCGACCTGCAGATGCCGGTGGCGAGCGGCTTCGAGGTGGTGCGAATCCTGCACCAGTCGCCGGGCTGGCCGCGGGTTCCGCTGATCGCCGTGTCTGCATTTTCAATGAGCAGCGACAGCGCAGCCGCGCTCGCCGCCGGCTTTGCCGCGCACATCTCGAAACCGATCGACCCGGAGACCTTTGTCGCCCGGATCGAGACTTTCCTGCCGCCCGAACCAACGGCTAGCCCCTGATGTCCAATCGATGAGAGAAATGAGATGGCCAAGATCCTGGTAGTCGACGACACCGCAGTGAACCGTACCCTGCTGGTGAGCCTGATCGGCTACAGCGGGCACCAGGCACTCGAAGCCGCCGATGGCGCCGAGGCGCTGGCGTTGGTGCGCACCAAACGCCCCGAGCTGGTGATTTCCGACATCCTGATGCCGACCATGGACGGCTTCGAATTCGTGCGGCAACTGCGCGCCGATCCGGGCTTAGCCGCCACCGAGGTCATTTTCTACAGCGCGCATTACCGTGAGCGCGAAGCCCGCAGCCTGGCCGAATCGTGCGGTGTCAAGCGGGTGTTGATCAAACCCTGCGAGCCGGAGGAAATCCTGCGCGCCATCGACGACGCCCTGGCGCACGGGCCCGGATTCGCGTTGGCGCCCGATGTCGAAGTGTTCGATCGCGAACACGTCCGCCTGATGACCGACAAGCTGTCGCAAAAGGTGGCCGAACTTGAGGCAGCGAATGCGCGCCTCGAGGCCTTGACCGAACTCAACCTGCAACTCGCCTCCGAACACGATCCACAGGTGTTGCTGGACAAGGTCTGTCGCGGCGCGCGCGGACTGGTGGTCGCCAAGTATGCCGTTCTGTGCATCCAGGGCGGCAACGGCGGTGCGCTGATCTGCTTCACCAGCGGCATCGACGTGACGCATGCGCAAACCCTGGCGCGCCCGGAAATCGAACGCGGCCTGGTCGGCGAATCGATGGCGGCGCGCAGCGCGCGGCGCATCGTCAATCCGGATGGCGACGCCCGCGCCGTCGGACTCCCGGGGGGATATCCGCCGCTGCACTCGGCGCTGGTGGTACCGGTGCTTTCGTTGTCGCGTGCATACGGCTGGATCTGCCTGGTCGACAAGCTGGGTGCGCGTGAATTCAGTGCCGACGACGAGCGCGTACTGTCGGTGCATGCCGCGCAAGCCGGCCGGATCTACGAGAACGGCAGTTTGTATACCGAAGCGCGACGGCATACCGCGCAACTTCAGGTCGAGATCGCGGAGCGCCAGCGCGCAACCGAACAGCTTTTGGCCAGCGAGGCCGGCCTTGATCGCGCCCAGCGCATGGCCGGCCTGACCCACGTGATTACCGGCGCCCGCGGCGAGTTCGAGAGCTGGCCTGAGACGATGCCGCTGCTGCTCGGCACCGATCGCGCCGGCGTGCCCAAGGACACGCGCGCCTGGTTGCGCCTGGTATACCCCGACGATCGGGCCATGTTCGTGGCCAAAGCCAACGAAGCAGGCAAGAGCGGTGCGCGTACCGACATTGACTATCGGCTGCGCCATGCCGACGGCGCCTGGCTGCAGATCCACCAGGTCACCGAGCCGCTCAAGCGGAGCAGCGAACCCGGCGCGCACGAGCGCTGGTTCAACACGCTCCAGGATGTCACCGAACAGAAGCAGGCGGAATCGCGCATCGGCCGCTTGAATCGCGTCTACGCGATGTTGAGCGGCATCAATTCGCTGACCGTGCGGGTACGCGACCGCGACACGCTGTTCGTCGAGGCCTGCCGGATTGCGATCGAGCATGGGCATTTCAACTCGGCCTGGATCGGATTGGTCGATGCGGCTGCGCAGAAGATCGTGCCGCAGGCCTCGGCCGGCGAGTCGGTAGCGTTTCTGAAGCTGGTGGAGCAGCACTTCTCGCTGCGTGCGGAGGATCCCATGGGCATGAGCCTGAGCGCGCAGGCGGTCAGGGAAAAGCGCTGTTTGGTATCCAACGACATCGTCAACGATCCACGCATCCTGTTTACCGAAGAGCGCGCCGCGCGCGGCATTGCCGCGATGGCGGTGGTGCCGCTGCTGGTTGGCGAAGAGGCGGTCGGCGTGTTGGCGCTGTATGCGGACGAGGTGGGGTTCTTCGACGACGACGAAGTCGAATTGCTCACCCAGCTTGCCGGCGACATCGCGCTGGCGCTTGCAAAGCTGGCCACCGAGACGGCGATCAAGGAGAGCGAGCAGCGTTATCGGACCCTGTTTGACGCCTCGCCTGACGCGATTCGGGTGACGTGCGAAGGCCGAATCGTGATGGCCAATCCGGCTTACCTGCGCCTGCTCGGCATCCCTTCCGCCGCCGACCTTGCCGGCAGGAATACCTTTGGCCACCTTGCGCCTGAATGGCGCCAGCGCGCGGCAATGCGCTATCGCGCCGTGCTGGAAGAACGGATCATCGCACCGCCGCTGGAAATGGAGTTTGTCAGGGATGACGGTGCAGTGGTCGCGGTTGAAATCACGACCTTGCCTTTCACCTTCGAGGGCGAGCCGGCCGCGCTGAGCATCATTCACGACCTGCGCGAACGCAACGCCAACCTGCGCACGATCAGGGAGGCGGAACTGCGCTACCGCAGCCTGGTAGAGGCTTCGCTCAACGGCGTGATCATCCTCGAAGGCGAAATGATCGAATACGCCAACCCGGTATTCGCCCGCAAGCTGGGCTTCGCCGCGCCTGCCGCCGCCAGCGGCACCAGCATCATGCGCCTGCTTGCACCGGAGTCGCATGAGCGGGTGCGTCGCCATCTGCACCGACTGCGGGCGAATGCGCCGCAGGCGCTGCCGGCACTTCGTTTGCGCCTGCGCCGCAGCGACGGCGGCGCCAGCATCGAAGTGCTGTCAGCGGCGGCATCGATCGTGCTTGATGGTCGAACGCTGGTGCACGCGGAGATCCGCGACATCACGCGCGAGCGCCGCGCCTTCGCCGAGATTCGCGCCCTCAACCGCACGCTCGAAGCGCGGGTTGCCGACCGCACCAGCCAGTTGACCATTGCCAATCGGGAGCTCGCAACCGCCAACGGCGACCTCGAATCCTTCGCCTATTCGGTGGCGCATGACCTGCGCGCCCCGCTGCGCACCATGGACGGCTTTGCGCGACTGCTCGAGATCGACATTGCCACCGGCGACTTCAATGCCGTTTCGGCGCATGTCGCACGAATCGCGCGCAACGCCACCCGCATGAACGCGCTGATCGACGGCCTGCTCGCGGTGGCGCGCGTCACGCATGGCCCGCTGGCTGACGACCAGGTGGATTTCGCGGCCCTGCTGGGCGAAGTCATGCGCGAGGCACAGCCGGGCGCCGCGGTGACAGTCGAGATCGGCGCACTGCCGAGGGTGCGCGGCGATGTCGCAATGCTGCGCCAGGTCTGGGCCAATCTGGTCTCGAATGCCCTGAAATACAGTGCGAAGCGCGAGCATCCGGAAGTTTCCATTTCCTGCAAGGTGCGGGAAGGCGAAACCATTTTCACCGTTCGCGACAATGGCGCCGGCTTCGACCCGCGCTACGCAAGCAAACTGTTCGGCGTGTTTCAGCGCCTGCATACGGCACATGAATTCGAAGGCACCGGAGTGGGCCTGGCGGTGGTGCGGCGCATCGTCGAACGCCATGGTGGGCGCGTCTGGGCGGAGGGGAAGCCCGATGCCGGCGCCGCGTTTCACTTCAGCTTGCCCTCGCAACGGATTGAACAGCGCGGCGTCGGGTGATCGATGGCATGTGTGCGGCCCCGGCAGGTGGTGCACTGACGGGGTTTCCGACTGGCTCGCGCCGGCGGCCTCGAGTCCGGCCAGCGGCATCACCTCGTGGACCAGGCCGATGCGCCTGGCTGGAATTCTGCCGCGCCACCGGCGAGACCGTGTATCACCCGACTTCCACCTGCCGCATGGGCAGCGATGCGCGCTCGGTGGTCGACGAGCAGTTGCGCGTGCGTGGTGTAGCGGGCTTGAGGGTGGTCAATGCCTCGATCATGCCGGCACTGGTATCGGGCAACACCAATGCGGCGGTGGTGGCGATCGCGGAGAAGGCGGCGGACCTGATCGCCGCATGAAAAAGCGCCCGCGATGGCGGGCGTCGAGAGGGTGAAAGCGGCTTACTTGATGGCCGCGGGCGTGGCGGCGAATGCGCTTGAAGAGAGAGGGAGTAGTCGCGACGCGGCCGCTATTTCTTCCTGGCCATGCCTTCTGCCGAGCACGGGTTCTCGGTCGAGCAGCGGTCGCCGATCACGCCCACCGCCTGGATCTCGATCTCGATGCCGGGCCGTGCGAAGTTGGTAATGGTGACCAAGGCGCTGCCGGGATAGTTGCCGTTCTGGAAAAAGTCCTTGCGCATTTCAACGAAGCGGTCGCCGTAGCGCGATTCCTTGATGAACACCGTCACTTGCACGATATTGGCCAGGCTGCCGCCAGCGCGCTTCATCACTTGATCGACCTGTGAGAACACCTGCTTCACCTGGGCTTCGAAATTGTTGGAGATGTCGCGGTTGTCGTTGTCGCGGGTAGCGGTCTGGCCCGCCACCCAGACGATCTTGCCGCCCTCGGTGATGACGCCGGGCGAAAACGCGCGCGACAATTGGAAAGGCGTCTTTTCCATGTACTCGGCGGCGCGCACGGTGGCCGGCAATGCGACGAGCGTGGCGGCAAGCATCAGGGTGAGGGAGCGGGCGGGCTGCATGTGATTTCCTTCGCGATCGGGTTTGAGCGGAAATACAAGGTAACAGAGGCTCCGTGCCGGCACAATCGGTAGTCGATGACGGTAATCGATGGCGCGGCAGGCGCTACGCCTTGCGATACCAGGCGGCGTCACGCTTTGCATGAAACGACGCCATGCCCTCGGTGGCCTCGGCCGACTGCCGCCCGGCGGCGTGCTCGGCCACGATGGCGGCGAAGTCGGGATGGCTGACCTGCGCCCAGGCATGGCGCAAGGTGGCGGCCTTGGTCGCTGCGTTGGCACGCGGCGCGTTGCGCAGCAGCGCATCGACCACCTTCGCGCCAGCGGCTTCCAGTTCGGCCAGCGGCACTACCTCATGTACCAGGCCGATGCGCCTGGCTTCTTCGGCGCCGAAGCGCTCGCCGGTCTGCGCATAGCGCCGCAGGTGGCGCACGCCGATCGCATCCGCCAGTTGCGGCAGGATGATCACCGGGCTCATGCCCCAGCGGGTTTCCGAAATCGAAAACAGGGCGTTGTCGGCGGCGATCACCACATCGCAGGCGGCGGCGATGCCGGTGCCGCCGCCGAAGCAGCCACCCTGGATCAGCGCCACTGTCGGTAGCGGCAGGGTGTTGAGATCCCATACCGCCTGCGCCGTGCGCGCCGATGCATCGAGGTTGGCGGCGGCGCCCTGCGGGCGCACCGCATCGAGCCAGCCCAGATCGGCGCCGGCCTGGAAGTGCCTGCCACGGCCGGCCAGCACGACCACGCGGACTTCGCTGCTTGCACGCACGCTGGCGCAGCCGGCGATCAGCGCATCGATCATCGCGCTGTTGTAGGCATTGTTGACCGCCGGGCGATTGAGGGTGACACGCAGCACGCCGCGCGCGTCGGTGTCGATCAGGACCGGTTTTTCATCCATGGCCAAGCTTTCCGCCGCGTTCAACGGCGTGCTTCCAGCGTGGCGCGATCGTAGCCGGCGACCTTCTTGTAGGAATTCATCATCGTCGCGATCTCGTCCGCGCTGATGATGTCGTTGATGTTGGCGAACGGCTTGTCGCCGCTGCGTTCATACACCTCGCGCAGGATCACGTCGGGCGGCGCGCTGCGGTTGGTGCGCACCACCGCGGCGGTGGCCGGCAGGCGCACCGCTTCGTAGCTCTTGAGCGCCGCCGCGACATCGGGGTCGGCGGCAAGGCAGTCGGCGAGCGCGCGCGCATCGAGAATCGACTGGCCGGCGCCGTTGGAGCCACGCGGGACCATCGGGTGCGCCGCATCGCCCAGGAGCGTGATGCGGCCGATGCTCCAGCGCGGCAGCGGGTCGCGGTCGACCATCGGATATTCGAGAATCTCGGCGGCGCCGCGAATCAGGGCCGGCACATCGAGAAAATCGAAATGCCAGTCTTCGAACGCGCCGATGAAGTCTTCCAGGCGGCCGACCTTGTTCCAGTCCTGCCGGTCATGGCGCGGGGTTTCGATCTCGGCCACCCAGTTGATCAGCTGGGTGCCGTCGGGATGGTTGCGGATCGGGTAGATCACCATCTTGCCGTGGGTCAGCCAGCCGCCGCGCATGTAGCTGTGGCCGGTCAGGTAAGGCTGGGCGACGGTGACACCGCGCCACATGTTGACGCCGGAGTAGATCGGTGCACCTTCATCCGGATAGAACTGCCGACGCACCGCCGAATGAATGCCGTCGGCGGCGATCACGGCGCGCCCGCGCACTGGCGGCAGTGCGGCACCGGTGTCGGTGTCGACAAAGTGCGCGCTTGCCGAAAGCGCGTCATCCTCGACCCGCACACAGCGCTGGCCGGTGACCACCGCATCGCTACCGGCGCGCTCGATCAGCGCGCGATAGAGGATCTGCTGCAGATCACCGCGATGAATCTGGATTTGCGGCCACTCGTAGCCGGCGAAGGTGCCGACCGCTTCCTTGTGAACCAGCTGCCCGTGGCGGGTGTAGAAGCAGCTTTCCCGCGTGATCACGCCGGCGCTCTTCATCGCGTCGATCACCCCGAGCGCGCCGAGTACCTGATTGGCGTGCGGCAGCATGGTGATGCCGACGCCGATCGGCTTGATCGCCGGTGCCGCTTCGTAGATGCGGAACGGGATGCCGGCCTCACGCAGCATCAGCCCAAGGGTCAGGCCGCCGATGCCGGCGCCGATGATGATGATTTGCATGGGTGTCTCGAAAGTAGGTTGGGAAAACGAGATCGTCGTGCCTGCCGGAGCGCTACGCGTGGTTGCGCATCATGCGTCGGCGCGTCAACAGAGCGGCTTCGCGGCCGACCCGCAGCATACGCGGATCGGGTGTCGTGAGTGCTCCGGCGCCGCTCATTCGATGACCTTGTCTGCACTGATCAGCAGCGCCTGCGGAATCTTCAGCCCCAATGCCTTGGCGGTCTTGCGGTTGATGAACATATCGAATTTCACCGGCTGCTCGACCGGCAGGTCGGCCGGTTTGGCACCCTTGAAAATCTTGTCGACGTAGACCGCTGCCATTCGGTAGTTGTCAGTGAAACTGACACCATAGTTCATCAGGCCGCCGGCTTCGGTGTACTGGCGAATCGAGGCCACCGAGGGCAGCTTGTGCTGGAGCGCGAGGTTGGCCAAGCGCGGCAGGTGATGAGTGAAAATCGAGTCCTGAACGATCAGCAGCGCTTCGGCAGACTCGCGCTTCATACGGGCAAACGCGGCTTCGAGCTCGCGCATCTCGGTGATCTCGACCGGCAGCGGCTTGACGCCGGTGCGCGCAGAGACGCGCTGGAGAGCTTCCAGCGATTGCAGCGCGTCAGTCGACGGAAAATAGAGCACGGCCAGGCGTTTGAGCTTGGGTTGAATGTCAAGGAGGATTTGCAGCCGCTTGGTGACGGTTTCGGCCGGAACAGTCGAGGTGCCGGTGATATTGCCGCCGGGGCGCGCCAGACTCCTGACGAAACCGTTGGCGACCGGATCGCCGGCGGAACCCATCACGATCGGGATCACGGTGGTCGCTTTCTGTGCGGCACGCACGGCCTGCTGCGCTGCGGCCACGATGACATCGACTTTCAGTTGCACCAGTTCGGCTGCCAGTGCTGGAAGCCGGTCGAGATTGCCTTCGGCCGAGCGCCATTCGATGACGAGGTTCTTGCCCTCGACGTAGCCGAGCTCGCGCATGGCGCGCGGAAAGGCACCGAAAAAGTCAGTGTCGAGCGGCCCGATGAGGCGCGGTGACAGGAAGCCGACGCGCCAGAGTCTTTCAGGCGGCTTGGGCTGCGCCTGCGCTGGTGCCGCCCATGGTGTAGTGAACGCACTTGCGCTGAGCGCAAGCATCAAACTGCGGCGCGTGCTGATGTGCTGGCTCATTCGATCACCCGCTCCGCTTGCAACAGCAACACCTGCGGCACCGTGATGCCCAATGCCTTTGCCGTTTTCATGTTGATCACCAGTTCCCACTTGACCGGTTGCTCGACTGGCAGGTCAGCCGGCTTTCTGCCCTTGAAAATCTTGTCGACGAACACGGCTGCCTGGCGGTAGTACTCGGTGTCGTTCGGGCCGTAGCTCATCAGGCCGCCCGCATCGGCATTGGACGGCAGTCCGAACATCGACGGTAGGAGGTGCTTCAACGCCAGTGCGGTGATTGGCGCGCGCAGGCCAAAAGCGAATGAGGTCTGTGCCACCAACACTGCGCCCGCGCGCGCCTTGACGGCAGCCTCGAACGCAGCCGGCAGCGCCTCGGCTGTGTCCGCGTGAAATTCGAGCAGTTGTACGCCCAACTGGCGCGCTGCGATCACGGCTGCTTCGAGTTGCAGTTTGCCGCTGCGGGAATTGAGCAATGCGACGCGCTCGGCCTTGGGCACCATCTCGCGCAGCATTTGCAGGCGCTTGCCGGTCGATTCCTCCCACTGGATGTTGACGCCGGTGATGTTGCCGCCGGGTTGCCGCAGGCTGGCCACGAAGCCCATGGCCACCGGGTCGCTGCTCGGGCACATCACGATCGGGATGCGTTGCGTCGCCTTCTTCGCAGCGGCAATCGCGACCGAGGCGGAGGCGGCGATCAAATCGACCTCCTGACGTACCAGGTCGGCGGCGAGGGTGTCGTAGGGCGCGCCTTCCTTCTCCGGCGCGCGGATCACGTATTGCACATTTTTGCCTTCGACATAGCCGAGGTCGCGCATGCGCTGCTGGAACGCATCCCACTGGAATTTGCGCGGCGCATACAGGCCGCCGGGCAGGATGCCGACGCGCCAGACGCGGCCGGCGGGTTGGGCCAGTGCGGGCCAGGCGCGGCCCATGGCGGCAGCGCCGAGGGCGGTGAGGAGGGTGCGGCGGCGATTCATGCAAATCTCCCTCTAAAAACCGCTGAAGAATGGCTCTCACCAATCGTTTCGGTCGGGTATCGAGTTGACGTTTGTCGGCGGTATGGTGTCATCATGTTTCCATTTACCGTTGTCATTCGATCACCCGCTCGGCACGAATCAACACCGATTGCGGAATTTTTATGTCGAGCGCCTTGGCGGTCTTCAGGTTGAGTACCAGTTCAAACTTGGTTGGTTGTTCAATCGGCAGGTCGCCGGGCTTCGCGCCCTTGAGAATGCGTGCGGCAGTGCCGGCGGCGCGGCGGAACTCGTGCAGCAGGTTGACGCCATAGGTGAACAGCGCCGGTGCGAAGTTGGCGGCCGCCGCTGACCCCGACACCGGTATGCGCAGGCGCGCCGCTTCGGCAAACACCAGCGCCAGGTTGCCGAAGATCAGCCCCGATTGCATGCCCGCCAGCAGCGCCTGCGGGCGCTCGCGTTCCATCGCGGCGAAGGCGCGCTCCAGCGCCGCGCGGTCGGGCACGCGGTAGGTGACCAGTGTGATGCGCTTGGTCTTGGCAGCGGCCCGCACCTCGGCCTCGATGCTGTCGGCAGCGGGAATGCCGGGGTCGATCAGCATTGCCATTTTGGTCATGCGCGGCAACAACTCGGAGAACAGCTCCGCCTGCTTGACCAGCATCGGGCCGTCGAGGCTGGCATTGCCGGTGACGTTGCCGCCGGGCTGCCGCAAACTCCTGACCAGCCCCGACGAGACCGGGTCGGACGACACCGACAGCACGATCGGGATCGTCGTGGTCTTCGCTTTCATCACGCGCGCCACCTGCTCAATCCCGAACAGAAGGTCGGGTTTCAACGCGAGCAACTCGTCGATCACGGCCGGCAAGCGCGCCGGGTCGCCATCACAATTGCGCATGTCGCTGACCAAGTTGCGGCCCACCACAAACCCCAGCTCGCCCAGGCCGGCGAGAAACGATTCCTGGAACGGTAGTGTCGTGGCAGAGGTGGCGATATACGCGCTGCCGATGCGCCAGATGCGCCCGGGCTGCTGCGCGCGCAGCGGAAATGCGGTGAGCAGCGCGGTTGCGGCGGCGCCCCGCAGCAGTCTGCGGCGATCATTCATCAGGCACCTCCTCTGAAACGCGCTTGCACCAAGACTTTCATGGCATCGATTCCCCTAAACCCGCACACACCAACGGTTTTCTGGAGATGACTCGAAACGATTGTGACGCTCGTGCCGAACTGTTTCATTCGATCACCTTCTCCGCCGTAATCAACAACGACTGCGGAATCGTCACGCCCAGTGCCTTCGCGGTCTTGCCGTTGATGAAGAGTTCAAATCGCGTCCGCTGCTCGACCGGCAGCTCAGCTACCTTGGCGCCTTTGAAAATCTTGTCGACCTGCACCGCCGCCTGGCCGAAGTAGCCGGTCTGGCTCGGGCCGTAGGTCAGCAGGCCGCCCGCCTCGGCATTGGTGGCGAGCGCGAAGACAGACGGCAGGCGGTGCTTGATCGCCAGCGCCGCGATATCGCT
>JANPGJ010000639.1:0-1509 GCA_031423955.1 Burkholderiales bacterium
TGCTGGTCACCAGCGAGGTTGCCGCGGCGGTCGGCGCGGAGGTGCGTTTCGACGACCTCGGCGAGCGCGCCCTCAAAGGCCATGCCCCGGTGCGGGTATGCGCGTGGCCGCCGCGTGCCGTCACGGCCGCCGCGGGCGTACAGACTATTGCCGCGGTGGCCTGAACCCAGGAGAACCCGATGCGTCGCACGACCCGGTTGGCCGCCACCCTGATCACCGCCCTTGCCCTGGCCTCGACGGCCATCGCAGCCCGTGCCGACAACGCCGCCATGCTCGTCGACGTGCGCGCCGGCAGCGTGCACAGCGCCGGCAAGCGCCTGGCGCTGCTGGCCGGTCTCGATGCCGGCGCGCGACTCGACCTCGATGCCGCCGCCAGTGCGACCATTGCCCACTATGGCGCCGGCCGCCAGTTCGATCTCGAAGGCCCCGGAAGCTTCACCGTGAGCGCCGCCGGTGTTGAGGCAGCCGGCGGCGGCCGCGTGATAGCGCGCGCGGCGGTCGCTGCCGCCTTCCGCGACGTGCGCCTGCGCCCCTCGCGCTCTGCGCAGGCCAGCATGAGCATGCGCGGCCAGGAAACCCAGACCCTCGACACCCTCTCCCCGGTCGGCGCATGGGTGCTGGAACGCCGCCCGCTGCTGCGCTGGACCGCGGTGGCCGGCGTCGAGGCCTATCGGGTGCGCCTGACCGACGAGGCCGGCAAGCTGCTGCACGAAGCACGTACCGGCGAGACGCGCGCCGAATTGCCGTCGGCGCTGCTGCTCGAAGCCGGCCCGGTCTATGTCTGGCAAGTGGAGGCCATGCTGCCCGGCGGCCGGCGGCTCGAGTCCTGGGCCGAGTTCGCCATCGCCGACACGCGCCGGCGTGAACTGTTCGAAGCCGCGCGGCCGGCCGCCGGTGCCAGCTTCGGCGAGCGCCTGCTGTTCGCCGTGCTGCAGGACGAGGCCGGCATGCCCGACGCGGCGCGCGCGACCTGGGATGAACTGGCACGCGAGCGGCCCGGCGATCCGCGCCTCGAGGGCCTCCGGCGGCGCTACTGAAAAGGCCGCGACCCGAACGGTCTGCATACCGCTGGCGCGCGACGCGCGCAGCGGCCAGGCGCACCGGCGCAGCCACCCGCAAGACGCGGGATTGGCTATGGCCCGCCGAAGCCCGGCCATGCCATCGGCATGGCGCTGCCATCAAAACGTGAATACCGCACATTGCCGGCGGCAATGGTTCACCGCCCCGCAACGGGCGAATCGCGAGACTGGGCTCATCCGGTGCACAACGCACCGGGGCGCAAAGGAGCCCAGCCATGCACACCCCGACCATCACCCCCGTCCAGCCTGCTGCGCAACCGGGCTCGCTTGCCGGGGCCACCGATTTTTCCTTCGAACTGCTTGACGCCGATGCGCGCGCCGACGTCCTCGCACACCTCGTCGGCCTGTCCGCCGACGACCGCGCGCTGCGCTTCTCGAGCATCACCAGCGACGCCGCCCTGGGGACCTACGCGGCGCGCATCGACTTCGC
>JANPGJ010000640.1:0-9376 GCA_031423955.1 Burkholderiales bacterium
GGCAATACCGTGAGCTCGACCCAGGTGGCTGATGCACGCATCGAACTGCGCGGCCAGGGCCAGGTCGACGAGGCGCAGGTGATGGGCTGGCTGGCGCGGTTTTTCCTTACTTTCTTACCCTTCTGAGCGGGCAAAAGTGGAAACCTACTTTTGCCCGGATCATGTTTGCCTGGAATCGCTGGCGGAGCCAGACGATTCCAGGTCGAAACCCCTTGTACGAAAAACCCGGAGTGCTGGCCATGCATGAGAAGTTGCGCAAGTTGATGGCTTACAGCTTTCTGTTGTTCGCGCTGGCCGGCGTGATGGCGTCGCAGGCGCGGGCCGAGCGGATCAAGGACCTGGCGTCGGTGCAGGGGGTGCGGCCCAACCAGTTGATCGGCTATGGACTGGTGGTCGGGCTCGACGGCACCGGTGACCAGACCACCCAGACTCCCTTCACGGTGCAGAGCATCAGCGCGATGCTGGCGCAGATGGGGGTCAACCTGCCGCCGGGCACCAGCCTGCAGTTGAAGAACGTCGCCGCGGTGATGGTGACCGCGCAGCTACCGGCCTTCGCGCAGCCCGGCCAGCTGCTTGACGTCACGGTGTCGTCGATGGGCAATGCCAAATCCCTGCGCGGCGGCACCTTGTTGATGACGCCACTTAAGGGCGCCGACGGCCAGATCTATGCCATGTCGCAGGGCAACCTGGTGATCGCCGGCGCCGGCGATTCCGCCGGTGGTTCGAAGGCGCAGATCAATCATTTGAGCGCGGGGCGGATTCCAGGCGGCGCCACCGTCGAGCGCGCGGTGGCCAGCCCCTTCATGCTCGGCGAGTCGCTGCGCCTGGAACTGCACACCATGGATTTCGGCACCGCCGACCGGGTCGCCACGGCGATCAACAAGCGGATGGGCGCCGGGGTCGCGCAGGCGGTCGACGGCCGGGTCGTACAGGTGCGCGCGCCGATGGCGCCGAACGATCGCGTCGCGTTCATGGGCCAGCTCGAAAATCTCGCGGTCGATGTGGTGGCCGCCGCCGCCAAGGTGATCGTCAATGCGCGCACCGGATCGGTGGTGATGAATCAATCGGTGACCCTTGACCCGGTGGCGGTGGCGCACGGCAATCTGTCGGTGACCATCAATTCGACGCCGTCGGTCAGCCAGCCTTCGCCCCTGAGCCAGGGCGGGCAGACGGTAGTCACCGAAAAAGCAGATATCCAGATCCGCCAGGATGGCGGCAAGATCGTGATGCTCGAAGCCGGGGCCAAGCTGGCCGATGTGGTGAAGGCGCTCAACACGCTGGGCGCCACGCCGCAGGACCTGCTGGCGATCCTGCAGGCGATGAAGGCCTCCGGCGCCTTGCGTGCGGAGCTGGAAATAATTTAGGTCGGAAAAAGTGCAAACCTACTTTTTCCGAGACGCAGTCAGTATGAAATCGCCGGCGAAGCCGGACGATTTCACTTTTCAAAGTCAACCCAACCACCCCCACCACGCCACTTGCGCGCGCCTTGCCTGATGAGTCCATGCCATGACTAACGCTACCCCTGCCGCCACTTCCGCTTCCGGCGCGTTTGCGCTCGATGCCAATGCATTGGCTTCGCTCAAGCGCCGTGCGCGCGAGGTTGGCGGGGATGGGCAGAAGCAGGCGGTGCGGCAGGCGGCGGCGCAGTTCGAGGCGGTGTTCATGAACATGCTGATGAAAAGCATGCGCGACACCCTGCCCAAGGACGGCATGCTCGAGTCAGACAGCACGCGCTCGTATACCAGCATGTTCGACCAGCAGCTCACCCAGAAGCTGTCGGACAAGGGCATGGGCCTGGCCGACATGATCGTCAAGCAACTCGAGAAGCACACTGTCGATCCGGCTACCCTCAACCAGGGTGGCAAGCGCGACGCGATCAGCACGCTCGAGCGGCTGCGCTCGGCGACCGCCAGTGCCGATGCGACCGCTGCCGCTGGCGCGGCAAGCAGCGCGACCACCGGCGCCGCAGCGCCCGGCACCGCCGCGCGCGAGTTCGTGCGTGCGCGCTGGAACGAAGCCAAGGCCGCCGCCGACGCCACCGGGGTGCCGGCACAATTCATTCTTGGCCAGGCGGCGCTTGAATCGGGCTGGGGCAAGCGCGACATCAAGGCCGCCGACGGGACTTCCAGCAACAACCTGTTCGGCATCAAGGCCACCGGCGGCTGGAAGGGGCCGACGGTGTCGGCGGTGACCACCGAGTATGTCGGCGGCGTCGCGCGCAAGGTCACCGAGAAATTCAGAGCCTACGCCACGCATGCCGAAGGCTTTGCCGACTACGCCAGGCTGATCGGCAACAATCCGCGCTATGCGGCGACCCTGAAGTCGGGCGATGCCAACCAGTTCGCCCAGAGCCTGCAGCAAGCCGGTTACGCCACTGATCCCGCCTATGCGAAAAAGCTGGCGGCGGTGATCCAGCAGACGCTGCGCGCGGTTGCCTGAGCAGGGAGCACGATCATGACCGTACTAGGAGTCGGGATCGCCGGCCTCGCCGCCGCCCAGGCCGGGCTGGCGGCCGCCTCGCACAATATCAGCAACGTCAACACTCCCGGATTTTCGCGCCAGAATTCGGTGCAGGGCACCAACACACCCCTGTTCACCGGGGCCGGATATATCGGACAAGGCGCCAACGTCAATACGGTGGTGCGCGCCTACAACAACTTTCTCGACCTGCAGGCGCGCGAGGCGCAGACCCAGGCGAGCCATTTCGACATGCTGTCGGGGCAACTCGACAATGCCGACCAGATTTTCTCCGACCCTTCCGCCGGCCTGTCGCCGGCGCTCGACGATTTTTTCAAGGCCGTCGGCACGGTGTCCACCAATCCGGCGGACGCGGCGGCGCGCCAGACCATGGTGTCGGCCGGCGAGGTGCTGGCGGCGCGCTTTCGCGGCATGTCGGGCCAGCTCGAAGCCTTGCGCTCCGGCATCAACGAGCAGGTCAGCCTGTCGGTGTCGGCGGTCAACGCCTTCAGCGGGCAAATCGCCGATCTCAACGACAAGATTTCGCTGACCAGCGGGTTTGGCAATCAGCCGCCGAACGATCTGCTGGACCGGCGCGATGTGCTGTTGCGCGAGATGGCGAAGGAAGTGCGCATCTCGACAGTGGCAGGAACCAACGGCGCGATCAACGTATTCATGTCGAACGGCCAACCGCTGGTGCTCGACGCGCGCAACTTTGCAATCGGCATGCAGGCCGATCCGGCGGACGCGGCGAACATGGTGGTCGGGGTGCAGACCGGCAGCCAGTTCCGTGCCTTCGACGACGATACCGTCACCGGCGGGGCGCTCGGCGGGGTGCTGGCGTTTCGCAGCCAGACCCTGAGCACCGCGGAAAACGCCCTCGGCCGGATCGCCGGCGCCCTGGCCACCTCGTTCAATGCGCAGCATGCGGTCGGGCAGGACCGTTCCGGTGCGGCCGGCGGTGCATTTTTCGCATTCAGCGGCGCGCAGGCGCAGTCGCATTCGCAAAACACCGGCAGCGCGGTGCTCAGTGCCGCGGTGACGAACTACAGCGCGGTCACCACCAGCGACTACCGGATCAATTATGACGGCACCAACTATGTCGTCACCCGGCTGACCGACAACAACCAGCAAAGCTTCGCCAGCCTGCCGCAAACGGTCGATGGCGTCACTCTGGCACTGACCAGCGGCGCACCGGCCGCAGGTGACAGCTTCAGGATCGCGCCCACGCGCGCCGCTGCCGCCGGCATCACCGCGCTGATATCCGACCCGGCCCTGATCGCCGCCGCCTTGCCGATACGCGCGGCCGGCAATTCAGCCAACCTCGGCAATGGCGCCTTGCGTGTTGGATCGGTGACCCCGCCGGCCGGTGCCAGCCTGACCCAGCCGGTCACGCTGACCTTCACCAGCGCCACCACCTTCAACGTCAGCGGCACCGGCACCGGCAACCCGACCGGCCTGACCTATACGCCAGGCATGACGCTGAGCTACAACGGCTGGAGCGCCAGATTGCAGGGCAGCATCAAGGCCGGCGATACCTTCAGTGTCGGACCCAATACCAATGGCGCCGGCGACAACGGCAACCTGCTGGCCTTAGCCGATCTCAACAACACCCGCCTCCTCGGCGGCGGCAACCTGAGCATCGGCGAGGCCTATGCGCAAGTCGTCAGCGATGTCGGCAACCAGGCGCGCGCCGCCACCGCTGGTTCAAAAGCCCAGACGGCGGTGCTGTCGCAGGCCAATGGCGCACAGCAGGCCGTGTCGGGTGTCAATCTCGACGAAGAGGCGGCCAATCTCCTCAAATTCCAGCAGGCCTACCAGGCCGCCGGCCGCGTGATCTCGACAGCCAATACGCTGTTCGACGAGATTCTCGGCCTGATGCGTTAAGAAAACGCTGAATAGGTCCCTGGCATGCAGGCTATCGAACGAAAGTTTTCTTGAACTCAATCGGTTGCAGAAACGGTTTTCTCAACCTACGGACTTATTCAGTGTTTCCTTGACCGGAATCGACCATGCGAATCAGCACAACCACCATGTACGAACTAGGCACCGGCGCGATGTCGCGGCAGCAGGCCGATTTGCTCAAGACCCAGCAGCAGATGGCGTCCGGCCGGCGCCTGTCGACCGCCGCTGACGATCCGGCGGCGGCATCGACGGCTCTGCGGGTATCGCAGTCACTGGCGCGCAATCAGCAGATCGAGTTCAACCAGTTGGCGGCCGCCAATACGCTGGCCATTGGTGAGTCGACCCTGAGTTCGGTGGGCGACGTCCTGCAGACGGTCCAGGAGCGGCTGCTGCAGGCGCAAAACGCGACGCTGTCGTCGACCGAGCGGGCGATGATCGCCGGTGACGTCGACAACATGCTCGGACAATTGCTCACCCTGGCCAATTCGAAGGACGGCAGCGGCGCCTACCTGTTTGGCGGGTATTCGGAGACCACCACGCCGTTTGTCGCCGGCGCCGGCGGCGTCGCCTACCAGGGGGATGACGGCGCGCGCACGCTTGAGGTCGCGACCGGCCGCAATCTGGCGGTGTCGGCATCCGGCAACGATGTTTTCATGCGCATCAAGACCGGCAACGGGGTTTTCGCCACCGCCGCCGACCCGGCCAACAGCGGCGCCGGCATCGTCGATTCCGGCAGTGTCGCCAACCCGTCGGCGCTCACCGGCCACGCCTATCAGCTGACCTTCAATGTGGTCGGCGGCGTCAGCACCTACGATGTGTTCGACACCACGGCAGGTGCGTCGGTGTCGACCGGCAACGCATTTTCCGCCGGGCAGTCGATCGCCGTCGCCGGCATGCAGTTCTCGATCACCGGCGGGCCGGCCAATGGCGATCGCTTCACCGTGGCGCCATCGACCAACCAGAGCGTGTTCAAGACCATCAGCGATGCCACCACCGCCTTGCGCTCGGGCGGCAACAGTGCGGTGCGCCTGACCCAGGTCAATGCCGCGCTTGCCACCCTCAACCAGTCGATGGACCAGGCCCTCGGCGTGCGCGCCGAGTTCGGCTCGCGCCTGAACGAAATCGAAGCGCATCAGAACGTTTCGGGCGCGGTGGTGCTGGAGCACCAGCGCCGACTTTCGGATCTGCAGGACGTCGACTACACCGAGGCGGCCACCCGGCTGATGCGCCAACAGACCGCCGCCCAGGCGGCACAGCAGTCGTTCGCGCGCATCGCGCAGTTGTCGCTGTTCAACTACTTGTCGTAGCGGCCTGCCGGCCTTCAGGCGGCTGCCGCGACGGCGCGCGGCGCCGGCACCAGCGTCATCTGCCTGGCTGATTCACCCAGTTTCCATTCCGCGCGCGGGCCCCGGCCTTGCAACTCGGCCAGCAGGGCGGTGATCGGTTCGAGCGCCAGCGGGCGGCTGAAGAAGTAGCCCTGCATCAGCTGGCAGCCGCGCCGTTGCAGCAGCTGCATCTGCTCGCGGGTCTCGACGCCTTCGGCCACCACCTCCAGATTGAGTGCGCTGGCCATCGCGATGATGGCGGCGGTGATCGCCTCGTTGTCGCTGTCCGGCTTGAGATCGGTGACGAACGATCGATCGATCTTCAACTGGTCGACGTCAAAGCGCTTGAGGTATGACAACGACGAATAGCCGGTGCCGAAATCATCGATTGACAAACGTACATCGAGGTCGTTGAGCGACTTCAGGGTGTCGAGGGTGGCGCTGATGTCGGTCATCAGCATGGTCTCGGTGATCTCGAGTTCGATCAGGTGTCCCGGCAGCTTGGCGTCGGCGAGAATCTGCCGCACCATGGCGACGAAACCGGGGCGCTGGAAGTGCGAACCGGGAATGTTGACCGCGATACGCACCGGCTTGAGGCCATCGCGGATCCAGCGTGCCGCCTGCGCCGCGGCGGTGGCCAGCGCCCATTCGCCGAACGGGACGATCAGGCCGGTTTCCTCGGCGATCGGGATGAAGTCGCCAGGCGGCACCAGCCGCCCGCCGTGGTTCCAGCGCATCAGCGCCTCGACGCCCGGCACGCCGCCGGTGCGCACATCGATCTGCGGCTGGTAGTGCAGCACCAGTTCGCCGCGTTCCAGCGCCTTGTGCAGGGCCTGCTCCAGGTCCCAGCGTTTGCGATCGACCAGGTTGAGTTCCGGGCGATAGCTGGCCATCGCGTTGCGGCCCAGGCTCTTGACCGAATACATCGCCGCGTCGGCGTTGCGCAACAGGCTGTCGGCGTCGGCACCGTCCTCCGGGTAACGCGCGATGCCGACCGAGGCGCTGATGAAATTCTCGCGCCCGTTGACCGGAAACGGTTTGCGCATCACGTCCAGGATGCGTTCAGCGACGACATGAATGTGCCGCGTATCGATGACCTCGCTCAACAGGACGACGAACTCGTCGCCGCCGAAGCGGGCGACGACGTCGGCGCCGCCTTCACCGGAGCGCACGCAGCGATTCAGGCGCTCGGCGACTTCGCGCAGTACCGCATCACCGGCACCGTGGCCCTGGGTGTCGTTGATCTGCTTGAAGCGGTCGAGATCGACGAACAGGGCGGCCAGGCTGGTGTTGCGCTGCGCCGCCGATTCGATCGCCTGCGCGAAGCGCTCGCGGAACATGCGGCGGTTCGGCAGTCCGGTCAGGGTGTCGAAATTCGCCAGCGCGCGGATCTGCGCCTCGGCCTGCCTGCGCTGCGTGATGTCCTGCGCGGTGCCGGTGACGCCGATGGCATGGCCGGCGGCGTCGCGCTCGACCTCGGCCTCGAAGCGCACGAACACGATGTCGCCGGATGCGGGGGTCAGCCGGATCTCGCTTTGCAGGCTGCCGCCGTCGCGGATCAATCGGTCGAAGGCGGCCTTGAGTTCGCCGACATCGTCGCCGTGAACGGTGGCCAGGAAGGTCTCGACCGATACCGCGGCGTCGACGGCGCCGATGCCAAGAATCGAGTAACACAGCTCCGAGCCGATCAGTCCGCCGCTCTTCAGGTTCCAGTCCCAGGTGCCGAGGCGCGCGATGCGCTGCGCGCGCGCCAGCCGGGCGCGGCTGGTTTCAAGCTCGGTGCGGGTGCGCGCGGCACGCAGCAGGTAGCGGGTGCGCTGCGCGAGCAGCGTCCACTGGTTCGACTTGACGAAAAAATCGGTGGCGCCGGCCTCATAGGCGTGCGCCACCGAATCCTCGTCGTCGAGTCCGGTGAGCATCAACACCGGTACCTGCGGTCCGCCAGGCAGTTTGCGCAACGCCTTGCAGGTTTCGAAGCCGTCCATGCCCGGCATCAGCGCGTCAAGCAGCACGCAGTCGGGTCCGAGCGCGAATTTCTCCAGCGCTTCAAGACCGCCACCGGCTTCGAGCACGGTAAAGCCGTGCCGCGCCAGAACGGTCGCGGTGAGCAGGCGGGCGACCGGATCGTCGTCGACCAGCAGCAGGCATTCAGTCGATCGTTGCGTGGCGTTCATTGCTGCTCTCCGTTGGATGTCTCTGCGCATTGAGGGCGCTGATGGCGCGGCTGAGTTCGACTTCCGCGCTTGTCATGCCGGCGCTGGCGGCAGCCGCGTCGCCGTCGCGGGCGGCGACTTCGATGGCGGCGAACAGTTTCGAGGCGGCCTGGGCGCCGAGATTGGCGTTCGATGATTTCAGGGTATGCGCTGCCTGGCGGGCGCCCAGCAGGTCGCCGTGGGCGACGGCATGGCGCAGCTTGCGCATCAGGGCGGGCGCGCTGCCGAGATAGGCGTCGATCAGGCGCCGCGTAAGGCCGGGCGAGTCCTGTTCCATGTGGTCCAGGGTCGCAATGACGGCGGCATCCAGCGCCGCCGGCAGCGGCGCCGCCAGCGTCAGGTGCGC
Organism: Burkholderiales bacterium; assembly: GCA_031423955.1. Lineage (GTDB taxonomy): Bacteria > Pseudomonadota > Gammaproteobacteria > Burkholderiales > JAEUOS01 > JAEUOS01. The sequence goes on from JANPGJ010000640.1 coordinate 8,247, forward strand.
GGCGGCGCCCGATGCGACCGGCGCCGCGCTAGCCACCGGCGGCGGCAGGATCGTCAATAGGGCGGTGCGTGCCATCGGCAACAACAGCACATCGTCGGTGCGCGGACTGGCGGAGAGCGGGTGCGGCTTGTCGACCAGCCAGGTGAACAGGATGCCGCGCAATTCGCCTTCGGAAAACGGCTTCGACAGGTAGTCGGTGAAGCCCTCCGCCAGGCATTTGTCGCGATCGCCGATCAGGGCGTTGGCGGTCAGCGCGATCACCGGCAGGTCGCGGCGCACCGCCAGCGGGCCGAAGTCGCCGCCGCCGTCGCGAATATGCCGCAAGGCCTCGAAACCGTCCATTTCCGGCATCTGGCAATCCATCAACACCACATCAAAGGCGCTGTTGCCGAGAATCTCCAGCGCATGTCGGCCGTTGACGGCGATCTCGTGCAGGCAGCCGATGCGCTCCAGCATGGCACTGGCGATCTCGCGATTGACCGGATTGTCCTCGACCACCAGAACCCGGCCCGACAACAGCGGCGGCTGGCCGTCCTGGCGCCGCGCCCGCCCTGCGTTGCGGGTTAGCAGGGCATCGGCGACCGCGCGTCGCAGATCACCCTGGCGAACCGGTTTTTCGAGGAACACGTCGATGCCGCAATCGCGTGCCCGGCGTTCGTCGTCGGCCGCCGCGGCCGAGGCCAGCATCAGCATGGGCAGTCCGGCAAGCCGGCGGTTGCCGCGGATCTGTTCGGCCAGCATGACCCCACTCATCGCCGGCATGTTCATGTCGATCAGCGCGGTTTCGAACGGGCGCCCCGCGCTCAAGGCGGCTTCCAGCATCTCCAGGGCTTCGCGGCCGCCGGCAGCGGCGCCGCAGCCGATGCCCCAGCCCTCGAGTTGCTGGACCAGGATACCGAGATTGGTCGGATTGTCCTCGACCACCAGCACACGGCGGCCGACCAGGAGGCCCGGCACGTCACCGGCGGGTGCCGACGGCTGGCGCCCGGCCGGCTTGAGCGCGATCGAGAAGCTGAAGGTCGAGCCGCGCCCGGGCGTGCTGTCGACACTGATGCCGCCGCCCACCAAGCGCTATGGCGGCACCGGGCTTGGCCTGGCGATCAGCCAGCAACTGGTGCGCATGATGGGCG
>JANPGJ010000641.1:0-9910 GCA_031423955.1 Burkholderiales bacterium
CGCCGAATCTCGATCGACTCGATCGACGCCGCTGCTTCGACCCAGTCTAACGCAAGAACTGTGCGCAAATCGCGCGTCAAGTTCCGGTGACTCCGCTTGCCGTCTCCCCGGACGCGTTGCCACATCGGGCACCGCAGCGCCTGCACTTTCCGGTCGCACCCGGTGCGATGACGCCCTCAAATCATGCATCGCGCAAGTGTGCCCCGGCCACAGGCGGCGCGGGTGATGCGAGCGCACCATTCCGCTATGCTGTGCCGTACAACCCAAAAAGGAGACGGCGAGATGCAACTTGTGCGCAGCATTGCGGCATTGATTGCGTTTGCGTTCTGCCAGGGCGCGGTGGCCCAGTCCGGCGCCGGCGCGACGCTGCGCCTGGTGATTCCGTTCGCCGCCGGCAGCGCCACCGACGTTTACGCGCGGCTGGTCGGTCGCCATCTGGCCGATGCGCTTGGTCAACCGGTGGTGGTCGAAGCCCGCCCCGGCGCCAATGGTTCGATCGCGGCGGTGCAGGTGGCGAAAGCCAGGCCGGACGGGCTGACGCTGTTCTTCACCACCAACACCACCCATGCCGCCAACCCGAGCCTGATGAAGCAGATGAGCTATGACCCGGTGAAGGACTTCGAGCCGATCACCCGCATCGGCGGCATCGCGTTCTTCATGGCGGTGGCCGGCGCGTCGCCCTACAAATCGGTGCAGGACGTGGTCGAGGCGGCGAAAGCGCAGCCGGGCCGGATCAGTTATGGCTCGGGCAACAGCGTCGGCATCCTGGCCGGGGCCTCGTTGCAAAAGCTCACCGGCGCGCAGATGACCCATGTGCCCTACAAGAGCACGCCGCAGGCGCTGGTTGATGTGCTCGGCGGGCAGGTCACGTTCCTGTTTGTCGACCTCGCGGTGAGCCGCCCGCATATCCAGGGCGGGCGCGTGCGGCTGCTGGCGGTGGCGACGCAGAGCCGCTCGGCGCTGGCACCCGAGATCGCCTCGATGGATGAACTGGGCTACAAGGGTTTCGACATTGCGGCCTGGTTCGGGCTGTTCGCGCCGGCCGGCACCCCGAAGGACATCGTCAGCCGGTTAAACGCCGAGGTGCTGAAAATCGTCGCGCGGCCGGAGTTGCGGCAGACCCTCGCGGGCATGGGCATCGAGGCCTCCACCAGCACGCCAGACGAACTTGGCGACTATGTCAAGAGCGAAATCCGGAAGTGGGCGCGACTGGTCAAGGATGCGGGCATTGAAGCGGAATAAAGTTCACGTTGCGCACGGCGAAAAGCCAATCGCCGTGGCGGATTCCCCGATCAGGCGAATGACCTCCGCGGGCCGCTCGGCATGTGCGCGCGCCCGACCCGGGCACAAGGCGTACCATGCGTGTTGGTTTGCGCTGTCCAAGCGCCGCTGAAAGAGAGCATGAGCGCCAGAAAAGCAGCTAGCAGGGCCGGGCATCAGCCTGCCGCCTCATCACCCCTGCCCGACGCACCAGCGCAACCCGCGCCGCCCGCGGATGGCGCGTTTCCGATTGTCGGCATCGGCGCCTCGGCCGGCGGCCTCGCGGCCTTCGAGGCGTTTTTCTCCGGCATGCCGGTCGACGCCGACCCCGGCATGGCCTTCGTGCTGGTGCAGCACCTCGCCCCCGACCACAAGAGCATCCTCACCGACCTGGTGCGCCGCTATACCCGCATGCAGGTCTTCGAGGTCGAGGACGGCATGGCGGTGGCGCCCAACTGCGCCTACATCATCCCGCCCAACCGCGACATGGCGTTCCTGAACGGCACGCTGCATTTGCTGGAACCGTCGGCGCCGCGCGGCCAGCGCCTGCCGATCGATTTCCTTTTCCGCTCGCTGGCGCAAGTCCAGGGCGAGCGCGCCATCGGCATCGTGCTGTCCGGCACCGGCAGCGACGGCACCCTGGGCGTGCGCGCGATCAAGGGCGAGGGCGGCATGGTGATGGCGCAGAACGCCGAGTCCACCGAGTTCGACGGCATGCCGCGCAGCGCGATCGCCACCGGCATGGTGGATTACCAGTTGCCGCCGGCCGAAATGCCGGCGCAACTGATCGCCTACACGACGCACGCTTTCGGCCGCCCGCGCGAGGCTGGCAGCATCAACGCGCCGCTCACCGAGAATTCGCTGAAGAAGATCTTCGTCCTGCTGCGGGCGCAGACCGGCCACGATTTTTCGGACTACAAGCCCAGCACCATCAACCGCCGCATCGAACGGCGCATGGCGGTGCACCAGATCGACGCGATCGACAACTATGTCAAGTATCTGCAACAGACCCCGGCCGAGGTGGAGGCGCTGTTTCGCGACCTGTTGATCGGCGTGACCAATTACTTCCGCGATCCGGAGGCCTTCAAGGTGCTAGAGGAGCAGGCGATTCCAAGGCTCTTTGAAGAAAAACCCGCCGGCTCCGTGGTGCGCATCTGGTCGACCGGCTGCTCGACCGGCGAGGAGGCCTATTCGATCGCCATCCTGCTTCAGGAGCGCATCGACCTGCTCAAGCGGAACCACACGGTGCAGCTATTCGCCACCGACATTGACAGCCGGGCGATCGCCACCGCGCGCGCCGGCCTGTACCCGGCCAGCATCGCCGCCGACCTTTCGCCGGAGCGGCTGGCGCGCTTTTTTGTCGCCGAGGTCGATGGCAGCGCCTACCGCGTGCACAAGCGTATCCGCGACATGCTGATCTTTTCCGAGCAGGATGTGTTGAAGGACCCGCCGTTCTCCAAACTCGACCTGATCAGTTGCCGCAACCTGCTGATCTACCTGGGGGCGGACCTGCAGAAAAGGCTGATCCCGCTGTTCCACTATGCGCTGCGGCCGGGCGGCATGCTGTTCCTCGGCACCTCCGAAGGGGTGGGCGAATTTGCCGAACAATTCGCCGTGGTCGACCGCAAAGCCAAGTTGTATCAGCGCAAGGGGGATGCGCACGGCTTGGCGCAGGCGGGCACCGCCCGCTTCCTGCCGCGCATCGCCAAGACCGCTGCCGTGCGGCCGGCGGGTGCCAAAAAAATCGCGTTCAACGCCAATCTGCCGCTGCGCGAGTTGACCGAGCAGGCCCTGTTGAAGCAGCTTGCCCCGAACAGCGCGCTGGTCAACGAGCACGGCGACATCCTGTACCTGCATGGCCGCACCGGCATGTACCTGGAGCCGGCCCCGGGCGAGGCCGGCGTCAGCAACATCCTGAAAATGGCGCGCGACGGCCTGCGTCGCGACCTGAGCGTTGCCTTGCGCAAGGCGGTCGGCACGCGCGAGATCGCGCGTTGCCCGGGCCTGCGCGTCAAGACCAACGGCCATTACACCGGTGTCAACCTGACCGTCTGCCCGGTGGCGGCCGGCACCGCCGCAGGGCCCGGGCCGCAGTTGTACCTGGTCATTCTCGAAGACGTGGTCGCGCCGGCAACGGAGCAGGCGCCGCCGGCAGCCATGCCGACCGCTGACACGCCCGATGCCCTTGCGCGCATCGGCGCGCTCCAGCAGGAGTTGCGCGCCAAGGACGAATACCTGCAAAGCACCCACGAGGAGCTGGAGAGCTCCAACGAGGAGCTCAAGTCCTCGAACGAGGAAATGCAGTCGGTCAACGAGGAACTGCAATCGACCAACGAGGAACTCGAGACCTCGAAGGAGGAACTGCAGTCGGTCAACGAGGAACTGGGCACCGTCAATGTCGAGCTGCAATCCAAGGTGGTTGACCTGTCGCGCGCCAACAACGACATGAACAACCTGCTGGCCGGCACCGGCATCGGCACCGTGTTCGTCGACCATCAATTGCGCATCAAGCGCTTCACCCCGGCCGCCAGCGCGATCATCAACCTGATCCTCTCCGATGTCGGGCGGCCGGTCAGCCATATCGTCTCCAATCTGGTCGACTACGACCGGCTGGTGGCCGACGTGCAGGGCGTGCTCGACACGCTCGCCCCCAAAGAGGTGGGCGTGCAGACCTCCGACGGCCGGTGGTACACCATGCGGATCCAGCCCTATCGCACGCTCGACAACGTGATCGAGGGCGCGGTGATTTCCTTCGTCGACAACACCGAGACGGTGCGTGTACGCGAGGCGCTGCACAAGGCCAACGAACTGGCGCGGCTGGCGGTGGTGGTGCGCGATGCGCATGACGCGGTGACCGTCCAGGACCTGGGCGGCCGGATCCTGGCCTGGAACCCGGGTGCGGTGAAAATGTACGGCTGGAGCGAAGCCGAGGCGCTGCTGATGAACGTGCGCGAGCGTATCCCGCCGGCATTGCGCGAACAGGCGTTGGCAACGTTGCGCCGACTCAGCGAGGCGGAAGTGCTGGAGCCCTACCGCACCGAACGCATTACCAAGCAAGGCGCGGCCGTCGCCGTATCGATCATCTCGACCGCCCTGGTCAACGACAGCGGCGAGGTATATGCGATCGCCACCACGGAACGGACCATCGGCGGAGGCAGGCGATGAGCGACAAGGACGGCTGGCCCGAACCGGGCAGCGCACCGGACGCCGGCAGGAAACCGGCCTCGGCAAGCGACTGGCAGGCGCTGCGCCGGCAGGCCGAAGCGCGCCTGCCCAAAGCGCTGTCGGCGAACCAGATTGAAGCCTTGTCGCCGGAGGATGTGCGCCAGGTGCTGCACGAACTGCGGGTGCACCAGATCGAACTGGAAATGCAGAACGAGGAGTTGCGCGACTCGCAAGGGGCGTTGGACGAGGTGCGGGCGCGTTATTTCGACCTCTACGACCTGGCGCCGGTCGGCTATTGCACCGTCAGCCAGCAAGGCACGATCATGCAGGCCAACCTCACCGCCGCCAGCCTCTTGGGTACCACCCGCAGCGCACTGGTGAAGCAGACCCTGACCCGGTTCATCCACCAGGACCACGAAGACGCCTATTACCTGCTGCGCAGGATGCTGGTCGAGCACGGCGACGCGCAGTCGAGCGAATTGCGGATGGTCAAGACCGACGGCGCGCAGATCTGGGTGCACTTCGCCGCTACCGTCTCGCACGACGTGCACGACACATTCGAACTGCGGGTAGTGCTCAGCGACATCACCGAGCGCAAGCAGGCCGAACTGGCGCTGCGCGAAAGCGGCGAGCGCTATCGCGACCTGTTCAACTCGATCGACGAGGGGTTTTGCGTCATCGAGATGCTGTTCGACGCCGGCGGCAAGCCGGTCGACTACCGCTATCTCGAAGTCAATCCGAGTTTCGAAAAGCAGTCGGGATTGCACGGCGCGACCGGCAAACGCGTTCGTGAATTGGTCCCGCATCTCGAAGCGCACTGGTTCGAGGTCTACGGCAAGGTCGCGTTGACCGGGGAACCGATCCGCTTCACCGACCAGGTCGTCGCGCTCGATGGGCGCTGGTTCGACTTGTATGCCTTCCGCATCGGCGGGCGCGAAAGCCGCAAGGTTGCCGTACTGTTCAGTGACACCACCGAACGGAAGCATGTCGAAACGGAACTGCGGCAGGCCAAGCTCGCCGCGGAAAAGGCCAACCTCGCGAAGTCGGAGTTCCTGTCTTCCATGAGCCACGAACTGCGCACACCGCTCAACGCGATCCTCGGATTCGCGCAGTTGATCGAATCCGGCACGCCGCCACCGGAGCCGGTCCAGCAGCGCAACATCGAGCAGATCCTCAAGGCAGGGTGGTACCTGCTGGACTTGATCAACGAGATCCTCGACCTCGCGGTGATCGAGTCCGGCAAGCTTTCGCTGTCGATCGAAGTGGTGTCGTTGGCCGAGGTCATGCGCGAATGCGCGGCGATGGTGGAATCGCAGGCCGGGCAGCATGGTATCGGCGTGACCTTCACGCCGCTTGATGCGCCCTGCTTTGTCAGCGGTGACCATACGCGGGTCAAGCAGGTGCTGATCAACCTGCTGTCGAATGCGATCAAGTACAACAAGGCCGGCGGCCACGTGACCGTGACCTGCAGCCTGCGCGCAGCCGAGCGGGTGCGGATCAGCGTCCGCGACACCGGCATCGGCTTGAGCCCCGGGCAGCTTGCCGATCTGTTCCAGCCCTTCAACCGCCTCGGCCAGCAGACCGGCGGACGGGAAGGCACCGGCATCGGCCTGGTGGTCAGCAAACGCCTGGTCGGACTGATGGATGGCGTGATGGGAGTGGAGAGCAGCGTCGGCGAAGGGAGCGTGTTCTGGATCGAACTGAAACACACGACCGACACGCAGCCAGGCGACACTTCCGCGCGCGCGGTCCTGCACGCATCGGCGCCGCTGCGCGCCAATGCGGAGGTACACACCGTGCTCTACGTCGAGGACAACCCGGCCAACCTGGCATTGGTCGAGGCCCTGTTCGCGCGCCGCCCCGACTTGCGCCTGTTGACCGCGACCGACGGCCCGCGCGGCGTCGCGATCGCCCGCGCGGCGCGGCCCGATGTGATCCTGATGGACATCCACCTGCCGGGCTTGAGCGGCAGCGAGGCGCTGCGCATCCTTACCGACGACCCGGCGACGGTGCACATACCGGTGATCGCGCTGAGCGCCAACGCCATGCCGCGCGACATCGAGGCGGGACTGAAAGCCGGCTTTTTCCGTTATCTGACCAAGCCGATCAAGGTGGTCGAGACCATGGCGGCACTCGACCTGGCGCTGCGCCTTGGGAGCAGTGGCAAGGGCGAACGGGGCTGAGCGCGACGGCTGCGCGGCTCAGGCCGGCGTCGCTTCACGCTTTGCGATACGCACGATTTCCGCGCCGATGTCCTCCGGCGCCAGGATGGCATCGATGCAACCGCTGGCGATCGCGCTCTCCGGCATGTCCGGCTTAAGCGCCGTATCGGGCTTTTGCGCGATGCAGATGCCACCCACCTGCTGGATGCCGCACAGCGCGGCGGCGCCATCGCCGTCGTAGCCGGAGACGATCACCGCCACCAGGGGGCCGTCCCAATATTGGGTCAGGGAGCGCAGGAATACCGTGATCACGTCCGGCCAGCCGCGCGGTTTCGAGATCGGCTCCAGGCGGAACACACCGTCTTCGACATGCAGGTCGCGATTTTCCGGAATGATGAAAACGCGATCGGGCGCGATCGCCAGGCGGTCGGTGATCAGCTCGACCGGCATGCTGGTGAAGGGCGGCAGCACTTCATGCAGATGGGTCGGGAAGGCTGTGATGTGATTGACAATCACGATCGCCACGCCCATGTCGGCCGGAAGCTTCTTCAGCAGCCGGATATAGGCATCGAGCCCGCCGGCCGACCCGCCGACGCAGACAATCGGGAAATCCTTTCCGGCGGGGACCATGATGGCGGTGCCTACGGGTTAAAGGCGTTGCGGTGGCGGTGTTTCACGCCCCGGAGCGATTGCTTTTGTGGTCGTTCTGGCCGTCGTTCTTGTGGCGGCCGGCCACTTCCTGTGTTTCCGCCGCCTGCTTCTGCGTATCAACGTCCGCCGGCACTTGCGACGGGGCAGGAGGCTTGCCCCCTTGACCGAGTGTCCCCAGCCGATCCCTGGTTTCCTTGTTCATAAAAGCCTCTCGTCAGGTATGTGTCACGCAGCAAGCGCTGCTCAAGCCGACACTACACATGACGCGTCGCTCGCACTGTGCGGCAACCCACATGGCGCTTTGGTCACGCCGGGTCCGTCAGACCCCAGGCGCCGCCCGGGTTCAGGCCGCGACCGCGCTGCTGGCCAGCGTACGCAAGCTGCGCTGCTGGCCGAGCTTGACCAGATTGCGGTACAGGGTGCCCGCGTCCAGATCATCCGTGCCGGCCGCACAGTCGAGGAACTTGGTTTCCAGCTCCGCGTCCTTGAGCGGCAGCTTGGCATTGCCGCGCGCGAAGCGGATCTCGCCGCTATCGAACTTGCGGCCGTCGTGCATTTCCAGCACCACCCGGTCGTTGAGTGCGAATACCGGCTCGATCGGGCAATGGCTGTCGACCGTGGCGATGCGCACCTTGGCCATGGCGTCGCGCACCGTCGGCGTGCCGACAAAGGCGTCGGTCAGCTGGGCCAGCCCGACTTTGCCCGCCACCAGCGCCGATGCCACCGCGAATTCCAGGCTGAACTTCGCTTCCAGCCCGGTCACCGGCGCGTGATTGCGCAGCATCGAGGCCTGCGCCACGCCGATGCTGGCGTCGACTTGCCGCACGCCGGTGGGATCAAGCTGGTGCAGGTTCACCAGATCGAGCACGCCGTCGATCACGCGGTGGGTGGCGTAGCACATCGGGTACTTCTTGATCGACAGGCCGGAGTCGAGAATGCGCAATTGTTGGCCCAGGCCGTCAGCCGGACGCTCGCGGTCGGCCCGGCCGGCGGGTGACAGCGCGGCCAGATAGCCGGCGTGGTGTTCGAAGGCGTCCGGCGCGGCGGTCAGCCCGAGCATTGCCAACTGCACCGCCTCGATCGCGCAGGCGGCGGCACGGCCGGCATGCAGTGGTTTGGTCATGGTGCCGAAATTGGCCACCAGGCCACCCGCCATGCTCGCCGCCAGCGCCAGCGCATGGCGGCACTGGGCGGCGGGTAGCTGGTTCAGATGCGCGATCGCGGCAGCCGCGCCGACTGTCCCCAGCACGCCGGTGGGGTGCCAGCCTTTCAGATGGTAGGGGTCGGGCTCGCGCGACACCAGTTCGGCCCACACTTCGTATCCGACCAGATAGGCTCGAACGGCATCGGCGCCCGAGGCGCCGAGTCGTTCGCCCGCGGCCAATACGGCCGGCACCAGCACCGTGCTCGGATGGCCAGTGAGCGCGACATCGTCGTAGTCGAGCGCATGCCCGGCGGTGGCATTGATCAGGGCGGCATCGGCCGCGGCGATCAAGTGCTCGCCGAACAACACGCGCGCTTCATGCGCCGCCGAACGGCGCGCCGCCACGAATTTTCGTGCGATGCCGACCACCGGTTCATCGCGCCCGGCGAGCATGGTGGCGATGGTGTCGATGAAGCCGGTGCGCACGATGCGTGCCGCCGCTTCCGGCACTTCCGGGGTGCTGGCGACGAAGATCGCCAGCGATTCGGTCAAGCCTGCCATGGTGTTGCTCCTCTTTTGTCGCCTTGCGACCGGCGTTGGTGTGGCATCAGGTGGGCTGGCGTCGGCGCCGCTGCGTCATGAATGCGTGTCGAGCGCGTCGCGGGTCGGAACCCGCGGCGCGCGTCGGTTTGGTGTGTCGATGCCTGCAACTCGCCATGATAGCGAAACCGGCCGCCGACATGGCATCGATGGGTTCGGCGATGCCGCTGCTTGCGCCGCAGGCGATGTCCGGTTTTGTCAGACAATGCCGGCTGGTTCAGGGTCGGTTCGTCAAGTCAGGGTCAGGAGGGCAGCATGCGCGCAGTCAGGGTTGCGTTATCGTTTTGCGCAGTCGCCATCGGGATCGGCGTCGCGCAGGCACAGGCGCCAGGCGATTACCCGAACAAGCCGGTGCGCATCATCGTCACCTTTCCGCCCGGCGGCAGTACCGACGTGGTGGCGCGCCTGCTTGCGACTCGCTTGACCGAGAGGATGGGCCAGCAGGTGTTAGTCGAGAATCGCCCGGGTGCGGGTGGCAACATCGGTCTGGCGCTGGTGGCCAAGGCGCCGGCTGACGGCTATACGCTTGGCGTTGGCGCCGCCGGCGGATTGTCGGCAAACGTCAGCCTGTACCCGAACATGCCGTTTGATCCGCTGAAGGATTTCAAACCGGTCAGTCTGCTGGTGGCGATTCCGTTTGTGATCGTCGGCCATCCGGCGTTGGCGGCCAAGTCGCAGCGCGAGTTGATCGCGCTGGCCCGGGCGCAACCGGGAACGTTGTCGATGGCGCATGGCGGCAATGGCACCGCCATGCATCTGACTGCGCAACTGTTCGCGCAAATGGCCGGCATCAGGTTCAACGAGGTGGCGTATCGCGGGTCGGGTCCGGCGGTGGTCGATGTGATGGGCGGCCAGGCGTCACTCGCGGTGGCTGACCTGCCTTCGTCGCAGCAACAGATCCGCTCGGGGCGGCTGCTTGCTTATGCGG
>JANPGJ010000642.1:0-4101 GCA_031423955.1 Burkholderiales bacterium
AACCTCTATGCCAAGCTGCCCTATGACGCCGAGCGCGACTTTGTCGGCGTCGGCCTGGTGGCGACCTCGGGCTTTGTGGTGGTGATCAACCCTGATTTGCCGGTACGCACGCTGGCCGAACTGGTGACCTTTGCGCGCGCCAATCCCGGCAAAGTCAATCTCGCCTCGGCCGGGATCGGCAACAGCACCCACATTGCTGCCGAGATGTTTCTCTCGGCCGTCAAGCTGAAGCTGCCGCACGTGCCGTACAAAGGCAGCTCTGCCGCCTTGCCTGATCTGGTCAGCGGCCAGGTGCAACTGATGTTCGATACGCCGATCACCTCGATGCCCTTTGTCAAGTCGGGCAAGCTGCGCGCGCTTGCGGTGTCCGGGGCCAGGCGTCTGGCGGCGATGCCGGATGTGCCGACCATTGCCGAGCTCGGATATCCCGGATTCAACGCCGGCACCTACTACAGCGTGGCGGCGCGGCGCGGCACACCGGCGTCGATCATCGAGCGCCTGTCGACCGAGATCCGGCGCATCAGCGCCGGCGCTGACCTGAGTGCCACCTTCACCCCGCAGGGCATCGACATGACGCCGGGCTCCGCGGAGGAACTTGGCGTGATGCTCAGGGCCGATCGTGCACGCTTTGCGAAGGTGATCAAGGATGCCGGCATCAGTCTCGAGCAATAGGATTTTCGGGCCATGAGCAAGGCTGCGGCACCAGGCGCTCCGGCGGTGGACAGCACTCCCGGGCGCGCGCGGACCTCGCTTGGCAAGCAGGTCACCGACCAGTTGCGTCATGCGATTCTTACCCGGCGCCACAAGCCCGGCGAGCGCCTGGTCGAAGACCGGCTGTCGATCGACATGGGGGTCTCGCGGGTACCGATTCGTGAAGCCCTGCGCGCACTTGCGGCCGAAGGTCTGGTCGATGTGCAACCCCGACGCGGTGCTTCGGTGGCCGCGGTGTCGCCAGCGATGGCGCGCGACCTGGTGGAGGTGCGCGCCACACTTGAAGGTCTCAATGCACGATTGGCCGCCCGCCACCATGCCGCGGAAATCGTGGCTGAATTGAGGGGCGTGCTGAACGACGGCAATCGCGCGGCCGGGTCGGGCGATGTCGACGATCTGGTGCGCCTAAACGCGGCATTTCACGACAAGCTGGCAGAAGCCGGCGGCAACACCATCCTGTGGGACATCATGCGCACCCTGCGCGAGCGCACCAGCCTGGTGTTTGCCGCCAATACAGCCCGCCGCGCGCGCGAGGACTGGGATGAACACTCGCGCATTCTGGCGGCGGTGATCGATGGCGACGAGGACCTTGCCGCCATGCTCGCCACCCGCCATGTGCGACGCGCCGCCGACACAGCGTTTGCGGGGCTGGGTCCGCCGGCAGCGGCCGGATAGCCCGGAAACTTCGCACCTGCGCCACGCCCGTTTTCCGGTCGTGGCGGGCAAGCGTTTCGCCGCTGTCGCTCAGGCTTGTTCGGCCTTGATTGCCCGGTTCACCAACGGCATCACCTTCTCGGCCATCAATTCCATCGAACGGCGCCCGAGAACGCCGTCGGCCCAGTCGATGCCGCAATAGAGCAGCGTACCGAAGTCGCCGGTTTCGCGACGCAAGTCCATGATCTGCTCAGCCACCTCTTCAGGTGTGCCGGCGAGCACCAGGCGGTCAACCACGCCGTCAAGCGTGACTGATTCATCCGGTGCGTCGCGGCTTTCCTTGAACAGGTTGCTGCGGCCGGCACGTTTGAGTTTGTAGAGCAGTTGCTTGTAATAGAAATGGTAGGGACCGTCTTCGCCCTTGCCGTATTTTCGGGCCACCGCGCCGTCTTCGGCCACGAAAACCGTCTTGGCAACCCGCCAGTTGGCCGGGTTGGCCGGCCTGCCGGCTTCAGCGCAACCGGGTACGTATTTGTCCCAGTGCGACTTGACCCACTGCGGAAGCAGGAAATTGGCCGAGATCGGCTCCCAGCCACGCGCCGCGGCGGCCGTCACGCCGGTCGAGAAGGGCTCCACCGCGGTGATCACAATCGGCGGATGCGGGCGCTGAAAGGTCTTCAGGATCGTGCCCTGGCCAATCTCGGGTATGAGGGTGCGCGCGGTCGACAGGTTCCAGAACTTGCCCTTGAAGTTGTACGGCGCCTCGCCGGTCCAGAGCGCGATCATGTGATTGATGCATTCAAGGAACATTGCCTTGCGGTCGCGGTCCAGGTTCTCGAACATTTCCATGTCCGAAGGCAGGCCGCCCGGGCTGATGCCGACGATGAAGCGGCCCTCGAGCATGTTGTCGAGCATTGCCACGTTGGCCGCGAAGGCGGCGGGATGCCCGTTCGGCAGGTTGAGCGTACCGGTGGCAAGCTTGATGCGCGAGGTTGCGTGGACCAGTGACGACAGGAACATCAGGCATGACGGAATCGTCTCGGCCAGATCGGTGGTGTGCTCGCCGACATAGGCCTCGCTGAAACCCAGGCGATCGGCCATGATGATGGCTTCGCGATCTTCCTTCAGCGTTTCAAGATAGTTGCGCCCGGGCGGGTGCAGGGGCATGGTGAAAAAGCCGAGTTCCATGGCGGTCCTTTGGTGATGGTGGTTTTGACTGCGCCGCAGAGCGCGAGTGCCGGGAACTGATGGCGCGCAAGCAACCCTGCAATGTTCTTAATTATCACTTTATAAATTAAAATCGGCATTAAAGCAATTGACGTCGACGGCAAGGTGCCGCGACGAACCGGAAAATATTCATGAAAATCGATGTCTTGAGTGCAGGCGCCGCCCAGGGGGTGGTCAGCGCCCTGGCTGCCGTGTTCGAGCGTGAAACCGGATGCGCCGTAGTCGCGACATTTGGTGCGGTTGGTGCGATGCGGCAGAAACTGTTCGATGGCGCGCCATGCGACCTGATCATTCTTTCCGCGACCTTGGTCGCCGGCCTGTTTGCCGACGGGCAGGTGTTGCCGCGCAGCGTGCAGGCGCTCGGCCGGGTGCGTACCGGCGTTGCCGTGCGCGCTGGCGAGAGTCTTCCCGATGTCTCGAACACCCCGGCACTGAAAACCTGCCTGCTGCGCGCGAGCGCACTCTATGCGCCCGATCCGGAGAAAGCGACCGCTGGTGCCCATTTCGTGCAGGTGCTCGAGGCTCTTGGAATTCGCGCCGAAGTCGAAGGTCGCCTCAACTTCCATCCCAATGGCGCGGCCGCGATGGGTGCGATGGCGGCAGAAGGCAGGGTTGGCGCGGTCGGTGTCACCCAGGTCACGGAGATCAACAACACGCCGGGTGTGATTCTGGCGGGGCCATTGCAGGACGAGCACGAGCTGTCAACCGTCTATTCGGTTGCGGTGACTAGCAAAAGTGGTTCGCCCGAACTTGCCAGGCGCTTCGCCACCAAACTCACCGATGCCACATCAGCGAATTTGCGGCGCCGCGCCGGTTTCGAGTTTTGATGCGCCTTCACCACGATGGATTGCTGCCAGGAACATGACAGTCTTGCCAGAGGCATGTTTTTGTCAAGCATCATGCGTTTGCCAATCGCTGGTGGCCGGTCGCGCTGCCTGGCGGCGGTCAATCCGGCTTTCGATCGGTTAAATTGCGGTCATCAGGCCCGGTGCGGCGGGCCGACGCCGACTGCCACGGCGAGCACCGAAACCGAGGGAGACCGGTATGCCGAGCATCTTCACAGCAGAGCAGCGCGCGGCATACGACCGCGACGGCTATGTCATGGTCAGGTCGCTGTACGGTGCACGCGAGATCGACATACTGCGTGCAGCGATCGAACAGGACCCGCAACTGCAGTCCAGTCTCTACGACCGGCGCGATGCCGAGGGCAAGGCCACCCGCATGGCGACCTGGAATCACCCGGGCGAAAGCGTCTACGGCCTGGCCGCACGCTCGGAGCGGGTGGTCGACACCATGGAAGACATGCTGGGCGGCGAGGTCTATCACTACCATTCCAAGCTGACGGTCAAGGAGCCGCGTGACGGCGGTGCCTGGGAGTGGCATCAGGATTATGGCTACTGGTACCACAATGGCTGCATGTATCCGTACATGGCCAGCGTGATGGTCGCGCTGGATCGGGCGACGCGCGAAAATGGTTGTTTGCAGGTACTGCGCGGATCACATCTGGCA
>JANPGJ010000643.1:0-72522 GCA_031423955.1 Burkholderiales bacterium
ATGGCGGCGCTGGCCGGCATAGGGGCCGGGTGCGGCAGCCCAGTCGCCGACCTTGACGCTGCCGGCGGCGGTCAGGATTGCCCGGCGCTCCGGCAGCAGGGTGAAGTCGGTGCCGTCGCCCAGGGCGCGTGCCAGCTGCAAGGCGCTGCGCAGAAACGCCGCGGCGTCGCCTTGCGGTGCGGCTTGCGACAACACCAGCGGCATGCGCGCCTCGTCGATCAGCACGGTGTCGACTTCGTCGATGATCGCCATGCACAAGCCGCGCAGGACGGTGCCGCCAGCGGCGCCGTCGGGCGCACCGAGGCGACGCGCACGACGCCCGAGGTCGGTAAGCCCGCGCGGCCGCGCAACTCCGTCGCGCAGATAGTCGAACGCCAGCTCCTTGGCGCTGCAATACGTGATGTCGGCGGTGTACGCTGCACGGCGCGCGGCGCGGTCCATCGGCTGGGTGACCGCAGCCGCGGCTAGGCCGCACATGCGATAGAACTCCTGCAAGGCGTCGGCGTCGCGCGAGGCCAGGTAGTCGTTGGCGGTGATCACGTGGACCGGTGTGCCGCCGAGTGCGGCTGCGGCCGCGGCTAGCGCCACCGCGACGGTCTTGCCTTCGCCGGTGGCCATTTCCACCAGCTGGTTGGCGAGGAGCGCACGTGCGGCCTGGATCTGCGTCTCGAAGGGCGCGTATCCGAGCGTGTGGCGGCACGCGGCGGCGCTGAGCGTGCAGGCCTCAAGTGCCATGGAGTCATTCAGGCCGTGTCGTGCCAGGCCGCTGCGCACGGCGCGCAGTCGGACCTGCCATTGATCGTGATCGCCAACATCGATCTGCGCCGCCTGCGCGCTGACGCGCCGGGCGAAGTCCCGGTAGGCACTGCGCCGGCCGCCGGGCAGCCAATTGCGCAATGTGTTCCAGGCACCGTCAAGCCGGGCCGCCAGGGCCGACGCGGCGGCGTCGGCGCGGCGTTCCGGATAATCGCCCCACAGGATGCCGGGCAGCGGCAGGCTGTGCGGCTTGTGCATGATGGCGCCTGTCATCGCGGCCTCAGACCTGACCCGCGGGGTTGAAATGGCGCAGCATGAGTTGGCGCATGCGGCGCAGCCAGCGCGTGCCGAGCGGCTCGTGGCCGAGGTCGAAGCGCAGCCAGACGCGGCCGCCGATGCGCTGCGGCAGCGCCGTCGGCACCGCCACATCGAGCAGGAACACCGGGTCGATGGTGCGCAGGCCGTCGCGGTCGGCGGGATCGGTGGCGAAGCGGCCGCCCGCGCGTTCGCCGAGGGCGGCGCTGGGCAGGGCGCGGGTGGCGGCCGGTGGTTGCCGTTCAAGGGTTGCGGGTAACACCAGGGCGGCGCCTTCGGCCAGACGGAGTTCGACCCGCTGGGCGCGTGCGTGGACCAGTTGCGCATCCTCCTCGGAGAGCACCGCGCGCACGTTGGCCGGGCCGGGCGTGAGGATGTAGCCGAGCATGGCGCCGCGGGCTGCGTAACTGCCGGGCAGGTCGGTGGCATGCGGCAGCACCAGGCGCCCGGCGCTGCCGCCGCGCACCTCCAGTTGCGCAAGTTGCTGTGCGGTGCGCGCCAGTTCGGCCTCGGTGCGCTCGATGTCTTCGGCGATGTTGGCGGCCGCCAGCGGGTCGCGCAACAGCGCCGTGTATTGCTTTGCCCGGTGACCGGTCAGCTGGCTTTGCTGGCGCTCGTGATCGGCGCCGAGCGCGGGCTCGGCCAGGCGCAGCAGGACCTGGCCGGGCAGGACATCGCTGGCATCGGCAGCCGCCAGTGCATCGACGAAGCCGGCGGTTTCGGCGCGCACCTGTGCGTGCTCCGGCGGCCACACCACACCCTGCGCCACGGTCGAACTGGGCAACGGCACGGCGAACAGGAAGATGGCGGCGCACGCCAGCGCCGTGCCGGCTAAGCCCAGCGCGCGGCGCCGGGCGGGCGCCGGCAGGCTGGACCCGACCAGGCGTGCAAGTGCGTTGGCCGGGCGGCCCAGCATCCAGGCGGCGAACCCGATGGCGAGCGCGGCGCCGACGAGCCACGACTTCGCGCCCAGCCACAGCACCAGGGTTACCAGCAGGGCGGTGCGATAGGCCCAGGCCAGCGGCGCGTAGCAGATCAGCCATTTGTGCTCGCCGGGTGCGAACAGGTTGGCGGCCATGCCGGCCTCGCCCAGCAGCAGGCGGCGCAGCGTCGCCGCCCACCAGGCTTGGCTGCGCAGGGCCAGGTTGGGCAGGTCGAGGGTGTCGCACAGAACGTAGTACCCGTCGAAACGCAACAGCGGGTTGCCGTTGAACAGCAGGGTCGAGACCGTGCAGATGAACAATGTGACGAACGCACAATCGCGCACCAGTCCCGGCTCGACCGCCAGCCAGATGCCGGCGGCCAGCGCGGCGATTGCGAGTTCGAGCATGATGCCGGCGGCGCTCACGATGATGCGCTCGCGGCGGCGAGTGAAGGCACTGGCGGCGGAGGCGTCGACATACGGCGCCGGGGTGAACAACAGGAGGGTGATGCCGGCTTCGCGCACGGCGCCGCCGAAACGGCGCACCGCCAGCGCGTGCGCCAGTTCATGCAGCGCCTTGATTGGCGGGTAGCACAACCACAACAGCAGGACGCTTCTTGGCGCATCCAGTTGCATGGCGGCGGCACGCAAGGCCGCGAAATTGAGGGCACAGCCAAGTCCGGCCAGCGCTACCGCAGCAGCCCACAGGGCCAGTGCCGGGACGCTGAACAGAAAGCACAGGCGCGGCTCGATGCGGTCGATCAGGCGCGTCGGGTCGAACAGCCGCAGCTTCAGGGCCAGCGGATTGATCCAGGCGCGCCGGCGCTGCCGTTGATCTTCGCCGCGGCGCTCGAACATGGCGGCCAGGTTGGGAGCACTGTCAAACTGCATCAGACCGGCGCGTTGCAGTTGCGCCAGCAGATGCAGGATATCGTCCTGGCTCGGCGCGGCATCGCCCATGCGCTCAATCAGGCTGTGCCACACCTGGTCGACGCTCAAGCTGCCGTCGCAGCGGGCGGCAAATGCGTAGGCCGGCGGATTGAGGCGCAACTGGCGGCCGCTGCCGGGGTCGCTGAGCACATGCCAGACCTTGCCGCGCACCACCTGGCGCACTACGCCGGCGCGCTCGTCCAGGCGTGCGCGCAAGCCG
Source organism: Burkholderiales bacterium (assembly GCA_031423955.1). GTDB lineage: Bacteria > Pseudomonadota > Gammaproteobacteria > Burkholderiales > JAEUOS01 > JAEUOS01. Next base: position 3,144 of record JANPGJ010000643.1, read on the forward strand.
GCGACCCGATACCACGCGGCCGAGAGCAGCGGTTCGGCCGCGTTCATAGTCCGGCCGACCACCACGCCAGGCGCAGGGCATCGAGCGCGCGATGGGTCAGCATCCAGAGCAGGGAGCGGCGCCCGGCCTCGATTTTCGCTACGCCGCGCAGGCCGGGCCGGACGGCCATGCTGCCGGTGGCGAGGCTGGCTTCGACTTCGAAATAGTTGCGCGCCTCGGCACTGGTGGCCATCGGCACCACCCGCAGCACCTGCAGTTCGAGACTGTGCTCCGGTGCCGCCGCCAGCACCAGGCGGCCGGACTGGCCGGGGGCGATGGCGGCAATCTCGGTTTCATCGATTTCGACGATCAGGCGAAAGCTGTCCGCCGGCGAGATCGTCAGCAGGACCTCGCCGCGGGTCACCGGCGCACCCAGGTTTTGCGACAGGTCGCCCTTGATCACCACGCCGTCGAACGGCGCCACGATCTGCGCGCGCTCAAGCTGGCTCTCGATCAGGTCGAGCATCGCTTGCGCCTCGCCGGCGCGCGCCTGGTGGATCACCATCTGGCCGCGGTCGGCGCGCGCCATCGCGCCCTTGTAGGCGTTTTCATGCTGCCGCAGTTCGCTTGCGCGGCGCCGTTGTTCGAGCTGCAGGTCTTCGCCGGCCAGTTCGGCCAGCACCTGGCCGGCGCGCACGCTGTCGCCGGCGCGCACATTGGCGCGCTGCAGGAAGCCGTCGGCCGGCGCGGCGACCACGCGCTGCACCGAGCCCTCGATGCGCGCCGGGGCGCTGACCCGGTAGTCGAGCGGCACCATCGCAGCGCCAAGCAAGAGGAGCAGGGCGGCGCCGGCGGCGAGCTTGCTGCCGACATGGCCCGGCGCGACGATTGTCGCCACGCCCGCCTTGAGCGAGCCCGCCAGCCGCTGCCACCACGACTTGGTTGCCGCGCGCCGCAGTTCGACGAGCGGCCCGGCAAAACAGGCGGCGTCTTCGCACAATGCGACTTCACGTGCATTGAAGCCGCGTCCGCGTTCCAGGGTGATGGCGCCGACGCTTACGCGGTTGCTGATCAATGGAATCGAGCAGGCCGCACCGTCTGTGCCGGCCAGCAGGCGCTGATGGGCCAGCGTGATCAACGACGCCGCTGCAGGCGGCGCCGGGTGGATCACGCTGGTGCCCTGGTCGGTTGCTTCGTTCATCGCCGCTTCGAGCCCGGCGCCGGCGGCGCTGCGCGGATCAGGCGATTGACTGTGCGACCAGGCCAGGAGGCGCACCGAGTCACCGTCGACGAGTCCGATAGAGACGCGATCACAGCCCAGGGCTTCGGCGAGTTCGACTGCGAAGGCGGTGGCCGCGTCTTCCAGCCGCGCATGCGACAGCAGCGTGGCCTGCAGCCCGAGCAGCAGCGCCGCGTGCCCTTCGCCGCCTGCCATGGCGGCTGCAGGGGTTGGCGGCGCCTGTGATGCGGGTATCGCAAGGGTAGTCACGGCACTTGCCTTCCGCGTGCCCCGGTGATCCGGTGCGCGGGCGCGCTTCGCCTGCGATGGCGCGCTGCAAAATCACCCTGTGCGTTTGATCTGATCATGAGTCACGCCGGATCTCGGCCGGTGGTGGTTGTAGGAATGACTGTGTCGGTCCACCTGCGGCTTGCATTGCAAGCGCGCGGAACCATTCAAAGTCACTTGCCCCCGGATGTTCCACCCAGGAGGCCGCTGGCCATGCCCCGATCTGCCGCCAATTTCAGGTTCAGTTGAGCCGTTTGGGGCTTGCCGCAGGTACGCACTGCGGAACGAGCGCGCAAAAAAAAGCCCGCCGGGTGGCGGGCTTTCGTGTGTCGGTCAGGCGCTACGGCTATAGCGCGTCAAGCGCCTTGACCATGTCCTCCAGGCATTTCTTGGCGTCGCCGAACACCATCATGGTCTTGTCCATGTAGAACAGTTCGTTGTTCGGGCCGGCGTAGCTGGAGGCCATCGAACGCTTGCCGGCGATCACCGTGCGCGCCTGGCTAGCCTCAATGATCTGCATGCCGAAGATCGCGCTGCCGGGAATCTTCGCCGCTGAAAGTACATCGCAGCATATGTCCGCTACCCCCTACCAGCCGATCCGCAGCACGTCTGGAAGTGCATCGAAATGCTCATCACGGCTGAGGATAGGTATCCTGTGCTGTAACGCAAGGGCTGCGATCCATGCGTCATTCGCCGGGATCGGTTGCCCTGATTTCTTGAGCGCGGCCCGCAGCAAGGCGTAGAACACGGTCGTCTCAGTGGTGATGTCCAGAACGTCGAACTGTTGAAGATTGGCGCCAAGCCAATCCTCGTAGGTCTTTCGATGTGTCGACCCGGCGATTCCGTACCGATATTCGCCGAGCACGATCACCGGAATCGCCGGGCGGCGATGGGTGCGCACGATCTCACCAATGCCAGGCTTCCCGTCGACAAACGCCGAAAGCGCGTTGGTGTCGATGATCAACGACGATCCTCGGGTTCGATGACCCCGAACTCCTCGTCGATCACACTTTGTATGCGAACGGTTTCCTCGTGCAGATGCTTGAGCTTGCCAAAGCCCTGCATCCAGGGAGGCTCAGCGGCGGCGGGGCGCCTGGCCTCGGCGGCGAACTTGTCGCGCAAGGCTTCAGTGATGAAATCCTTCAGCGATTGGCCGCGCTCAGCCGCGGTGGCCTTCGCTTTGCGGAAAACCGGATCGGGGAGTTCAAGTGTCGTTTTCATACACCCATATTGCCATATTTATGGGCGGCGCGCAGTCCTGACGCCGACAAATCATTGCATTGATTGGACGGGTGTTTGTCTGGCTGCAAAAAAGCCAGCAGGGCGGCGGGCTTTGCGGGCGTGGGGGCATACGCGCTACAGCGCGTCGAGCGCCTTGACCATGTCTTCCAGGCATTTCTTGGCGTCGCCGAACACCATCATGGTCTTGTCCATGTAGAACAGCTCATTGTCCAGCCCGGCATAACCCGAGGCCATCGAACGCTTGTTGACGATCACCGTGCGCGCCTGGCTGGCCTCGATGATCGGCATGCCGAAAATCGCGCTGCCGGGAATCTTCGCCGCCGGATTGACCACGTCGTTGGCGCCAAGAACGAGCACCACATCGGTCTGGCGCAGGTCGGGATTGATGTCTTCCATCTCGAACACCTGGTCATACGGGATCTCGGCTTCGGCCAGCAGCACGTTCATGTGGCCCGGCATGCGCCCGGCCACCGGGTGGATGGCGTAGCGCACCTGCACGCCTTTTTCGCCCAGCTTGTGCGCCAGTTCCTTCAAGGCATGCTGGGCGCGCGACACCGCCAGGCCGTAGCCCGGCACGATCACCACCGTCTCGGCATTGCTCATCATGAAGGCGGCGTCGTCGGGCGCGCCGCTCTTGACCGGGCGCTGTTCCTGCTTGCCGGCGGCGGCGCCGGCTTCCTGCCCGAAGCCGCCGAGGATGACGTTGATGAACGAGCGGTTCATCGCCTTGCACATGATGTAGGAGAGGATCGCGCCGCTTGACCCGACCAAGGAACCGGCGACGATCAGCATCGAGTTGTTGAGCGAGAAGCCGATGCCGGCCGCCGCCCAGCCGGAATAGGAGTTGAGCATCGACACCACCACCGGCATGTCGGCGCCGCCGATCGGGATGATGATCAGCACGCCCAGCACGAAGGCGATGGCGGTCATGATGATGAACGGCAGCCAGCTCTGGTCATAGGTGAACCAGAGGCCGAAGCCCAGCATCGCCAGGCCCATGATGGCGTTCAAGGCGTGCTGGCCTGCGAACATCACCGGCGCGCCCTGGAACAGGCGGAACTTGTACTTGCCGGACAGCTTGCCGAAGGCGATCACCGAACCCGAGAAGGTGATGGCGCCGACGAAAGTGCCGATGAACAACTCAAGCCGGTTGCCGTAGGGCATCAACTGGCCGGCCGGGGCGATGCCGAAGGCCGATGGCTCGGCCACCACCGCCACCGCGATGCAGACAGCGGCCAGGCCGATCATCGAATGCATGAAGGCGACCAGTTCCGGCATCTTGGTCATTTCGACCCGCTTGGCCATGATCGCGCCGGCGCTGCCACCAATCAGGAGCCCGCCGAATACGTAAACCATGCCCGCTGCCCGGGAATCGGCAAGCTTGACGATTAGGGCGGCGGTGGTCAGCACGGCAACCGCCATGCCGATCATGCCAAACACATTGCCCTGGCGTGCGGTGGTCGGATGCGACAGGCCCTTCAATGCCTGAATGAAGCAGATCGAGGCGACCAGGTACAGGAGGGTGACGACGTTGATGCTCATTTGTGCGCCTCCGTGGCGGCGGGCTTGTCTTTTTTCTTGAACATCTCGAGCATGCGGCGGGTCACCAGAAAGCCGCCGAACACGTTGACCGCGGCCAACGCGACCGCGGCGGTACCCATCCAGCGCGACAGGTCGCTGGTAGTCAGTGCGGCGGCCAGCATGGCGCCGACGATGATCACCGCCGACAATGCGTTGGTCAGCGCCATCAGCGGCGTATGCAGGGCGGGGGTGACGGTCCAGACCACGTGATAGCCGACGTAGATGGCCAGCACGAAGATGATGAGGTTGACGATGGTGGGGCTGATCGCTTCCATGATTTTTCCTTGGCGGTTCGCGGTTTATTTCTTGACCACCTGACCGCCTTCGGTCAGCAGGCAGGCGGCGACGATCTCGTCTTCCTTGTTGATCGCGAGATTGGCTTCCTTGTCGATGATCAGTTTCAGGAAATCAAGCACATTGCGGGCGAACAGCGCCGAGGCGTCGGCCGGCACCAGGGCCGGAAAGTTGGTGTGGCCGATCAGCGTGACGCCATGCTTGACCACCACCTGGTCGCGCACGGTCAAGGGGCAGTTGCCGCCCTGCTCGGCGGCCATGTCGACGATCACCGAACCCGACTTCATGCTCTTGACCATCTCTTCGGTCACCAGCACCGGCGCGGCGCGGCCGGGAATCAGGGCGGTGGTGACGACGATGTCGGCCTGGCGGATGCGCTCGGCCACCAGCGATGCCTGGCGCTGGAGCCAGGATTCGGGCATTGGCCGGGCGTAGCCGCCGACACCCTGGGCGATTTCACGCTCTTCATCGGTTTCGAACGGCACGTCGATGAACTTGGCGCCGAGCGATTCGACCTGTTCCTTGGTGGCCGGCCGCACGTCGGTGGCTTCGACCACCGCGCCCAGGCGTTTGGCGGTGGCGATCGCCTGCAGGCCGGCGACACCAACGCCCATGATGATCACGCGCGCCGCCTTGATGGTGCCGGCGGCGGTCATGAACATCGGCATCACCTTCGGGTAATGGGTGGCGGCGGTGAGCACCGCGATGTAGCCGCCGAGATTGGCCTGCGACGACAGCACGTCGAGCGACTGCGCGCGGGTGATGCGCGGCGCGGCCTCCAGCGCGAAACCGGTGACGCCCTGTTTGGCGAGCGCCTCGAGGCCGGCGGCATCGAAGCGGTTGAGGGTGCCCACCAGCACGTGACCACTGTTCATCTGCGCGGCCTCGTCGGCTTGCGGCGGGCGTACCTTGAGAATCAGCTCGGACTGCCCGTAGAGCGTGGCGATGTCAACCAGTTGCGCGCCGGCGGCAGCGAAGTCGGCATCCGGGATCATCGCGCCGGCGCCGGCGCCGGCTTCGACCATCACGCTGTGCCTGGCCGCCACATATTTCTTGACTGTTTCGGGGGTGGCGGCGACGCGCGTCTCGCCGGGCCGGGTTTCCCGCGGGATACCGATTTTCAAATCAAGCTCCTCTTCCCGCGCCCGGCAATGCCGGGTCCGCGGGTGAATTTTCGTCATGTTCATCGGCCGGACCGCTGCCATCGGGTCCTGATCGACAGCCGGTTGCTCGGAAGGCAGTCAATCGGGATTCCACTGCTGGACCCAGGAAGCGGAATGGCGATCAGGAGGAGTATAACGGCTGCTTCCGATCCCTGTTCCCTTTGGTGGTCACCGCCATGCATCTGCCAAACCTTATTCCCCGTACCGCTGTGGTCCGCCGCCATCTGTCGGCCGCGTTCTGCCTGGTTACCGCGCTTGGCGGCTTGGCGCCGGCGCGCGACGCCGCGGCCCAGGTGCAGGTCTTGCCGCAACGCTACAACGTGGTGGAGTTGCAGGCCGAGGCGCAGCGCGAGGTGGCCAATGACCTGCTGGTGGCGCAACTGTATGTGGAGGACACAAATGCCAATCCGGCCCAGCTTGCCACCGCGATCAATCGCAGTCTGGCCGAAGCGCTGAAGATCGCGCGTGAATTCCCCGCCGTCAAGGTGCGCAGCGGCAACAACCAGACTACCCCGGTGTATGCCGCGCGCAGCAACCAGTTTCAAGGCTGGCGCGGGCGCGCCGAAGTGCGCCTTGAAACCCGCGATTTCGCCGCCGGATCGGCGCTGATCGGCAAGCTGCAGGCCAGCATGCAATTGGGCGGCATGAGCTTTTCGGTGTCGCCGGAGGCGCGCCGGGCGGCCGAGAACGAACTGGTGAGCGAGGCGATCGCGGCGTTTCGCGCGCGTGCCGAAGTGGCGCAGAAGGCGCTCGGCGGGCGTGCCTACAAGGTGCAGCGGATCAATCTGGCGACCGGCTATTCAGGGCCGCCACCGCGGGTCATGATGATGCAGGCGCGTGGCGCCGCCATCGCGGACGCCAGCGTGGCGCCACCGCCCGCCGAGGGTGGAGCGAGCAACTTGAGCGTGACCGCCAACGGGGTGATTGAGGTCGATTGACGGGCGGCCGCGCAGCCGTCGATCTGGGCCGCAAAGACGGCTCTGTTCGATCGAAGCGCGCGCTGGCGTGACGCTTATCCTTCGTGGAAGAGTCTCTCCGTCCCGCCATGAACCCGTCGCGCACGACATCCCTGTTGTTTCTGATCCTGCTGTTGCCGGCGCTGTCGGCCTGCGACCAGATCGCGGTGCTCGACGGCAGCAAGGCGCGCGACGCCGACGCGGTGGCGGTGGGCAGTGCCTGCCGGCATGCCGGCCGCGCGCTCGAAGACTGTTTCGCGATGTATCCGGACAGTCCGAAGGCGCCGGTATTCTCGGGCTGGAAGGAAATGAACGACTACATGACGACCAACAAGATCGAGGTCGTGCCGCCGGCGCTGGTGAAGACCGAGGTCAAGGCCGAGGCCAGGGAAGGCAACGAGGGCAAGGACGGCAAGTCTGGCAAGCCGCGCGCCAGGATTCAGGCGCTGCCGTCGACCAGTGACGCCGCCAGCGACCCGCTGGCCGGGGTGACCAAGGCCGCCAATCCGGCGGCGCCGGCGGCCGGCCTGGAAAAAGTCGGCACCAAGCCGCCCACCGAGGCGCCAGCGGCCAGGCATTGAGATCGCCGCCGGTCGCAACACCACGGCCGGTGCCGGCAGCCGGGTAAAATTCCAGCTTTTCGGGGAATGGTGTGACCGTCACCAACGACGCGCGCTGGAAGCCCAACGTGACCGTGGCCGGGATTGCCGAGCAGGCGGGGCGCTTTCTTCTGATCGAGGAGCGCACCGCTGACGGTCTGCTGCTCAATCAACCTGCCGGCCATCTTGAGGATGGCGAGAGCCTGATCGACGCGGTATGCCGCGAAGTGCTGGAGGAAACCGCATGTCGGTTCACACCCGAGGCGTTGATCGGCGTGTACCAATGGCGCGAACCGGCGCGCGGCCGCACGTTCATGCGCTTTTCATTCGCCGGCAGTGTCGGTGCGCCGAACCCGGAATTGACGCTTGACGCCGGCATCGAACGGGCGCTCTGGATGACGCGCGATGAAATCGCCGCTGCCGCCAGGCGTTTCCGCAGCCCCTGGGTGCTGGTCAGCATCGACGACTATCTGGCCCGCCGCCGAATGCCGCTCGACATGATCAGGACCATTCGGCCATGATCCCGGCGCGCTGGCTGCTGGCGCTTTGCCTGGCGACGACGACCGGTCCGCTGCGCGCGGCCGTGGAACAGGATATTTGCTTCAACTACAGCTGCTATCAGCGTGCGACCGCTGTTTTCAGCGATGCCGATCTGCAGGCGCTGCGCGAGCAGTTGCAGGCGGCACCCGACCCGGCTGCCGAGCGCGCGCTGCTGGCGCAGGTGATCGGCCGGATGTATGCGATCGCCGCCGGCCAGACCCCGATCTGGCGCGACCGCGGCCGCAACAGCATGGAAGAGCGCGGACTCGACGGCGCAATGGACTGCATCGACCATTCGATCAATACCGAGGCCTTCCTGCGACTGCTGGCTGGCGCCGGTGCGTTGCGCTTTCATGTGCCCGGGGAGCGCCGCCACCGGTTCGCGTTTCTGGTGTTCGGCGAGCACTGGGCGGCGACCCTGATCGAAGCGCAAAGTCAGTCACGGTTCGCGGTCGATTCCTGGTTCCATGATCCGGGCTTGCCGGTCACCGTGGTGGCGTTCGAGCGCTGGCGCGCCGGCTACGATCCGCAAGCGGATCTGCAGGCCGCGCGATGAGGGGGATCCCGGTGGTGGTCGGCATGTCGGGCGGCGTCGATTCCGCGGCCGCGGCCCTGCTGTTGAAGCGCCAGGGCTACCGCGTCACCGGTCTGTTCATGAAGAACTGGGAAGATGACGACAACGACGAGTACTGCTCGACGCGCGAAGATCTGGTCGATGCGGCGGCGGCCGCCGATGTGATCGGGATCGACTTCGAAGCCGTCAATTTCGCCGCCGAATACAAGGATCGCGTGTTCGCCGATTTCCTGCGCGAGTATGCGGCCGGGCGTACCCCCAATCCGGACGTGCTGTGCAACGCGGAGATCAAGTTCAAGGCGTTTCTGGATCATGCGGTCAAGCTCGGCGCCGATCGCATCGCCACCGGGCACTATGCCGGCGTGCGCCAACGTGACGGACGTTTCGAGCTGTTGCGCGCCGCCGACCGGACCAAGGACCAGAGTTACTTTTTGCATCGCCTGAGTCAGGCGCAGTTGTCAAAGGTGTTGTTTCCGCTGGCCGAACTGCGGAAAACAGAGGTCCGGCGCATTGCCCTGGAAGCGGGCCTGGGCAACCATGCGAAAAAGGATTCGACCGGCATCTGCTTCATTGGCGAACGGCCGTTCCGCGAGTTTCTGAACCGTTATCTGCCGAAGCAGCCGGGACCGATGCGCGACGAAACCGGCCGCCAGGTCGGCCTGCATATCGGCCTGATGTTCTATACGATCGGCCAGCGCAAGGGCATTGGCCTGGGCGGCATGCGCAGCGACCGTGGCGACGCCAATGGCGGGGAGCCATGGTTCGTCGCCGCCAAGGATGTGGCGAGCAACAGCATCACCGTGGTACGCGGTCACGACCATCCGCTGCTCCTGGCGCAAAGCCTGGTTGCGCGCGATGCGTCCTGGGTGGCAGGCGCCGCCCCCGCCGATGACGCCTTGCTTGGCGCTCGCACGCGCTATCGCCAGAGTGATGCCGCCTGCCGCTTCACGGCCCTGCCGGACAATGGATTCGAATTGTCGTTCGAGCAGCGCCAATGGTCTGTCACGCCCGGGCAATCGGCCGTGCTCTACGACGGCGAAGTTTGCCTGGGCGGCGGCTTCATCCATGCTGCCGGCAGGCAATCAGGTGCAGGCGCCGTGCCCTGAGGCCGTGCTGCAGTCACGCAGCTGATGACGCGCAAGGCGCTGAAATCAGTGGCAGCGCGCGTGAGCGGCAATCGCAGTGCGCCTGGATGGGGTGCTCAAACCGCGCTTGGCATGGTGTCGGCGAACGACGGGCGTTTGGCCAGCTTGTCGGCCAGCTTCGCCAGGTTCGCGTGTGGGCCGCGCCAGTCAATCTGCGGGAAGCGAAAATCAAGGTAGCCCAGCGCGATGCCGACGGCGATGTCGGCCAGGCAATAGCTGGTGCCCGAACACCATGGCTTGTCGCCCAGGCCGCGTGCGGCGGCGGCCAGTGCCAGCTCGACCTTCTGCAACTGGCGCTTGATCCAGTCGGGGCTTTGTTCACCTTTTGGCCGGTTGGCTTCCAGCCGCGCCAGGATCGCGGCGTCGCAGATGCCGTCGCCGAGCGCTTCCCAGCAGCGCACTTCGACCCGCGCGCGACCCGAGGCTGGGATCAGCTTGTTGACCGGCGTGATGGTGTCCAGGTATTCGACGATCACGCTCGAGTCGAACACCGCGCCGCCATCGTCCATCACCAGTGTCGGGATCTTGCCCAACGGGTTGTACTCCGGCACCCGGGTGGCGCTGTCCCAGGGGTTCTCGAGTACAAGCTGGAAGTCAAGCCGCTTCTCGGCCATCACGACACGCACTTTGCGCACGAATGGGCTGGCGTTGGCGCCGATCAGTTTCATGCATGCTTTTCTGCTGTTTCCCCGCCGATGATTATAACAATCAGGTCGATCGCGGCCGCCTGGCGCCGGCGGCAGCGGATAAAATCGGCTGGTCCAAACCCGAAGCTTCCCACCATGCCTTCCCCCCTGCAATCGCTGTCTCCGCTTGATGGCCGCTATGCGGCACGGCTCGATTCGCTGCGCCCCTACCTCTCGGAGTTCGCATTGCTGCGCTATCGCGTCACGGTCGAGGCGGCCTGGTTGCGTGCGCTTGCCGGTGCCGGCCTCGCGGAACTGCCGCCGCTCGCGCCGGAGGTGCTGGCGGCGCTCGATGCGATGGTCGACGGGTTTGGCGAAGCCGATGCGTTGCGCATCAAGGAAATCGAACGCACCACCAATCACGATGTCAAGGCGGTCGAATACTTCATGAAGGAGAAGATGGCGGCCAGCCCGTCATTCGCGCAGGCCGGCGAGTTCATTCATTTCGCCTGCACCTCCGAAGACATCAACAACCTTTCGTACGGCGTGATGCTGGGCGCGGCGCGTGAAGAGGTTCTGCTGCCGGCATTGCGCGGGTGCCTGGCCACGCTGCGACAACTGGCCCACGCGGAGGCCGCCACCCCGATGCTGGCGCGCACCCATGGTCAGCCGGCAACCCCGACCACGCTCGGCAAGGAGGCGGCGAATGTGGCGATGCGCCTGGCGCGCGCCATCACCGTTTTCGAGCGGGTGGCGCTGATGGGCAAGCTCAACGGCGCCACCGGCAACTACAACGCGCACACCATCGCCTACCCCGAGGTCGACTGGGAGGCGCTGGCGCGCGGCGTGGTCGAACGCATGGGACTGGAATTCAATACCCATACGATCCAGATCGAGCCGCACGACACCCTGGCCGAATACTTCGATGCCCTGGCACGCATCAACACCATTCTGATCGACTGGTGCCGCGATACCTGGGGCTACATTTCGGTGGGATATTTTCGCCAGCGCCTGAAGGAAGGCGAAGTCGGTTCTTCCACCATGCCGCACAAGGTCAACCCGATCGATTTCGAGAATGCCGAAGGCAACCTCGGGCTGGCCAACGCGGTGTTGCGCCATCTCGCGGACAAACTGCCGATCTCGCGCTGGCAGCGCGACCTGACCGACTCGACGGTGCTGCGCAATGTCGGGGTGGCGCTCGGGCACAGCCTCCTGGCGCTCGATTCGCTGGCGCGCGGCATGGGCAAGCTGGAAGTCAATCGGGTGCGCCTGGCCGAGGATCTCGACGCCAATTGGGAGGTGCTGGCCGAAGCGGTGCAGACCGTGATGCGCCGCTATGGCGTCGAAAACCCCTATGAAAAGCTCAAGGCGCTGACGCGTGGCAAGGGCATCACGCGCGAGGCGTTGCAGGCGTTTGTCGGTGAGTTGTCGATTCCCGACCATGCCAAGCGCGACTTGCTCGGCCTGACCCCGGCCACGTATATCGGTCGGGCGGGTGACCTGGCGCGCCGGGCGTAAGTGCTGCCACACCTGTGCCGTGCCTGGCTGGTCGCCGGCGTAGTCGTCTGCGCCGGCACAACGCCGCTGGTGCGGGCTCAAAACCCGGCGTCGTCCGCTGTGCAATCACCAAGCCCGGCGCCGTCCGCGGATCAGGCGCAGGCGCCGGCGCCGGCCGGGACACCATCGCAGACCGGCGCGCAAGCCGGCGCCCCATCCAAACCGCCGCCGCCAGCGGCGCCATCGCGTATTGATCCGCGCACCGATACCGGGTTGATCGGGCGGCCGACCGTGCAAACCGGGGATCAGTGGCTCTATCGCCGGTCGACCGGGCGTCTGAGCTTCGCGATGCGGCAGTCGGTCGCCAATGTCAACGAGCAGGGGATTTCGCTCAAGACCGAGCAGTCCGGCTCATTCGATTCTTCCACCACTGTGCATGATCGCCAGTGGGGACTGCTTGGCAGCGGATTCAACGACTATCGCCCGGCGCTTGCCTACTACTCATTCCCGCTTTACCCCGGCAAGCGCTGGGGGATCGACTCCGGGGTGAGCAATTTCGGGGCCGACCAGAATGTGCGCATGAAGGGCGAAGGTCACGCTGTGGCCTGGGAGTCGATTGACGTGCCCGCCGGCCGCTTCCTCGCGATGAAGATCGAGCTGAACATCGAGACCACCGATCCGGGCGATGCGAAACGGGTGCTCACCGTACGCGAGACGCACTGGTATGCGCGCGACGTGATGCGCCCGGTCCGGGTGGAGTCGGAAACCATGGTCGCCGGTGAAGCGCCGAAAAACGAAACCATCGACCTGTTGTCCTTTACCATCGAGTGAAGCGGGCGCGCCGAACGGTCAGCGACCGGCGAAGGTGCTCGCCGCCGCCGGACCGCGCGGTTGGCCGTGGCACTCGCCGGCGCGCACGCCTCAGAATTCGACCCGCAAGCCGGCTTGCAGCGCGCGGCCGCCGAGCGGCACGATATCGCGCAGGAACGAACTGGCCAGGCGTGCTTCCTGGTTGCCCAGGTTGGTGCCACGCAGCCAGGCCAGCACCTGTCGACCGCCGATGCTGAGCCTGGTGCTGGCGTAGACATTGACCAGGGTATGACCGGTGGTGGCGAACTCGCCGGCCGGCACCCGGTTCTGGGCGGCGGCGTGGTTGATCTCCAGCCGCAGGCTGTGGCGATCGATCGCGTAGTTGAGCGCGAGATTGAGACGGCGTGGCGGGATGCGCGGCAGGCCGATGCCGGTTTGCAGGTTGGTTGCACGCACCAAATCGCCCTTGATTTCCAGGGTGAGCGTGCCCGGGCGTTCGGCCAGGCGAATCCGGGTTTCGGCTTCAAATCCGGAAAAGCGCGCCGGCACCGCGCGATACACCGCTTCATTCGACAACTCGCTGGACCCGGTGGTCGAAAAACCGGGATTGAGCGGATCTTCGAACGCGCCGTCGCCGCCGCGCCGGGAACCGGTATTGAACAAGGCCAGATAGTTCGCGAAGCGCGTCGTATAGGCGGACAGGCTCGCCGAATGCGGGCCGCCGCGCCATTTCACGCCGGCGTCGAGCGAATTGGATTTTTCGAGACCGAAGTCGCGATTGCCCAATTCGTAGCTGCCGGTGGCGGCGTGCGGACCGTTGGCGAACAATTCATAGAACGTCGGCGCGCGCTCGCTGTGCGCGAGGTTGGCCGACAGCGCGAACCGGCGGTCAATGGTGTAAACCGCACCGAATGCCGCGCTGATGCCCTTGAAGCGGCGCGCGTCCTGCGCGGCGAAGCGCGCCACCGGGTTTGCTGGATCGGCGAAATTCTGCACATTCTGGTCACCGCTCGCGGTGACGCTGGTGCTTTCGTGCCGACCGCCGAGGCTCAGCTTGAGTGCGCCCTGCTGCAACTCCTCGTAGATGTACAAGGCCTTTGAGTTGGTCAGGGTTCCGGGCACGAAGGCTTCGTCGCCGAGCGCGGAGAAGCGGGCATTGTTCAATTGCATGCCAAGCACGCCCTTGAGCATGCCGATCGGCGCATGGCTGGCCTCGATGCGGGTCTCGTAGCCCTTGTTGAGAAAGCTGGTGCCGATCACGCCCCGGTCGATCTCGCGATGCGCATAGTCGGTGAAGGCGCCCTTGAACTTGAGGCCGGTGATGAAACCGCCAAGATCGCGCACTTCGCCTGCCAGGTCATAGCGGTCGCTGTGCATGTTGATCTTGACGCCGGCTTCCAGCGGTGAACCGTAGGTGGTCTCGTGGTTGGTATACGAGGCGCCGAAATAGCCCTGGTCCCAGGTCAGGGCGCCGCCCAGCGAGCCGCCATTGGCTTTGGCCGCGGTGTTCGGCACCACGCCGGTGGGCTGCGCCTGGGCCGGATTGTTGATCGCATCGGCCGCGCGCTGCTGTGCGGAACGGGCGAAGCCGGGAATCTTCAGATCGCTGCTTTCGCGCCAGAAACCGTCGGCATGGATCGCGAATTGGCCATTGCCGATTTCGATCAGACTCGAGACGGCGCGCTCATTGCCGGCACCGCCGGCACGACCCTCCAGCGCGCCCTGAACGCCATGGACGGCCGATTCGGGAATCCGGTTGGTCAGCACGTTGACCACACCGCCGACCGCGCTGCCACCGTACAACAGGGCCGCCGCGCCACGCACTACCTCGATGCGGCTGACCGCCATCGCATCGGTCGGCACCGCATGGTCGAACGACAGGCCGGAGGCGTCGAGTGTGCCGACCGAACCCTGCAATACGCGAATACGGTCACCGTCGAGACCGCGAATGATCGGCCGGCTGGCGCCCGGGCCGAAATAGGAGGAACTGACGCCCGGCAGGTTGCCGATGGTTTCTCCAAGGCTGGGACTGCCGCGCAGTTGCAGGTCGGGCGACTCGAGGGTCGACACCGGCACCGCAAGCTCGAACAGGCCGCTACCCAGCGGATTGCCGGTGATCATCACCTCGGGCGCCGGGCCGGACGCGCGGACGGCCTGCGCGGCGGCCGGCGACATGGCGGCGGCCAGCATAGTGGCCGCCAATGGCGGATAAAGCGATCTCATGGGTGAATCTCCGGAAAGCATCGATACGGGCGCGACGCGACATCGGCATCGCGCGGGCGGCATCAAACGAGCTGTCAGGGATTCGAGGGTGGGGCGCGCGACTGGTAGGCAGTGCGTTGGATGCTTGCCGCCGGCGTAGCTTCGGGCAGGGCGAGCGGGGAAGCCTGTTGCGAAACGGGTGTGCTGGTGTTGCCAATCGGCGCTGGAGCGTCATCGATGCCGTGAAATGCGATACAGCACGCGTGCACGCTTTGCGCCGACTTGCCGTGCTGGCCGCGCTCGAAGTCGTGGTTAAGGGCATGCAAGGCCGCCGCATGCTGGGCCATGACCAGCAAAAGCATGAGCGACAGGCGGGTGAGCCAGCGCAAGGCGGGGCGACGACGGGAGGAACGCACTGGACTTGGTCGCGGTGGGCGGGCTTGCGAGTTTGGTCGCGGCAATCTCGGCGCGACTGGTTTGGTTCGGCTGCTGGTGCGCGATTATAGTCAAGCGGCGGTTCGGGCGTTGATTGCCGCTCCGCCGCGGGTGTGGCTGCGATGGGCGACCACGCAAGGCAGCAGGCGCCTGCCGGCTGTCAACTCGCCTCTGCAGAGCGACGTTATGCTCTGGCGTGCTCGTTTGCTTCTCATGGCCTTGCCGGCAGCCGCGCGTCGCGCAGCCACGATATGCGAGCGCACCTTAGATTCCGTGCAGCGCAGTCGATGGTGTCGCAAGCAAGTCAGGCGGAACCTATGGAATAATCGTCTCCGGCCACTGTTTTCATCTGACGGCTAGCTACCGTTATTTCACAAACCTCAGGAGGTTTTTCATGAAGAAAGTGTTATTGGGGGCGGCAGTCCTCGCGGCGCTGGTGGCCGGTGCGGTGCAGGCACAGGTGCCAGCGGACCGTTCGGTTGTCTATCGCAAGGCGGGTTTCCAGATGATGGCCAACCATTTTGGGCGTATCAATGCGCACATCAAGGGTGAACGCAACCTCACGCCCGCACAGCTTGAGTTGAGCGCGCAAGTGGTCGAAGACATGTCCAAAGTCGTGTACGACGGTTTCCTGGAGGGCACCGACCAGTCCGCGAACACCAAGGCCAAACCGGAAATCTGGAAAGAATGGGCCAAATTCAAGGATCTGCAGGGCAAACTGCAGGGCGAAACGCCCAAGCTTTTGGCGGCGGCAAAGAGTGGCGACAAGGCTGCGTTGCAGGCGGCCTTCGGCGGGGTCGGCGGGGCGTGCAAGAACTGCCACGATCCATATCGTGCGCAATAAGAGGCGGATCGTGACGTGAACAAGGCCGGGCATTGCCCGGCCTTGTTCATCGAGAGAAGCGCCGCGCGACTATTTCGCTGCGTTCACCAGAAAATACACCCCGACAGCGCTGGCAGTCAGCAGTACCGCCGCCAGCAGGCAGCTGCCGTGGCGTGACATGCTTACAGCAGCGGTGACCCGCTTGAACCCGGTGAGCATCGGACGCACCAGATTTTCCTTGTGATAGAAGTAATAGAACGCGATCGCCGCGAGGTGGAGTGCAACCAGGGCGAGGATCACCTTCTCGTTCAAACGGTGCAGGCTCATCAGTTTGTCTGAAAGCTCCTTGCCGGCAAATTTGTAAAGTGGCCCTTCAAACGCGATATCGTCATTGACGAACAGGCCGGATCCAGCCTGGAACAGCAGTACCAGCAGCATCGCCACCACCGACAGCGCGCCCAATGCGTTGTGTCCGAGCGACTGCGGATGCGCACCACGATCGAACATGCCTTTCATGTAGGTGATGACGGCGCCGGGACCGCGGACGAATGAGGTGAAGCGCGCATGCGTGCCGCCGAAGAAACCCCACAGGATGCGGAAAATCAGGAGCGTCAAAATCGTGTAGCCGGACCAGGCATGATAGGTGATCGCGTTGCCGCCGATCTTGGCGGTGATGAATGAGGTGACCACCAGGATCACCAGTGCCCAGTGGAACAGTCGCACGCCGAGGTCCCAGACCGGCACCTCGCGTGTAGCCAGCACGGTTTTGTCTTCTTTGGTGGTCATTGCAGTTCGCCCGTTATCGAATAATCGCGAATCTAGCGTGCCGGCCGGACGGTGTCCAGCGCTACGCGAGGCCAATCGCCCGGCGGCGCGCGCAACGGCATGAAACCCGTGGTGCGCAGTCGTTGCCGGCGCGCCTTTTTTAGACGACCGCGCCGTCGTTTGCGGTCTTGTCCGGCCCCGGCGCCTTGATCAGGTCGCCGCGCGTCACGCCCAGCCACATCACGATCGGACTGGCCACCAGCACCGAGGAATAAATGCCGAACAGGATGCCGATGGTCAGGGCGAGGGCGAAATAATGCAGGGTCGGGCCGCCAAAAATCAGCATGGAAGTAACCATCAACTGCGTGCTGCCGTGGGTGATGATGGTGCGCGAGATGGTGCTGGTGATCGCATGATTGATCACCTCGGGGACAGTGAGGCCGCGGCGCCTGCGGAAGGTCTCGCGCACCCGGTCGAACACCACCACCGATTCATTGACCGAGTAGCCGAGCACCGCCAGAATCGCCGCCAGTACCGAGAGCGAGAATTCCCACTGGAAGAAGGCGAAGAAGCCGAGGATGATCACCACGTCATGCATGTTGGCGATGATCGCGGCGAGCGAAAACTTCCATTCGAAGCGCACCGCGAGGTAGGCCATGATGCCGGCAATCACCACCAGGAGTGCGAGCGCGCCGTCGTTGGCCAGCTCCTTGCCGACCTGCGGGCCAACGAATTCGACACGGGTAATCTTGCCGCCGGTGCCGCCCGGGGCGATCGCCAGGGCGGCGAACTTGACCTGGTCGAACACCTGCTTCCTGGTTTGTTCATCCTGTTTGGTGATGGCCGGATTGCTGGCGTCCTTCAACGCCAGGCGGATCATCACGTCACGCGAGGTGCCGAAGTTTTGTACTTGTGGTTCGTGGACGCCGCCGCGCTCGAGCGCGCTGCGGATGCCTTCAAGGTTGGCCGCCTGCTCGTAACGCGCCTCGATCACCACACCGCCGGTGAATTCAATCGAGAAATTGAGGCCGCGCAGCACCAGAAACGCAACTGCAAGCACAAAGGTGACCAACGAAATCACGTTGAACACCAGCGCGTGCTTCATGAACGGGATGTCGCGCCGGATGCGGAAGAATTCCATTTGCTGCTCCGTGGGGATAGGTGGCGGGGCCGGGTTCTAGTCTTTGACGGCTAGCGACTTGCTGTCGCTGACGGCGGCCGCGTCTGGCCGCCATACCTCACCGATCGATACATGGGTGAGCTTGCGGCGCGAGCCGTACACCAGGTTGACCAGGCCGCGCGACACCACCACCGACGAAAAGATCGAGGTCAGAATGCCCAGGCAGTGAACCACCGCGAAGCCACGCACCGCGCCCGAGCCGAAAATCAGCAATGCGAGACCGGCGATCAGGGTGGTGACGTTGGAATCGAGAATGGTGCCGAACGCGCGCTCGTAGCCGGCGGTGATCGCCGCCTGCGGCGAGGCGCCGCCGCGCAATTCCTCGCGGATGCGTTCGTTGATCAGCACGTTGGCGTCGATCGCCATGCCGAGCGCCAGCGCGATGGCGGCGATGCCGGGCAGCGTGAGTGTGGCCTGCAGCAGCGACAGCAGCGCGATCAGGAACAGCAGGTTGGCGGCGAGTGCGATCACCGAGATCACGCCGAACAGCATGTAGTACACCGACATGAAGACGGCGATCGCGGCAAAGCCGTAAAGGGTGGACTTGAAACCCTTGGCGATGTTGTCGGCGCCAAGGCTGGGGCCGATGGTGCGTTCCTCGACGATCTCCATCGGCGCCGCCAGCGCGCCCGAGCGCAGCAACAAGGCCACGTCGTTGGCTTCCTGGGTGGTCATCTTGCCGCTGATCTGCACCCGCCCGCCGGCGATTTCGGTGCGGATCACCGGCGCGGTGACGACTTCGCCACGGCCCTTTTCGACCAGCAGGATCGCCATCCGCTTGCCGACGTTGTCGCGCGTCAGGTCCTTGAAAATCCGCGCGCCCTGGGAATCGAGCGCCAGATGCACGGCGGCTTCCTGGGTCTGGCTGTCGAAGCCGGGCTGGGCGTCGGTCAGGCGGTCGCCGGTCAATTGCACCTGCTTGCGCACCAGGATCGGCACGCCGCCGCGTTCGGCATATTTTTCGCAGCCGAACGGAATCTGGCCACTGGCGTAGGTTGCGCTTTCCTCGGGTGATTCGCACACCATGCGCAATTCGAGCGAGGCGGTGCGGCCAAGGATCGCCTTGACCTGGGCCGGGTCCTGCACGCCCGGCAATTGCACCACGATGCGGTCGGCGCCCTGCTGCTGGATCACCGGTTCGGCCACGCCCAACGCGTTGATGCGGTTGTTGAAGGTGGTGATGTTCTGTTTCAGCGCGTTTTCCTGGACCCGACGCTCGGCTTCCGGCTTGATCGTCGCGGTGAGCTTGAAGTCGGCGCCGTCGTTGCCTTCGAGCAACGCCAGATCGGCGATGGCATCGGCGATCGCGGCCTTGGCGCGGGTGCGCATCGCTTCTTCGCGGAACTTGATGGTGATCGCGCTGGATTGGCGGTCGATGCCGGTGTGGCGCACGTTCTTGTCACGCAGCAGGGTGCGCATTTCGCCGGTCAAGGCATCAAGGCGTTTGGTCAGGGCCGCCTGCATGTCGACCTGGTACAGGAAATGCACACCGCCGCGCAAGTCGAGCCCCAGGTACATCGGCAAGGCGTGCAGGGAAGTCAGCCATTTCGGCGAGTTCGACAGCAGGTTGAGCGCGACCGTGTAGGGCTCGTCGCGATCTTCGGGATTGGGTTTCTTCTTGTCCGGATTGAGCGCGCCATCAAGGATGTCTTTCGCCTTGAGTTGCGTGTCGGTGTCGCGAAAGCGCGCCTTGATGCTGTTGGCGTCGAAAAACAGCCCGGTGTTCTCGACGCCGGCGCTCTTGAGAATGGTCTCGACCTTGACGCGCAGGGCATCGTCGACCTTGATCGTCGCCTTGGCGCTCGATACCTGCACGGCCGGTGCTTCGCCGAAAAAATTCGGCGTGGTGTAAACCAGGCCGAGCAACAGCGCCAGGCCGATGATCAGGTATTTCCAGACGGGGTATCGATTCATGTTGCGAATAGGCTCCTGGCCTTGGCCGTCGCGCGCTGGTTCATTGGCGCTTGCATGGGATGCCGCCTGCGCGGCGCGCGACGCTCAAAGGGCCTTGATCGAGCCCTTGGGCAGCAATGTCTGCACGGCGCCACGCTGCACGACAATCTGGGTGTTGTCGGCGATTTCAACCGTGATGTAGGCGTCGCCCACTTTGGTGATGCGGCCGAGGATGCCGCCGGCGGAGACGATTTCGTCGCCGACCTTGAGCGCCTCGACCATCAGCTTTTGTTCTTTTTGGCGTTTCATCTGCGGCCGGATCATCATGAAATACAGCAGCACGAACATGAGCACGATCGGCAGCAGGCCCATCAGGCCGTCAGTCGGTCCGGCGGCGCCGGTGGTTTGCGCGTAAGCAGAGGAAATCAGCACGGGAAACTCCAGAAAAAGCGTTTCAAATCAACCCATAAGTCTAGCATGCATACCGTGCATTCAGCGTACCGGCGAGGCAATCATGCTGCGATGCCGACCCGTTCACTGGCGAAGCGGGCGCGAAACTCGTGCATTTTGCCGGCCTCGATGGCTGCACGCATGTCGCGCATCAGCGCCTGGTAGTAGTAAAGGTTGTGGATCGTGTTGAGGCGGGCGCCGAGAATTTCGCCAAGCTTGTGCAGGTGGTGCAGGTAGGCGCGTGAAAATGTCCGGCAGGTATGGCAGCCGCAGGTCTCGTCGAGCGGCCGGGTGTCGGATTTGTAGCGCGCGTTTTTCAGCCGAATATCGCCGAAACGGGTGAACAAGTGACCGTTGCGCGCGTTGCGGGTGGGCATCACGCAGTCGAACATGTCGACCCCGGCGGCCACCCCGGCGACCAGATCTTCCGGCGTGCCCACGCCCATCAGGTAGCGCGGCTTGTCGGCCGGCAGGCGGGGCGCGATGTAGTCGAGGATGCGGAACATGTCGTCTTTGGGCTCGCCCACCGACAGACCGCCGATGGCGTAGCCGGGAAATCCGATCTCAATCAGGCCGGCGAGCGACGCATCGCGCAGGGTTTCATACATGCCGCCCTGGATGATGCCGAACAGCGCGTTCGGGTTCTCCAGACGCTCGAACTCGTCACGACTGCGGCGCGCCCAGCGCAATGACAGTTCCATCGAGTCGCGCGCCTCGGCTTCGGTGGCTGGCCGGCCATCGATTTCGTAGGGCGTACATTCGTCGAAAATCATCACCACATCCGAGTTGAGGGTGCGCTGGATGCGCATCGACTCTTCCGGCGTGAGGAACAAGCGATCGCCGTTGACGGGGGAGGCGAAGCGCACGCCATCCTCGCTGATCTTGCGCAGTTCGCCCAGGCTCCAGACCTGAAATCCGCCCGAATCGGTGAGAATTGGATGCTGCCAGCCCATGAAGCGGTGCAGGCCGCCATGCGCGGCGATCACTTCCAGGCCCGGGCGCAGCCACAAATGGAAGGTGTTGCCGAGCACAATTTGGGCGCCGATCTCCTGCAGTTCGGCCGGCGCCATCGCCTTGACCGTGCCATAGGTGCCGACCGGCATGAAGACCGGGGTTTCGACGGTGCCGTGATTGAGGGTGAGCGTGCCGCGACGGGCCTGGCCGTCAGTCGAATGCAGGTCAAAATTCATGGTGTGGAGTATGCGCCGTGATGATCAGGAAAGCTGCGTGGCGCAAATTGCAAAGATCCTGCCGGAACTGATGCGGCGATTTCAGTACGAAGCATTCGGCCTGCGGCGTCAATGCGGGAACATCGGATTGAGGAGCAAGCATCGGCATTTTTTTCTATCTGAGGGAAAACCTGCTTGAGACGGACCGGGGGCATTGCCGGGCTTGATGACCTTTCGGATTGCCTGTCTGTTCAATTCATTTGCGCATGACTGTTATCGCTGGTCAGGTAACTGGGCGGTTGCAAAATGGTGAAATCGTTGCAAAATGCTGGTTCTGCAGTGATCGCGGGGCTGCATTGCCGGGTTGTTGCCAAGGGCAAGCCCGGACACGCGGAACCATCGCCGGCTGGATGTGGCGGTCCTGGACGCAATGGCGTGCCAACTTCACTGGATGGCCCGGTTCCGTCAGTGATTTTGTCCCGAGAGGTCTGCTGTTGCTGACTTTTCCCTGTCCGGAGCGACGCGAAACAACATTCTACAAAACACGGAACGCTGACTGTCGGAATCCCCCTATATATTGCGCTTGGCGCGCCGTTACAGGTTTGAATGGCGCACCGGTTTTTTTTGCGGCGAATGGCACACACATGAATCGTTTTTTCCGGCTTCCCGACTTGGCTTTGGTGTTGCAGAGATGCGCCATGCTCGCGATGTTTGCTTTTTGCAGCGGGCAGGCCCTGGCCACGCCGGAAAAGGCTGCGGGTTTCTACGAAGACGCGCTCAAGCGTTTCGAGAATGATGATCTGCCTGGCGCAATCCTCCAACTGAAGAATTCGTTGCAGCAGGACAACAAGTTGCTGGCTGCCCATCTTTTGTTGGGCAAGGTGCTGTTCCGCAGCGGGCAGTTGCCTGCGGCGGAGGCGGCCCTCGAGGAGGCGGTGAAGCAGGGAATCAATCGCGGTGAAGTGGCATTGCCGCTGGGCCAGATTTATCTTGCGTCGGGCAGCCCGATGCGGGTGATCGACCGCCTTTCAGCCACCGGCGTGCCGCCTGGACTGGCCATTGAGATCCTCACCCTGCGCGGAGTGGCCTACGCGGAGCTTGGCAACACCCGAATGGCGGCGCAGACCTTCGAGCAGGCCAAGGCTCTTGATCCGAAATCCGCAATCCCGGTGATCGCTGAAGTACCAAGCGCATTGTCGAACGGTGACGTGGCGCGCGCGAAGTCGCTGGCGGCCAAGGGAATCGAACTGGCGCCCGACAACGCAAACGCCTGGAACATGCAGGGTTCGGTACTGCATGCGTCGCTCGACCTGCCCGGTGCGCTCAAAGCGTATGACAAAGCGTTGCAGCTTCAGCCCAAGTTCATAGACGCCCGGGTGGCACGGGCCGCGTTGCTGGCCGATCTCAAGCGCGATCCCGAGGCCGAGAAGGACCTCGAGTTTCTGCGCGTCTCGAAGCTCTCCGATCCGCGTGCGTCTTACTTGTCGGCGCTGCTCGCCAGTCGGCGCGATGATCAGGCAGCGGTGGCGCGCGCACTGGGCGAGGTTGCCAAGCAGGTTGACGCGTTGCCGATTGGCTGGGTTTCCGGCCGCGAACAGTTGATCATGGTGGCGGCCTTGTCCCACCATGCGTTGCGCAACTTCGAAAAGGCGCGCGAGTATCTTGACGTGATCGTGCGGCGCTACCCGAAAAATGTCGGCGCGCGCAAACTGCTGGCCTCCATTCATGTCGAGCGCCGAGATATTGCGCGCGCCCTTCCTCTCCTGGATGCATTGCAGCAGATTTTGCCGGATGATCCCCAGGTGCAATTTATGCTGGGCTCGGCTTATATGGCGCAGCGGCGCTATGCGCTGGCAGCCGGCCACCTTGAACGCGCGGCGACCAAGACCGGCTCATCGACAATGAACCGGGCCCTTGGCCTGAACCAGCTCGGGCTGGGGCAGGTTGACGCTGGCACCGCAAGCCTCGAAAAGGCGTATGCCGGCAACATTGCCGATTCCGTTACCGGCACCGCCCTGGCGACGGTATACATGCGCAATGGGCAGTCGAAGAAGGCCCTGCAAGTCGCTGAAGCGATGAGCAGGCAGGCGCCGGAAAATCTGGCGCTGGCCAGCCTTGTCGCATCGATCAAGGAGGCGGCCGGTGATCGCGCGGGGGCGCGGGCCGCCTATTCCGCGATCGTTGCAAAGGACGTGGCCTTTCAGTCGGCAACGCTCAATCTTGCCCGCATGGATGTGTCGGAGAAAAAGTTCGAAGACGGGCGTCGGCGTCTTGGCGAAATTCTTGCCAAACGCGCCGATCACCCTGATGCGTTGTACGAGTTGGGTGTTCTTGAGCAGCGGGCCGGACGAATCGACGACGCGGTTCGCCATTTCAAGAAAGCCAGCGAGGCGCAGCGTCGAGATCTGCGGCCGGGAATAGCTCTGGTGGACCTGTATATCGGCCAGTTGCAGGGCGAGAATGCATTGACGGTCGCCAAGGAGCTGGCCGCGAAAATCCCCGACAACCTAGCGGTTCAGGTCGCGCTTGCACGCAGCTTTATTGCCGCAGGTGATCTTGGCAATGCGCGCAGCGTGTTGCAGGGCGCTACCCGACTGGCGGATTTTGACGCGACGGTACAGGTCGGTATCGGCAAGTTGCAGCTGGTCGCAGGCAACATCGAAGGTGCGCAGTACAACGCCCAGAAGGCGCTGCAGGGGCGACCTGATGACCCCGGTGCGCTTGCCCTGACGTTGGAGATCGAATTGCGGCGCGGCGGCGGGCCACGCGCCGACGCCGCACTCAAGGCACTGACCAGCAAGTATCCCAACGAGATTGAGTCTTTGCAGGCGACTGCATTGGTGGCGATGGAGCGCGGTCAGTTTGCGAGTGCGGCAGCGACGTACCGTACCGTATTGGCGCGGGAAGAGACGACCGCGAATGCCCTCAACGTGGTCAAGGCGCATGTGGCTGCGGGCGAGTTCGCGAAGGCGGCCGTTTTCTTGCAGGCGTGGTTGAAACCGCGGCCGGAAGACCGGCTGGCAACCAAAGCATTGGCCGAGGTGCAGTTTCGCGCGGGGCAGCTCGAGGCGGCGCGCGGTACTTATGCGCTGGTCCTGGCGGCCGAGCCGAATGACGCGCAAACCCACAATAGTCTGGCAAACCTGCTGCAAAAAATGAACGATCCGGCGGCGCAGTCCCATGCGGAACGCGCACTCAAGCTGGCGCCATCGAATCCGGCATACGCCGACACATTGGGCTGGATCCATGTGCAGAATGGTCAGCTAGAGACCGGGTTACGCTACCTGCGCGAGGCGCGCTTGCGCCGGCCTGCGGATGGTGAGATGCGATTTCATCTTGCCTATGCATTGGCGAAGATCGGTCGCACAAGCGAAGCGCGCACTGAACTCGCTGCGGCGCTGACGGGTACCAAACGAGTGCAGTTGTCGCCGGAGGTCGTGCGGCTGCAGCAAGAACTTGGCGTCAAGTAGCGGGAAATGTTGCATTGCAGGAATGGTGCTTGATCGACTCGGTTCTGTGGTGGAAATACGCGGCTGGAACGCCGCGCCGCAGCGCAACCTTGCCCGCCCCGAAATGTCGGGCGACTTCTTTGGTTGACGGTGTAAGTGACCAAAAGAGTGTCGAAAAATTTTACAACGACTGCTTTTGAAGCGATTGAATTATTTTTAAGTGTTTGAATATAAAAGATAAATAAAATGTGGCCTCAAAGTTGCTTTAGATGTATTAATCGGATCAGTCGTTCAGGAGAAAACAAATGAAATTCTCAGTTGCCTGTTTGTCGGCCAGCGCGCTATTGGCCCTTTCCGGCCAGGCGTGGTGCGGCCAGGAATGGTCTGTTGCCACTGACTACGCGGCGCTGTCGTCGGGTGTCACGGTTGCCGGCGTATCCAACACCGGTGGGACTGATGATGCGACAAGTTCAGCGAACAACGCTGCGCTGCAAACGATTCAGTCAGCAACTTGGGTGGGGTCCTACGGTGGCATTTACAACGCCGACGGTTGCTCGTCCGGGGCATATTGCGATCTGAACGACCTGGCACCCAATGCGCCGGAACACGCGATCGACAACAACCAACGTTATGACATGGCCTTGCTAAGTTTCGCTGGAGCCAACAAGGTAAAGCTCACCGACGTCAAGATTCGCTACGCGAACAATGATTCCGATATATCGGTACTGGCTTATACGGGATCCGGCGATCCGAGGGCGAATGGCAACCTGTTCGGCAAGACGTATGCCCAGATCAGCAACCTCAATGGCTGGACGGTGATCGGGAACTACAGCAATATCTGCACCGGAACTACGGGTACCAACGCCGACCTGAACTGCGGTGGTGGCGGCTTGGGCCAGGCAGCCAGCGTTGCGATCAACGGCGCCGGCGTATTTTCTTCCTACTGGTTGATAGGCGCCTATAACCCGCTTGCCGCTGGCGATGCCGGGTACACACCTGCAACGTTTGACTATGTCAAGCTTGCTGCGGTCGCCGGTTGTATCAGTGGCACCGCGAACTGCACGCAGTCGTCGGGTACAGTTCCTGAGCCAGGTTCCTTGGCATTGTTTGGCGCAGCGCTGGTTGGCATGGTGTCCTTGCGCAGGCGTCAACAGCGCGTCTAAGGCTTCGCGAGCTTTCCCAATAACGGCACCTTCGGGTGCCGTTTTGCATTGTGCGTCATGTGTCGGCAAGCCAGTCAATCAATGCGTGCCCCCTACCAAGCAAGCCTGTCGGGGTTGAAGCCCAAAGTCAAGACCTGTCGCGCCGACATGGGCCGTCGCCATTGCATGGCAAGTCTGAAACAGACGGCCAGATCGGTTGATGCGACGAGTCGTTGATAGGGCTGGCACCGTGCGAGGTGGTCACTTCGCGGATCCAAACTTCGGGATTATTCAACGATGATGGCTCGATAGTTCGGCGATTGCCTGAAGCGGGCAAACATTGGCCGCTGCGCACGACGGAAACCGTTGGACTAGCCGCGGGGGAAAGGTTCGCCGACCAGGGCCCTCGCCCGCCGAAACAGCCAATCGGCTACCGGTGCTAATGCAGAAACGAATGCGACATCGCAATCAAAGCGACGCCCGCAGCCACCATCAACACCTGCCACGCCGACGATTCGGTATCCGCGCGACGCTGCATCCAGGGAATCAGGTCGGCCACAGCAATATAAATGAAGCTCGATGCCGCAAGCACCACAACATAGGGTATCGCGCCCTCGGCCCGGACCAGCGAAAAATAGCCGAGCAGACCGCCCGCCACCGATGCCAGGCTCGCAAGCGAGTTGTAGCCAAGCGCGCGGGTACGCGTATAGCCGGCATTGAGCAGCACGATGAAATCCCCGGCCTCCTGCGGCACCTCGTGGGCGATGATGCCCAGCGTGGTGATGAAGCCCAGCCACGGGTCGGCCATGAAGGCGGCGGCGATCAAAATGCCGTCGGCGAAATTGTGCAGTGAATCGCCGACCAGGATCAACAGCCCGCTCTTGCCTGCTTCGTGCGCATCGAAGCCGTGCTCATGGCCATGGCCGTCGTGTTCATGGTGATGACTGTGGCGCCAGAGTGCGACCTTCTCGAGCAGGAAGAATGTCAACAGGCCGGCCAGCAGCGTGGCGAACAACGCATGGGCGTCGATGTTGAAACTGAACGCATGCGGCAGCAGTTCGAGAAACGCGGCGCCGAGCAACACTCCGGCCGAGAAGCTCACCAGTCGCTGCACCAGTGGCCCCAACACCTTGAAGGTGATCAGGCCGGCGATCAGCACGGAAAGTATGCCTCCGGCGATGGTGGCGGCGATAATGTAGAGTAAGGTCAAGTGAGCGCTTCGTGTGCGAAGCCCGCGATTATCCAATAGTTTTCCAATAACCTTCAGTGCCAGTCTTGGAGTTCGTGTCTTCGATGCAAAGTCGCCGCAGCAAAGTTGGGCCCGCGTCGCCCCCAGGCGGCGCGATTGCGCCAATCCGGTTTGTCGCGCGAATTGAATGTGATGCGATGCGCGGTGCGTGCGCCTGCCGGCCGGCATGAAGGCGCCGGTCGTACTGCAGGAACTGATCGAATCGCTGCGAGTCTTGCCAGGCGTCGGTCCGAAGTCGGCGCAGCGCATGGCCTTTCATTTGTTGCAGCATGACCGCCCGGGCGCACTGCGCCTGTCACGCTCGCTGGCTGATGCCGCTGCGCGCATGCAGCGCTGCAACCTGTGCAACAGCTTCACCGAGACCGAGTTGTGCGATTTGTGCACCGCCGGCAATGCCGGCAAGCGCGACACCACCCAGTTGTGCGTGGTCGAGACACCGGCCGATCTCGGCATGATGGAGCAGACCCACGCTTACCGCGGCCTGTATTTCGTGTTGATGGGGCGCATCTCCCCGCTTGACGGGATCGGCCCGAAGGAGGTCGGCATCGACAAACTGCTGGCGCGCGCCGTCGACGGTGTGGTGACCGAAGTCGTGCTGGCGACAAATTTCACCCATGAAGGCGAGGCCACGGCGCACTATGTGTCGGAAGCCCTGAAGGCGCGCGGTTTGAAGGTCACGCGTCTTGCGCGCGGGGTGCCGGTGGGCGGCGAACTGGAATATGTCGATCCCGGTACCATCGCACATGCATTTCAGGATCGACGCGACACTTGAGCATTTTCGGTGGCGCTCCGGCGCCGGCTTGGCTGGCCGTGAGCGCATTCAAACAAATTCATTCATCGGAGACGAACATGACGCTGAACACGAAATTCAAGACGGTCGCGGCGACCGGAATGGCCCTTCTGCTCGGTGCCTGCATGCACCAGCAGCAGGGCGGTGCGGGAGGGCAGACCAGCGGCCATTTCAGCGTCAAGGAGGTCGGCAGTTTTCATATTGGCGGCCGGCAGGTGACGCTTTCCGGTCTGCCCGAAAAGGAGATCGTATTCACCGCCGGGGCGGCGCCTTTCAAGGTCAATCCGAATGGTGACTTCGAAGTCGAGCAGATGTACGTTCAGTACGTGAAGTTGCATGAGCACAGTCGGCGCAGCCGATATCCGCTGCTGATGTGGCACGGTGGCGGCCTGGCTGGTATGACTTGGGAAACCAAGCCCGACGGCCAGCCTGGCTGGCAGAATTTTTTTCTGCAGGCCGGCCATGACGTCTATGTGAGCGATGCGGTCGAACGCGGTCGGGCATCGTGGGCACGCTATCCGGAAATCTTCAAGACCGAACCTTTCTTCCGCACCAAGAAAGAGGCGTGGGAGTTGTTTCGTCTCGGGCCGGAAGGCTCGTACAACACCGATCCGGCGCAACGCCGCGCCTATGCCGAAGGCACGCAATTTCCGGTCAGCGCGTTCGACCAGTTCGGCAAGCAGGGAATTCCACGCTGGGCCACCAATGATGCCGCCACCCAGGCCGCCTACGACCAGTATGTTCAGAAGGTTTGCCCGTGCGTGATCATTGTTCACAGCCAGGGCGGCAACTTCACCTTCAGCGCTGCGCTCAAGGCGTCCGACAAGATCAAGGCGGTGATCGCGATCGAACCCTCTGGTGCGCCGAATGTAGACAAGGTGGACCTGTCGCCATTGAAGGGGGTGCCGCATCTGTTTGTATGGGGCGACTACCTGGACCGTTATCCGCTGTGGGCGAAAATCACTCCGAGCGTCGATCGGTATGAGCAGGCGCTGCGCAAGCAGGGCACCGACGTCACCCGCATCGACCTACCCAAGACCGGCGTGCGCGGCAACTCGCACATGCTGATGATGGACCGCAATTCGGACGCCATTGCGCAGATGATCCAGGACTGGATGGTCAAGCAGGGCTTGTCGCGCTAGGCATGTTGCTCCCGAAACGCAGCAGATGAAACTTTCCGACATTCCATTCGGCACCGTCGACTGGTCGACGGTCGAAGCCAGCGAGCATCCGGGCGAACTGGTCGACGGCGTGCGCGGCATGGCGCTGTGGCGCACCCGCCACTTCGGGCCGGCAGGCAACCAGGTGCGGGTGCGCATGGTCGAGTACACGCCGGGCTACCTTGCCGATCACTGGTGCGAAAAGGGGCATGTTCTGCTGTGTCTCGATGGCCGGCTGGATACCGAACTGGCCGATGGCCGCCGCTTCACCCTGACGCCGGGCATGAGTTATCAGGTCGCGGACGGCGCCGAACCGCATCGTTCGAGCACGACTGTCGGTGCGCGCTTGTTCATCGTCGATTGAGTCGCTGGTCGCTCGTGTCGCGA
Organism: Burkholderiales bacterium; assembly: GCA_031423955.1. GTDB lineage: Bacteria > Pseudomonadota > Gammaproteobacteria > Burkholderiales > JAEUOS01 > JAEUOS01. Next base: position 32,751 of record JANPGJ010000643.1, read on the forward strand.
CACGCAGGCGGCCGCCGTGACCGCCACGGCTAAAATGCGACGCGCACCCTGATACGGAAAGCCTGAAACACATGAGTACTGCAAATCCTTCCGCGGTCGGCGCGCTGGCCGGCCTCAAAGTCCTTGAACTCGGGCAGTTGATCGCCGGGCCGTTCGCGGGGAAATTCTTCGCCGATTTCGGCGCTGACGTGATCAAGGTCGAGCCACCCGCGGATGCGAAGAATCAGGGCGGCGACCCGATCCGCTACTGGCGCAAGATGCACGAAGGCACCTCACTGTGGTGGCATGTGCAGTCACGCGGCAAGAAGTCGATCACCCTCGACCTGCGCTCAGGCGAGGGACAGGCGGCGGCGAAAAAGCTGGCGCTCGAGGCTGACGTGGTGATCGAGAATTTTCGCCCGGGCACGCTGGAAAAATGGGGCTTGGGCTACGAAGAGCTGGCGCGCGACAATCGCGGCCTGATCATGCTGCGCATCTCCGGATTCGGGCAGACCGGGCCGATGCGCGACCAGGCCGGCTTCGGTGCGATCGCCGAGTCGATGGGCGGGATGCGCTACGTGAGTGGTTTCCCGGACCGGCCGCCGGTGCGCATGAACCTTTCGATTGGTGACGCAATCGCGTCCCTGCACGGTGTGATCGGCATCCTGATGGCCTTGAATCACCGCAACCGCACCGGCGAAGGGCAGATGGTCGACGTCGCCCTGTACGAGGCGGTATTCAACATGATGGAAGCAACCCTGCCGGAATATGCCTATGACGGCACTGTACGCGAGCGTACCGGTACCAACCTGACCGGGATCGTGCCGTCGAACACCTACACCTCGAAAGACGGGGTCCATATCGTCATCGGCGGCAATGGCGACTCGATCTTCCGGCGCCTGGCGCAGATCATGGGGCGCGACGACTGGGTCGACGATCCTGGTCTGGCGGACAACGCCGGCCGCGCCGCGCGCGCGACCGAGCTTGATCAAGGGATCGGTGCCTGGTGTGCTGCGCACGACGCGGTGTTCCTGTTGCAGGCAATGGACGCCGCCCAGGTGCCGGCCAGCAAGATTTTCTCGATTGCCGATATCGTGCGCGATCCGCAATTCCTCGCGCGCGGCATGATCGAGAACCTGGTGCTCGAGGATGGCCGCAACCTGATGGTGCCGGGCGTGGTGCCCAAGCTTTCGCGTACGCCAGGCCGCATTCGTGGTCGCGGCCCGACGTTGGGCGAGCACAACGGCAAGGGGTTTGGCAGCGATTGAGCAGGTAGCAGACACCGAATGCGCTGCCTGCTGGCTGGAAATGTCGCAGTTTCCGGCACGCCAGCCCGACGGTTCGCAAACGCAGCTCTACTGGCCCGGTCGAGCCACGCCGCGCTGCCTTCTTCCGGCGTAGGCCATCCGGATTGCGCGATTTCGGAGCGGCCGCGATATCGTCACCGCGACCCCGCCATCGACGCCACTGAAGCGACTGTGTCGCCGCCTACTGCGCAGTCCAGCCGCCGTCGACCACGTAGCTGGCGCCGCGGATCTGGGCGGCGGCTTCGCTGCACAGAAACACCGCCAGCGCGCCCAGTTGCTCCGGCGTGACGAACTCCATCGACGGTTGTTTTTCACCCAGTAATTCGCGCTTGGCCGCGTCCGCAGGAATGTTCTGCGCTGCGGCCCGCGCGTCGATTTGCTTCTGCACCAGCGGCGTCAATACCCAGCCCGGGCAGATCGCGTTGACCGTGATCCCGGTGAGTGCGGTTTCGAGCGCGGCCGCCTTGGTCAGGCCGATGATGCCGTGCTTGGCGGCGACATAGGCCGATTTTTGGGCGGATGCGACCAGCCCGTGCGCCGAGGCGATGTTGATGACGCGGCCCCACTTCTGCGCCTTCATCAGCGGCAGCGCGTGTTGCATGGTGTGAAAGGCTGACGACAGATTGATGGCGATGATCGCGTCCCAGCGTTCGGGCGGGAAGTCCTCGATCAGTGCAACGTGCTGGATTCCGGCGTTGTTGACCAGGATATCGACACTGCCCAGACGGGTGGCCGTCTGCTTGATCAGGTCGGCGATTTCGCCCGGTTTGGTCATGTCGGCCGCGTGGTAGTCAACCTTGACGCCGGTCGCGCCGATCTCCTTTTTCACCGCTTCGATGGTCGCAGCGTCGCCAAATCCGTTGAGCATGATGTTGGCGCCGTCGGCGGCAAGCGCGCGCGCGATACCCAGGCCGATGCCACTGGTGGAGCCAGTGACGATCGCGGTTCTTGTTTTCAGCATGGTGATTTCTCCTGATGGATGTTCGGATGGTTCGGGCGCCGGGTACAAGGGCACACCCGGACAATAGCCGGCGGACCGCTAGCCGCTGTTGCGAAGCCCCGCGGCGATGCCGTTGATTGAAAGATGGATGCCGCGCTTGATGCGTTCGTCGGTATTGCCGGCGCGGTGGCGGCGTACCAGTTCAACCTGCAGGTGATTGAGCGGGTCGAGATAGGCGAAGCGGTTCTTGATCGAGCGCGCCAGCGACGGATTGCCGGCCAGGAATTCGTTCGACTGGCTGATCGCGAACAGCGCCTTGGTGGTCAATTCCCATTCCGCGCGGATGCGTTCGAATATGGTTTTGGCGAGCCGCTTGTCCTTGACCATTTCGGCGTAGCGCGACGCCACAGCGAGGTCCGATTTGGCGAGCACCATGTCCATGTTCGACAACAGGGTTTGCAGGAACGGCGAGTTGCGATAGAACCTGGCGAGTTGCCGCATGCCGGCCTCTCCATGGTGGGCCCGATAGCTGGCCACACCGGATCCGAAACCGTACCAGCCCGGCAACATGACCCGGCACTGCGCCCACGAAAACACCCAGGGGATCGCGCGCAGATCCTCGATGCGTCCGGTAGCCTTGCGCGACGCCGGACGGCTGCCGATGTTGAGCTCGGCGATTTCGGAAATCGGCGTGGACTGAAAAAAGTAGTCGGTGAAACCGGGTGTCTCGTACACCAGATCCCGATAGGCCGCGTGCGCGGCGACGGAGATTTCCTGCATCGCATTGATGAACGCAGGCGTGCCCTGGACCTCGGCGCCGGCGAGTTGCGGCAACAGGGTGGCTTCCATGGTGGCTGCCAGCAGCGTTTCAAGATTGCGCCGCCCGGTATCCGGCGTGGCGTATTTGCCGGCAATGATCTCGCCCTGCTCGGTCAAGCGGATCTGGCCGTTTACGCTGCCCGGTGGCTGCGCCAGGATCGCCTGGTAACTCGGCCCGCCGCCGCGACCCACCGAGCCGCCACGGCCGTGGAACAGGCGCAGTGTCACGTCTTCGGCGCGGAACAGGTCGACCAAGGCGACCTCGGCCTGGTACAAGGCCCAGGTCGAAGTGAAAAACCCGCCATCCTTGTTGCTGTCGGAGTAGCCGAGCATGATCTCCTGGGTATTCGACAGACCGTTGATCACGGTGCGGGCGACCGGCAGCGCCAGCCAGCGCGCCATGATCACGCTTGCCCGGTCAAGATCGGCGATCGATTCGAACAGCGGGATCACGTTCATGCCGGCCACCCCGAGCTGGGGCAGAAACAGTCCGGCCTCCTTCGCAAGGATCAGCACTTCGAGCATGTCCGACACCGATTCGCAGCGCGAAATAATGTAGTTCGGACAGGCATCGCGCCCGAACCGGACCTGCATCTCGGCGGCCTTGCGGACGATCCCGAGTTCCTTTTGCGTCTCGTCGGAATAGGTCGCGTACGGCGAATACAGCAGACGCGGACGTGCCAGTTCGTCAGTCAGCAACGCGATCCGTCCTGCCTCGTCGAGTTCCGCATAGTTGGCAGCGGCGCCCGCCATGGTCAGCAATTCGGTCACCACACGCTGATGCACATCCGAACTCTGGCGCAGGTCCACCGGCGCCATGTGAAAGCCGAAAATCCGGATCGCCCGTGTCAGCGGCGCCAGGCGCGGTTTGGCCAAAAGGGCAGCACCATTGGCGGTGAGCGACGCCTTGACGACTTCCAGGTCGTTGATCAACCGGGCCGGTGTTTCATACGCAACGCTGTGGCCGATTTCGTGACGCAGCGCCTCGACTCCGGTCAACCCACGCAGGGTTGCCGCCAGTCGCGCGTAAACGCCGATCAGGGCGCGTCGATAGGGCTCCGCCTTGCGGTGCCCGGAGGTGTCAGGCGATGCCTCGGCCATTTGCGCAAGCGCAGGACTGACCTTGACAAGTACGGTCGACAGCGACAATTCGGCACCGAGACGGTGTACTTCTTCAAGATAGTGTTCGAGTACCAGCGCGGCGCCACGGGTCAGGGCATGTTCCAGAGTATCGGCGTTGACGTACGGGTTGCCGTCGCGATCGCCGCCGATCCAGCTGCCGACACGGAAAATCGGCGCAATGTGCGGCAGCCTGGCACTTGGCGCGGCGCGGTTGAGCAACTCTTCGACTTGACCGTAGAGGCGCGGCAACTCGCGCAGGAAGGTGTAGCGAAAAAAGGAATGTCCGTTCTCGATTTCGTCGACCACGCGCAGTCGGGTCAGGCGCAACATGCCGGTTTGCCACAGCGTCAGCACCTTGGCATGCAAGGCTTCACTGATGCCGGATTGTTCGTCCGGTGTGAGAGGCGGGCCGGTCAAGTCGGCAACCAGGCGCGCGATGTCGAGTTCGGTGTCGAGAATGCTTTTGCGTTGGACTTCGGTGGGATGCGCGGTCAATACGGCGGCGAGGTTCGAGGTTTCAAAGAACTCGCGCACCCTAGCCGGCGCAACCCTGGCTTGTGCGACTCGCCTGAACGCGAACGCGATCGAACCCTCGGCCGGCGCGACCCCGGCGAGCGAGTCTGAGCGATGGCGCCGCCGCAGATGCACGTCTTCGGCGATGTTGGCGAGATGCGAAAAATACGAAAACGCCCGAACTACCGATACGGTGCGATCGCGTGACAGCCGGTTCAACAGTTGGGTAAGCCGGCGGCGCGCCTCGCCGTCGTTGTCGCGGCGGAAGCGAACCGCCAACTGGCGCACCGTTTCAATGGTCTGGAACGCTTCCCGCCCTTCCTGCGCCTTGATGGTGTCGCCGAGAATCCGCCCAAGCAGGCGAATGTCTTCCTTGAGCGGGGTATCGTCCTGTGCTGCAGGCTTGGCATGGGTCATCGCAGGTAGGGAGTGTGTGCTGGATCGATGATGGAGTTGTTGCAGGAACGCTGTTGAATTCGGGAGTAGAGGCTTATCGCAATGCAGGTGATTCGTGGCGCGTCGTTGGGAGGTCTTGCCTCAGGATTTGGTCAGACGTGTGATCGCGGCTTCGAGCCGCTGCTCAAGGTAAGCGGCGTAGAAATCCGGAACGGTGAAGCCGGCCACGGGTTCGGCGATCTGCCTGCCATTGCCGTCGATGAAAATGACCGTGGGAAAGACGCGGATGCCATAGCTGCGTGCCAGGTCACGCCCGGTGATGGCACGGCCGTCGATCCCGGCAATCGTGGCCTCGATCGCGACTTCGCGGATCAGCGTACGCGCCGACCAGGCACCGCTTTCGGCCAGCGGCCGCAGGTATTCACGTCTTGCGCGTTCGCAGTATGCGCAGCCAGGCTGAGTGAAAAACAGCAGGATTGGCAGGTTTTTGCTGGTAGCGTTGCGCGCATCTGCCGCAAGTGAGCCGGTGCGCAAGGAATCCGCGCTGGTCGACCACGGCGCCCAGAGCAGCAAAAGTGCGCATGTTAGAATCATGCTCAAACGCAGTGCGAGTGCGCGCAGCGCGAGTGCGTCTGACCATACAGGCGCGCGCGGCCACGGGGACGAAACGCCACAGCATGAGGTGGTACCAGCGAACAAGCGGTCGCCGATAGCCGCGCCGTCATCGCCGGTGCGGTCCGTTTTTTCCATGTCAGGCGCGCCGCGGCACGCTCGGGAATGCCGATTCGTCCATGTCATTTGGTGTTCACGCCGCATCTTCGCTCCTCGGGACTTCAGAACGCATGAACAATCAACCGGACCGGCTGATCATCGCCTCCCGCGAAAGCCGTTTGGCGATGTGGCAGGCCGAACATGTTCGCGCTGCGTTGCAGCAATTATATCCCCGGTGCGCGGTTTCGATTCTCGGCATGACCACCCGTGGCGACCAGATTCTCGATCGCACGCTGTCAAAGGTTGGTGGCAAGGGTTTGTTCATCAAGGAACTGGAATCCGCACTCATCGACCGGCGCGCAGATCTCGCCGTGCATTCGATGAAGGACGTGCCGGTTGACATGGGGCCCGAGTTCGCGCTGGCGGCCACGCTTGAACGTGAGGACCCGCGCGACGCCTTCGTGTCCCGCTCGTATGCCGATCTGGCCAGCCTTCCGCGCGATGCGGTGGTCGGGACATCGAGCTTGCGCCGTGAATCACAGATCCGGCGCCGCTATCCGCACCTGCTGGTGCGAGCCTTGCGCGGCAATCTTGACACCCGCCTGCGCAAACTCGATGCCGGTGAGTATGACGCGATTGTGCTGGCAGCAGCGGGGCTCAAGCGACTCGGGATGGCCGGGCGGATTCGGGCGATACTGGCGCCGTCAGAACTGCTGCCGGCAGTTGGCCAGGGGGCGTTGGCGATCGAAACCCTGGCTGCCCGCTCCGATTTGCATGGCTGGCTCGCGCCTTTGAATCATGCCGAAACCGAGGTTTGCGTGCGTGCTGAGCGAATGGTCAGCCGGGTCCTTGGCGGCAGTTGCTCAGTGCCGCTGGCCGCCTACGCGGAGGTCGAGGGAAATCAACTGCGCTTGCGTGCGCTTGTTGCCTCGCCTGACGGTTGCCACATGGCGGAATCCGAATCGAGCGGCGCGCTCGACGCGGCCGAGACTTTGGCCGACTCGCTCGCCCGGCGCTTGCTTGACGGTGGTGCCCGCGGAATTCTTGACGCACTTGAACTGTAGACATGAAAGTCGCGGATGTGGCACCGGCAAGTCCGGAGACGGTGACCAAGGGGCGCGCTTTCGGTGGTAGCAGCCCGGGTGACATGTTTCTAAAGGCGCGGATGGTGCTGGTCACCCGGCCTGCAGGGCAGGCTGAGGCCCTGGTGCAGGAAATTGCGGCGGCAGGCGGGGAGGCGGTGCGCTTTCCAACCCTTGACATCGAAGCGCTGGCAGCGGACGAGGCGCTTGACCGCGTCTTGCGACGCCTCGGAAAATTCGACCTGGTGGTGTTTGTCAGCCACAACGCGGCGCTGCAGGCACAGGCGCGATGCGTGGAACTTGGATTGCCGGGATTGGCGGTCGTGCGGCGTGCGGCTGCGCCCGGCCCCGGCACCGCTGCGGCATTGACGGCATTGGGAGTGGCCGAAGTGCTGGTGCCTGCACACCGGTTCGATAGCGAAGGCATGATCGACGTACTGGTGGAGCGGGCGATTGCCCCGGCTTCAGTCCTGATTCTGCGAGGAACCGGGTCGTCCCAACAAGACGCCGAGGGTAGCGGGCGCGAGCTGATCGCGCAGTGGTTGCGGCAACGTGGCGCGGCCGTCGAATCCATCGCCTGCTATCGGCGCCGGCGCGTTGCGGCGCCGCCGGCGCAGATCGCCGCCCTGTTGGCGCGCCCGCCGGCGGACGCGATCGTGATCAGCAGTTCCGAAGGCGGCGAAGCCCTGGTCGCGTTGCTTGGCGGAGCAGGTTTGGCCTGGCTGGCTGCGTCGGTGATTTTTGTGCCGCATTCACGCATCGCGGCGCGCATGCGCACATTCGGACTGGTGAATGTGCGAGTGACTGCCGGTGGCGACGCCGGCATCATGCGCGGTCTTTTCGAACATTTCAGGGCTCAATCCAATTGAGTGAAACCGCGACGCCCGGCGACGCGCCGCCCGCAACGGGGCCGGGCACGGTTGCGGCCCGGCCGATCGGGCGAATCGAGGCCTGGCGCGCCGCCTGGACGGCGCCGCGAACCGCGGTACTGGTGCTTGCGATCCTGTTCGTGATCGGGTGGTGGGACGGGCGAAGTCAGGTCGCTGCCTTGCGCTCGGACATGGCGGCGCGCCTGAAGCAGGAAGAGGACTTGTCGCGCCAGACCCGGGCGGCGGCGCGCGAGGCGCAGGACCGGATGCGCGAAGCGCTGCTGAAGATGGCGGCACTCGAAACGCGCTTGCTCGAGTCGCAGAGCCAGCAGGCGGCGCTCGAAGGCATGTATCAGGACTTGTCGCGCAATCGCGACGAGTGGGCACTGTCGGAGATCGAGCAGACGCTGACTCTGGCGGCGCAGCAACTCCAGCTGGCCGGAAATGTTCGCGGCGCCCTGCTTGCGCTGCAGAATGCCGACGCACGCCTCGGGCGTGCGGATCGCGCCCAGTTCATTGCGGTGCGGCGCGTCCTTCAGAAAGACATTGAGCGCCTCAAGGCATTGCCGCAAATCGATACTGCCGGCATCGCGATCAAGCTCGACGCGGTGATCGCGAGCGCGGATTCGCTGCCGCTGATTTTCGACGAAAAACTGCAGCCGCAGGCGGCGCGGCCGAAGGCGCCCGCGCCCGTTGTCGGTGCCGACAAGTTGGCAAATGCTGCCGCACCGTCGATTTGGGAGCGCTTGCGTGACGACGCCTGGGAGCAATTTCGGCAGCTGGTGCGCATTCGTGACATCGAGAATGCCGATCCCGTGCTGCTCAATCCGTCCCAGGCATTCTTTCTGCGCGAAAACCTCAAGTTGCGCCTGCTCAATGCCCGCATCGCGTTGTTGCAGCGAAACGAGCCGCTGTTTCGCCAGGACCTGGCGTCGGCCAATCAGTGGCTGGCCCGCTACTTTGACGTTCGCTCGCGCGCCGGTGCCGGCGCGGTGGCGAGCCTGAATGCATTGGTCGCAAGCGCGGTAAGCATCGAATTGCCGACGCTGGCGGACAGCCTGAACGCAGTGCGCAACTACAAGGCGCCGACACGCGTGCTGCCGAAATAACATGCGCGGCCTGTTCTGGATACTGGCCCTGTTTGCCGCCGCTGTCGGCCTGTCGCTGGTGGCGCGCTACAACGATGGCTACGTACTGCTGTTCGTGGCGCCGAAGCGGATCGAACTGTCCCTGACGCTGTTTGCAATCCTGCAGGTGACCGCTTTCGTCGTGCTGTATTTTTTTGTACGCGCGGCTGCCTATACCTTGCGTCTGCCGGACATGGTGCGCGAATTTCGGGTCACGAGAACCCGCCAGCAGGCACGCCATGCGTTGTTCGATGCGCTGACCAGTTCGTTCGAAGGTCGTTACGCGCGGGCGGAGCGCGCGGCCGGTATCGCGCACGATACCGGCGAAGAACCGGTTCTCGCGGCCCTGGTTGCCGGGCGTGCGGCGCATGCGCTCAATCACGCCGAGGTGCGCGACCGCTGGCTGGCGCGCGCGCGCGCCGCGGCAACCAGTTCCGGCGGCAAATCGCTGTTGCATGCGGTTCTGATGACGCAGGCCGAATTGCTGGCCGACGAGCGGCGCGACGGCGAGGCGCTCGAGGTACTGCGCGAACTCAATCGCAGCGGGACACGGCATATCGCCAGTCAACGGCTGGCGCTCAACTCGATGTTGCGTACCGGCGCCTGGGAAGAGGCGCTGAGGACCGCGCGGCAACTGGAGGAGCACAACGCGATTCATCCCGCGATCATGGAGCGGACCCGCGAGGCGGCGTATGCCGGGCTGTTCGGCGCGCAGGATGCGCAGGGCCTGCGGTCGCTGTTGCGGAAAATGCCGTCAGGCGAGCGGCGCATGGTGCCGGTGGCGCGCATTCTGGCGCGCGCGCTGATCTCCGCTGGCCTGGTCACGGAGGCGCGCGACCTGATCGAAAGCGTGCTCGATGTCGCGTGGGATGACGATCTGGGCGATCTGTATGCCGGGTGCGACGACGCGACTGCGACGCGACTGGCGCGCTGCGAGGCGTGGCGCACGCGTTATCCGGACGAAGCCGGCCTGTTGCTGACACTGGGCCGCATCTGCGTCGCGTTGGCCCTGTGGGGCAAGGCCCGCGAGTATCTGGAACTGTCGCTTTCGTTGCGGCCGGCGCCGCGTACGCATGCCGAATTGGCGCGCATGTTCGATGCCTCGGGGCGCGTCGATCTCGCCAACCGGCATTTCCGGCTGGCGGCGGCGCCCTGAGGACCCGCCGGCCGCTGTGCCGCGTTGCGGCTGCATCGCTCGCGGGGGCGAATTTGGTGGGGTCGATATGGCATAATCGCGGTCCCTCTCGTGCCACGACTTTCACGAAAATCGCGCCTATCCTATGCCGCAAACGCTCTACGAAAAACTGTGGGATGCCCACATCGTCCACTCGGAAGAAGACGGGACCGGGCTGTTGTACATCGACCGCCATCTGGTGCATGAAGTCACCAGTCCGCAGGCGTTCGATGGCTTGCGCGCTGCCGGTCGCCCGGTGTGGCGCACCGATTCGATTGTCTGCACCGCTGACCACAACACGCCGACGACCGACTGGCATCTCGGCCTGGACGGCATCACCGACACCATCGCGCGCGAGCAGATCGTCGCCCTGGACCGCAACATCAAGGCGTATGGCGCGCTTGCCTATTTCCCGTTTCTTGACAAGCGGCAGGGCATCGTGCACGTGATCGGACCGGAACAGGGCGCGACGCTGCCCGGCATGACCGTGGTTTGTGGTGATTCGCACACTTCGACCCATGGCGCGTTCGCCTGTCTGGCGCATGGCATCGGTACCTCTGAAGTCGAGCATGTGATGGCCACCCAGTGCCTGGTCGCCAAGAAAATGAAGTCGATGCAGGTGCGGGTCGAGGGGAAAATGCCGGCAGGAGTGACGGCCAAGGACATGGCGCTGGCGATCATCGGCAAGATCGGAACCGCTGGCGGAACCGAATGCGCGATCGAGTTCACCGGTAGTGCCGTACGCGCATTGACGATGGAAGGCCGCATGACCCTGTGCAACATGGCCATCGAGGCCGGCGCACGCGCCGGCCTGGTGGCGTTTGATGAAACCACCGCGGCGTATCTGAAGGGCCGGCCGTTTGCACCGAAAGGAGCCGAGTGGGACGTGGCGGTCGAATACTGGAAAACGCTCAAGTCCGATCCTGGCGCGAGCTTCAGCGCCACTGTTGAAATGCGCGGCGAGGATATACTTCCGCACGTGACCTGGGGCACTTCGCCCGAGATGGTGACCACCATTGATGGTCGGGTTCCCGATCCGGAGCGCGAAAAAGACAGCGCGCGGCGCAGCGGCATCGAAAACGCCCTGGTCTACATGGGGCTCAAACCGGACATGGCGATCACCGACATTCACCTGGACAAGGTGTTTATCGGGTCTTGCACCAACTCGCGCATCGAGGATATTCGCCAGGCTGCCTGGGTGGTCAAGCGTCTGGGGCGGCGGATAGCGCCGAATATCAAGTTGGCAATGGTGGTTCCGGGGTCGGGGTTGGTCAAGGCGCAGGCCGAGGCAGAAGGATTGCACAAGGTATTCACCGACGCCGGTTTCGAATGGCGCGAGCCTGGTTGTTCGATGTGTCTGGCGATGAATGCCGACAAACTGCAGCCCGGGGAGCGCTGCGCCTCGACGTCGAACCGCAATTTCGAAGGCCGTCAGGGCGCGGGCGGCCGCACCCATCTGGTGAGTCCGGCGATGGCGGCTGCCGCCGCCATCGAGGGCAGATTCGCCGACGTCCGCAAACTGACCTGACATCTTTCGCCGGGCCCGGTCACGGGCGGCGCGCTAGGAACACCGAACATGGAAAAATTCACTTTGCACAAGGGACTCGCGGCCCCGATGGATCGCGACAATGTCGATACCGACGCGATCATCCCCAAGCAGTTTCTGAAGTCGATCCATCGCACCGGCTTCGGCGAAAACCTGTTTGATGCGTGGCGCTACAAGGGTATCGGCGAGCCCGGCATGGACAACTCCAAGCGCGCGCTAAATCCCGACTTTGTCCTTAACCATGCACGCTATCGCGGCGCTTCGATCCTGGTGGCCGGCAAGAACTTCGGCTGCGGCTCATCGCGCGAGCATGCGCCCTGGGCGCTGCAGCAATACGGATTTCGCGCCGTGATCGCGCCTTCCTTCGCCGATATTTTTTTCAACAACTGCTACAAGAATGGCGTGCTGCCGGTGGTGTTGCCGGAGAGCGTGGTGCGGCGCCTGACCGATGCGATCAACGGCTTTGTCGGCTATGAGCTGACGATCGACCTCAATGCGCAGGTGGTGGTCGCGGCAGACGGCGAGATCCATGCGTTCGACATCACGCCGCACCGTAAATTTTGCATGACCAACGGATTCGACGATATCGGCCTCACGCTTCGCCAGGCCGACAAGATCCGCGCATTCGAGGCGGCTCGCCGCGCACGCCATCCCTATTACTTCAACACCAAGATCGCGTCATGAAAATCGCAGTTTTGCCGGGCGACGGCATCGGCACTGAAATCACTACCCAGGCGGTACGTGTCTTGAATGCGCTTGGGCTGCCGCTTACCCTCGAACAGGCGCCGGTGGGCGGCGCCGCCTATGATGCGCTCGGTGATCCGCTGCCGGAATCGACCCTGAAACTGGCACAGGCGGCCGACGCGATCCTGTTTGGTGCGGTCGGCGGCTGGCAGTACGACAGCTTGCCGCGCGCCAAGCGGCCGGAGCAGGCGGTACTTGGCCTGCGGCGCAGCCTGAACCTGTTTGCCAACCTGCGGCCATCCATCGTTTATCCGGAATTGGTCAATGCTTCAACGCTCAAGCCGGAGGTTGTGTCCGGCCTCGACATCCTGATCGTGCGCGAACTCACCGGCGACGTCTATTTCGGACAGCCGCGTGGCGTACGGATGGTCGAGGACGGGCCCTTCAAGGGCCAGCGCGAGGGATTCGACACCATGCGTTATGCCGAGGGCGAGATCCGGCGCATCATGCATGTGGGCTTCCAGGCTGCGCGCAAGCGAAGCAAGCGCCTGTGCTCGGTTGACAAGTCCAATGTGCTCGAAACCATGCAGTTCTGGAAGGAAATCGCCGCCGCAGTCGCCGCGGAATATCCCGACATCGAGTACTCGAGCATGTATGTCGACAACGCGGCGATGCAACTGGTGCGCAATCCGAAGCAGTTCGATGTGATCGTCACCGGCAACCTGTTCGGCGACATTCTGTCTGACGAAGCATCCATGCTGACCGGTTCGATCGGCATGCAGCCCTCTGCTTCACTCAACGAAACGCGCAAGGGGCTGTACGAGCCGATTCACGGCTCGGCGCCGGACATTGCCGGCAAGAACCTGGCCAATCCGCTGGCCACCATCCTGTCGGCAGCGATGATGTTGCGTTACTCGTTGGACCAGGAGGCGGCCGCCGCTCGTATCGAGTCGGCAGTGCGCAAGGTGCTTGGTCAGGGCCTGCGGACGGCGGATATTTTCGAAGCCGGGACCACCAAGGTCGGCACTATCGAAATGGGCGACGCGGTCTTGAAGGCACTTTAGAACGGCGTTTCGGTTGTCAGGGTTCAAGGCCGCTGGCGGCCGGAACCGACAGTGGATTGGCAACCGGAGAGCGAGGCAGGTCATGAAAAAAGTGGGTTTGGTCGGATGGCGCGGCATGGTCGGATCCGTGCTCATGCAGCGGATGGAGGCGGAGGGCGATTTCGCCCACATCGAGCCGTTTTTCTTTTCCACCTCGGCGGCCGGTAATGACGGCCCGCGAATCGGCGGCAAAGGGACCGGCCGGCTGCAAGACGCCAACAGCGTTGCAGCGCTCCAGGCAATGGATGTGATCCTCACCTGCCAGGGTGGCGATTGGACCGGCGCAATCCATCCGCAATTGCGCGCTGCCGGCTGGCGAGGTTTCTGGATCGATGCCGCGTCAACCCTGCGCATGCAGGACGACGCGATCATCATTCTCGATCCGGTCAACCTTCCAGTGATCAAGCAGGGCCTGAGCCGGGGCCTGCGCGATTACATCGGCGGCAACTGCACCGTGAGCCTGATGCTGATGGCGCTCGACGGGCTGTTCAAGGCGGACCTGGTCGAGTGGATGAGTGCCATGACCTACCAGGCGGCGTCCGGTGCGGGTGCTGCGAACATGCGCGAACTGCTGACCCAGATGGGGGCGCTGCGTCAGGCTGCGGGTGCGATGCTCGATGATCCGGCGTCGGCGATTCTCGATATCGACCGCGCGGTGGCTGGTGCGATGCGCGACCAGGCCTATCCAGTCGACAATTTCGGCGTGCCGCTGGCCGGCAGCCTGATCGCCTGGATCGACCGCGATCTGGGCAACGGCATGAGCCGCGAGGAATGGAAAGGCGGCGCCGAAGGCAACAAGATACTGGGACGCCAGGCCGACCCGATTGCGATCGATGGCTTGTGCGTGCGCGTTGGCGCCATGCGCTGCCATTCGCAGGCCTTGACCATCAAGCTCAAGCGCGACGTGCCGCTCGACGAAATCGAAGGCATGCTGGGCAGCGCGAACGCGTGGGCGACGGTCATTGCGAACCGCCGTGACGACACCGTTCGCGCGCTGTCGCCGGCCGCCGTCAACGGCAGTTTAAGCACGCCAGTCGGGCGCCTGCGCAAAATGGCGATGGGACCGGAATACCTCTCCGCCTTCACTGTCGGTGACCAACTGTTGTGGGGGGCTGCCGAGCCGCTGCGGCGCATGCTGCGAATCCTGCTTGAAGGCTGACGCGAATGTTGTTGCGCCATGCTGCGTTGCGCGTTACCAACAACCTCGTGCCGGGAGTGGTGCAAGGCACACTTCAAGTCAAGGGTTAGCTTGCATCGCTAACCTTTTGATGTTAACTTCATAATCTGGGGAAAACCGTTACCTTAGGCTTTTTGTCCCCTTGCGTCGCATTGTGGAACGATCCATGTGGATCGCGGCCCGAGGGTTTAAGTCTTTGCAAGTCTGTGCTTTGGGCAGCCCAATCAAGTCTCGAGGGAGCCGGGGGTTATATTGTGAGACAACTCAAACTCAAGAAAATCGTCGTTGCCGCCGCCCTGGCTCTTTCGGCCCTGGCATTGACCGCGCCGGTTGGTGCCGCCGGCCTCGGCAAGCTGACCGTCACGTCTGCCCTTGGCCAGCCATTGCGTGCCGAGATCGATCTGACCGCGGTCAGTCGGGAAGAAGCAACCAGCATCAGTTCGCGTCTTGCGTCGCCTGATGCGTTTCGCCAGGCAGGCATCGACTACAACCCGGCGCTGCTTGGCGTCCGGTTCAGCGTAGCGCGTCGCCCTTCCGGGCAGTTTTTCATCAGCCTCACCTCGAACCAGCCGATCAACGAACCGTTCATTGACTTGCTCGTCGAGTTGAATTGGGCGACCGGACGTCTGGTACGCGAATACACTTTCCTGCTCGACCCGGCAGACATGCGGCCGCTGGTGCCGCCGGTTGCAAGTGCGGAGCCGAAGCCGGTCGCGCAGGTCGAGGCGCCACGCGCCGTTGAGCCGCCGCGTGCGCCGGTGGCGGCAGTGCCACCGGCACCAATGGCCAAGCCGGCGCCTGTGGCCAAGCCGGCGCCTGCGCCAAAGCCTGAGCGCACGCCAAACGTTGCCGGAAGCTACGAGGTCAAGCGGGGTGATTCCCTGGGCAAGATCGCTCGTCAGGCCAAGCCGGAAGGTGTCAGCCTCGAACAAATGCTGATGGCGATCCAGCGCAACAATCCGGATGCGTTTGTTGGTGGCAACATCAATCGCCTGAAGAGCGGTGTGATCCTCAACCTGCCTGGCAAGGACGAAGCCGCAACGCTCGCCCAACCCGATGCGCGGCGCATGGTAGCGGCACAGGCATCCGACTGGCGCTCGTACCAGAACAAGCTTGCCGCTGGGGTGCAGGCAGCGCCGGCGGCAAAAGCCGAAGCGCCAAGGCAGGCGGCGCAGGGGCGAATTACCGCCAAGGTCGAGGACAAGTCGCAAAAGGGCGATGCCAAGGACCAGTTGAAACTTTCGAAGGCTGATCCGGCCGCTGCGAAAGACGGCGCCAAGGGCAAGCCGAAGGCCGCCGAGGAGGACAAGATCGCCAAAGAGCGTGCCCTCAAGGACGCCAAGTCGCGTGAAGCCGAGCTTGAGAAAAACGTCAAGGATTTGCAGAAGTTGGCTGAGGTCAAGAACCAGCAGCTGGCGGATATGCAAAAACAGGCGCAAGGGAAAGCGGGTGCAACCGCTGCTCCCCAAGTAGCCCAGGGCCCTGTGGCTGATGCCAGGAAGGCGCCCGAGCCAGCCAAGGCAGCGCCTGCTCCTGCGCCCGCGGTTTCGACCCCGCCGCCTGCAGCGTCCCCGGCGGCACCGGTGGCCAAGGCCGAGCCGCCAAAAGCGATGGAGCCGCCGAAGGCGGTGGAAGCGCCGAAAGCGCCAGAGCCGCCGAAAGCTGCAGAACAGGCCAAGGCCGCGGAACCCGTGAAGGGCCCGGATGCCGCCAAGGCGGACGCTGCGAAGGCGCCGGATTCTGCAAAGCCCGCGGAGCCTGCGAAAGCGCCCGAGCCGGTCGCCACCAGCGAACCGCCCAAGTCCGCAGAACCGCCGAAGGGCGCCGACGCGGCCAAGCCCGCTGACGCGCCGAAGGTCGCGGATGCCGCCAAGGCGCCGCCGAAGAAGCCGGCAGCGCCGCCGCCCCCGCCGCCGCCCGAGCCTAGTCTGATGGACGAGTTTCTTGACAATCCTGCATACCTCGCTGCTGGCGGTGGTGTTCTTGCGTTGCTCGGCGGTTATGCTGCCTATGCAGTGCGCCGCAAACGGAAGGTCGAGAAGTTCGAAAACAGCATCATCACTGGCGGTGACCTCAAGGCCAATTCGGTATTTGGCAATACCGGTGGCCAGAATGTCGACACCGGCAACAGTTCGTTCCAGAGTGATTTCAGCCAGGTCAGCAGCGGTTCGATCGATGCCGACGAGGTCGATCCGGTCGCCGAAGCCGATGTCTACATGGCTTATGGGCGTGACGCGCAAGCCGAAGAAATTCTCAAGGAGGCCCTGCTGAAGGATGCGGGGCGGCACGCGGTGCGTGCCAAGCTGATGGAGATCTACAGTCAGCGCGCCGATACCGCGTCGTTTGAAAGCCATGCCAAGGAACTGCACGCAGCCACCGGCGGGCAGGGCGAGCATTGGGCGCGCGCAGCCGAGCTTGGTCGCGCATTGATGCCGGGCAATCCGCTGTTTGGCGCCTCTGACGGCACGTCTTCGCCTGCCGCTGACCCGATGGTCTCCACCGTCACGCTCGGCGCCGGTGCCTTGGCAGCGACGGCGGCGGCAACCGCGGCTGCGGCGACCAACATGGAATCGACCATGCAAATGGCTGCGTTCCCGGCGACGGAAAAGCCGGTCGCCGATCCGATGACCAAGACGCTGGCAATGGAGCCGGTGCAATCGACCGCTTCAAACGAGATCGATTTTGACTTTGATGGCGCGACCACCCAGCCACTGGCGGGTACCGCGCCTGATTTTGATTTTGATGCCGCGCCTTCGTCGCCAGACTCCGACGGTGGAATGAGCCTCGACTTTGACATCGGCGGGCCCGAACCGGCGACTGTGAAAGTGGCGCCGGCGGTCGTGCCGGCGACCGATTTCGCGCCGGGCGGAACCTTGATCATGCAGTCCAGCGATGTGGTTCCGGATCACTCGATGGACGAAACGCAGCCGCTCGCCGACATGCGCCTTCCGGAGCCGCCGTCACCGACGATCGACTTTGATTTCGACCTCGGGGGCGATGCACCGGCAACCGCAGGTGCCGCCGCAACCGAGGCTGCGGGCAATGTGATGGATTTCGACCTTTCCGGCATCAACCTTGATTTGCCTTCCGGCGACGCAGCCGGTTCCGGTGCCGCCGATGCGCCGATGGACGACGCAGCGACCAAACTTGATCTGGCGAAGGCCTATCAGGATATGGGCGACAAGGAGGGTGCCAGGGAACTGCTGCAAGAGGTCCTCAAAGAGGGAAGCGAAACGCAAAAGGCCGAAGCGAAGAATTTGTTGGCTGCAATCGGATAGCGCGCAAGCGGCGATGTCGGGCGGGCGGCTTGCGGGCCGCCCGTTTTTTTTGGCGGGCAGCCGCGCGTGCGGCTGCATATGGTGCCGGCGCAATCGGAGTCCGGTGCTGTTGCCCAAGCATTCGAAGATTGTGGCCGCCTCGTCGGCGGCTTGCATTGTTTTCATCCAATGGCCAGGAGGCCGCTTGCGCATTGTGCTGGGAATCGAATATGACGGTTCGCCGTTTTGCGGGTGGCAGACGCAGCCGGCGCGTCCCACTGTGCAGGATGTGGTCGAAACCGCGCTGGCACTGATCGCCGGCCGGTCATCGCGCGTGGTGTGTGCAGGCCGTACCGACACCGGTGTCCATGCGCTCGGTCAGGTCGTGCATTTCGATACCGACGCCAGCCGGCCGGAAAGCGCATGGGTCAAGGGGGTCAACGCTCATTTGCCACCCAGCGTGTCGATTTTGTGGGCGCGACCGGTGGCGGAAGAATTTCACGCCCGATTCAGCGCGCTGGCCAGGCGATACGAATATGTTCTGGTCAATCGCCCGGTGCGGCCTGCGGTCGGGGCTGCCGGTGTCGGCTGGTTTCCGCTGCCTCTCGACATTGACGCCATGCGTGCAGCCGCCGCCCGACTCCTGGGCACCCATGATTTCAGCACTTTCCGGTCTGCCCAGTGCCAGGCCAAATCGCCGGTGCGTGAGTTGCGGGATGTGAGCATCGAGCGCGATGGCGATATCATTCGTTTTCGATTTGAAGCCAATGCCTTCCTGCATCACATGGTCCGCAATATCGTTGGTTGCCTGGTGTATGTAGGCAAGGGCAAGCACGCCCCGGATTGGACCGGGCATTTGCTGCGCGCCCGCGATCGTGCCGTCGCGGCACCGACCTTCGCGCCGCACGGTCTTTACCTGGTCGCTGTGGACTACTCTTCGCATTGGGGTTTGCCGATTCCCGCGGCTCGCCGTCCGTTCTCTTATAGCCCGCCATGACCATGCGAACCCGGATCAAGATTTGCGGCATGACTCGACCGCAGGATGTGGACGCTGCCGTCGATGCTGGTGCCGACGCGGTGGGCTTCGTGTTCTATCCGAAGAGCCCGCGCTACGTGACGCCTGAATCGGCGGCCGCGCTCGCGGCACGACTGCCGCCGTTTGTGGCCGCGGTCGGCCTGTTCGTCAATACCGATGCACCGGCGGTGCGCGCAATCGCAGCCCGGGCGCGACTGCAGCTGTTGCAGTTTCACGGGGATGAAAGCGCCGATTTTTGCAACGATTTCGACCTGCCGTTCATCAAGGCCGCGCGAGTGCGGCCCGATCTGGATTTGTTAAAATACGCTGGGCAATTCAATGCGGCGCGAGGCATTCTCCTCGACGCCTTTGTGGAAGGATACGGCGGTGGCGGCGAGGTGTTCGATTGGGCGCTGATTCCAGGAGAAATCGCGGCTCGGGTCGTTTTGTCTGGTGGGTTGCATGCCGCAAACGTCGGTGCCGGCATTGCTGCGCTTAGACGATTGGGCGCACCTCGGGCTGCGCCGCTGGGTGTCGATGTTTCCAGTGGTGTCGAGGTCGCCAAGGGCATCAAGGATGCCGCTCTGATCCACGCGTTCGTCGCGGCGGTTCGCGCGGCCGACGAAAACTTGCTGGCTGGCGCAAGCCATCACAAAGGCAACTGACATGAAACCCAACGACCTTCCCGCAGCTCAGGCGAGCGACGGCAGTTATGACCTGCCCGACGCACGCGGCCATTTCGGCCCCTATGGCGGTATCTTTGTTTCTGAAACGCTGATGCATGCGCTCGATGAACTCACGCGGACGTACGCGAAGTATCGCGTTGATCCGGAATTCATCGCCGAATTCGAATCCGAACTCAAGCACTACGTCGGGCGCCCAAGCCCGATCTACCACGCCAGGCGTCTGTCAGCCATCATCGGCGGCGCGCAGATCTACCTGAAGCGCGAAGACCTCAACCACACCGGCGCGCACAAGGTCAACAACACCATGGGCCAGGCGTTGCTGGCACGGCGCATGGGCAAGCCGCGGGTGATCGCCGAGACCGGGGCCGGCCAGCATGGCGTGGCTACTGCCACCATGGCGGCCCGCTTCGGGCTTGAGTGCGTGGTCTACATGGGCAGCGAAGACATCAAGCGACAGGCGGCCAATGTCTACCGCATGAAGCTGCTTGGGGCCACCGTGGTGCCGGTCGAAAGCGGTTCGAAGACGCTCAAGGATGCGCTCAACGAGGCGATGCGCGACTGGGTGACCAATGTCGAGAACACTTTTTACATCATCGGCACGGTTGCCGGGCCGCACCCCTATCCGATGATGGTGCGTGATTTCAATTCGGTGGTCGGCAAGGAGTGCCTGACGCAGATGCCTGAACTGATCGGCCGCCAGCCCGATGCGATCCTCGCCTGTGTCGGCGGTGGCTCCAATGCGATGGGTATTTTCCATCCCTATATCGGCCACAAGGAAGTGCGCCTGATCGGCTGCGAGGCCGGCGGCTCGGGTATCGCCAGCGGCAGGCATGCGGCATCGCTGTCGGCCGGCACGCCCGGCGTGCTGCACGGCAACCGCACCTATTTGCTGCAGGACGCCAACGGCCAGATCATCGAGACGCATTCGATTTCAGCCGGTCTCGACTACCCCGGTGTCGGCCCCGAGCATGCATGGCTCAAGGATATCGGGCGCGCCGAGTACGTCGCTGTCAACGATGACGAGGCGCTCGATGCGTTCCACCAGTTGTGCCGCATCGAAGGCATCATTCCTGCGCTCGAATCCAGCCATGCGGTCGCGCATGCCATGAAGATCGCGCCGACCATGCGTCGCGACCAGGTTTTGCTGGTGAATCTGTCCGGTCGAGGCGACAAGGACATGCACACAGTGGCCGAGCGTTCCGGCATCAGCTTCTAGGGGGATCGATGTCGCGAATCAGGAACGTAATGGCCGCGCTCGACAAGCGTGGCCGCAAGGCGCTGATCCCTTATATCTGCGCCGGCGACCCGGCGCCGGCGATGACCGTGCCGCTGATGCATGCGCTGGTAGCGGCAGGATCCGACATTGTCGAACTCGGAGTGCCGTTTTCCGATCCGATGGCCGATGGTCCGGTGATTCAGCGGGCCTCCGAGCGTGCACTCAAACATGGTGTGTCGCTTGCTGGCGTGCTTGACATGGTGGCCGAGTTTCGCAAGACCGACACGGTGACCCCGGTGGTGCTGATGGGCTATGCCAATCCGGTCGAACACATGGGTATCGAGCTGTTCGCCGCGCGCGCCAAGGCCGCGGGGGTCGACGGCGTGCTGGTGGTCGACTACCCGCCCGAAGAATGCGCATCCTTCGCCGCTTTCATGAAGAGCAATGAGCTCGACCCGATCTTTCTGCTCGCCCCGACCTCGACCGCGGCGCGTATCGACGCAGTCGCGAAGGTCGCATCCGGCTACATCTACTACGTATCGCTCAAGGGTGTGACCGGATCCGCATCGCTGGACCTCGGCGAAGTCGGGCGGCGGATACCGGAGATCAAGTCGCGTACCGCGGTGCCGGTCGGCGTCGGCTTCGGCATTCGCGACGCGGCGAGCGCCAAGGCGATCGCCGGCATCGCCGACGCAGTCGTCATCGGCAGCCGGATCATTCAGGAGATCGAGGCATCGGCGCCTGGAAGCGAGGTCGAGAACGTGCGAGTCCTCATGACCGGGATTCGTGTTGCGATGAATGAGGTGGTGGCATAGTCGATTCGGCGATTGCCGCATGTCGATGCCATCCGCGGAAGTGCGGGAAAAGTTCGTTGCAGGCCGGAGGAATCCCTGGGTTTTATTGTTGAACCGAGGGCAGGCGTTCGAAGGTCCGCGATTGCAGAGCCACTATCTGGATTTGCGGCAGCGGGCCGCAATGTGCGCGTCGTGCTGTGCCGGACGGTGGTCGGGCCTTGGGTGCATTGGCGTGGCACCGGTCATTGGCAACACATTTTCAGGCGCAATCGTAGTTCTTCCAAAAAGCCAAAGGAGCGAACATGAGCTGGATCGACAAGCTGCTGCCGCCAAAGATCAACCGCGCCGATGGCGGGCCGAAAAAGAGCGTGCCGGAAGGCATTTGGGTCAAATGCCCGGCCTGCGACGCCGCGCTTTACGCGGTGGACTTGAGCAAGAACGCGCAGGTATGCCCGAAATGCGGCCACCACCACCGGATCGGTGCCCGTGAACGACTTGATCGTCTGCTTGACGCGGAGGGCAGGTTTGAGATCGGCGCTGATGTGCACCCGCTGGACAGCCTGAAGTTCAAGGATAGCCGCAAGTACCCGGAGCGCCTGAAGGAGGCGATCGAGGCGACCGGCGAGAGCGATGCCCTGGTGGTGATGCACGGCGCGATCCGTACCTTGCCGGTGGTCGCCGCAGCTTTCGAATTCAGCTTCATGGGCGGTTCGATGGGCTCGGTGGTCGGCGAGCGATTCGTTCGCGGCGTCGACATTGCCGTTGAACAGAAGCTTCCGTTCATCTGTTTCGCCGCCAGTGGTGGGGCGCGCATGCAGGAAGGCCTGTTTTCACTGTTCCAGATGGCCAAGACCACTGCCGCATTGACGCGGCTTTCGGCCAGGCAATTGCCGTTCATTTCGATCCTGACCGATCCGACCATGGGTGGCGTCTCGGCCAGCTTCGCGTTCATCGGTGATGTTGTGATCGCCGAACCCGGTGCGTTGATCGGCTTTGCCGGTCCACGGGTGATCGAGCAAACGGTGCGCGAGAAGCTGCCAGACGGTTTTCAGCGTGCTGAATTCCTGCTTGAAAAGGGTGCGGTCGACATGATCGTCGATCGCCGCGAGTTGACCGCGAAGCTGGCGCAACTGCTGGCGATGCTCCAGGATTTGCCGGCCGAGGCAGTTGAACAGGCCTGATTCGCACCTGGTTCGCATAAGCCCCGTCGCTGCAGGTGACCGCGGGTAGCCGGGTGCCATCCCCGACAATGAGGCATTCTCCTTTGACATGAATCAATTCGCACTTCGATGCGGGCGTTAATGTCGGGTTGTTGACATTGAGCGACGGAGACGCGATGCAGGGCGCCGGGGAACAGGACGGAATTGGCCGTTTGCTTGCGGAGCGAGCGGAAGATCTGCGCCTGCAGATCCGCAGCAAACTTGGTGAGGCTGCCGATTCGGTGCTTGGCACCGATCATCAATGGAGTGATGCCGGTGCGGCGTTCGCCGAAGCGGGTGTCGACTACGCCGAGGCACGGCGGGACCTGCTGGAACTGGACGCGATCAGTCAGGCCTTGTTGCGGCTTGAAGCCGGCAACTACGGCAGCTGCGCGGACTGTGGCGTCCAGATTCCGGCAGCGCGCCTGCGCGCACAGCCGTCCGCGCTGACCTGCGTTGCGTGCCAGGCCGCGCGCGAACAACGAGGTCAGGTGGCAATGAGCCCCTGAACCGGTGAACCTGCATGGCCCCGTGCGTTGAGCCCGCGCGAGGGCTTTCGATGCAGGCCCTGCGGATCACAGGGTACGCGGGTCAACTTGACAGCGGGCGACGCCTGCCGCGCTTTTCAGGGCGAGAATGCCTATTGATCGTGACCAAAACTCGGCTGCCCAAGTCGGCGGCATATTGCTTGTGGTGCGAATTCCGCACTTCCGAATAGTTGCGGCGGCACTGCCTTGCAGCGCGGATACCATGCTGTGGTCGAGGCGTCGACTTGACGGATAATGACGGCAGTCGCAACGTATGCGGCGCATCGACTTTTCCTCGTTCCGTCATTCCTCCGGTTCCCCGTAATTGCCGCAATCCGCTCTCGCCCCATCCGCCAGTGAGTCGACACTCGAAAACTGGCTAGCCTACATCGAACAACTCCATCCGCAGGGCATCGCGCTCGGTCTGGAGCGGGTTGCGCGGGTCTGGCAACGCCTTGGTCGCGTACTGGGCTGCGTGGTCATCACCGTAGCCGGTACCAACGGCAAGGGTTCGACTTGCGCCATGCTGGAGTCCATCCTGCGCGCCGGCAGATTCAGGACCGGACTGTATACCTCGCCACACCTGCTGCGTTTCAACGAACGGGCGCGGATTGACGGGGTCGAGATCGCAGACGAGGCCTGGGTCGGTGCGTTCGCCGCGGTCGAGACAGCCAGGCGAGGCGACGAACCGGTGGCCCTCACCTATTTCGAATTCACCACCCTGGCGACCCTGGCGCTGTTTGCCGACGCCGCGCTGGATTGCGCGGTGCTCGAAGTCGGCCTCGGCGGGCGGCTTGACGCGGTCAACATCATTGATGCCGACTGCGCGATCCTGACCAATGTCGATCTGGATCACCAGGCTTACCTGGGCGACACGCGCGAGGCGATCGGCTGGGAAAAGGCACATGTCTTTCGTGCCGGCCGCCCGGCGATTTGCGCCGATCCGCAACCGCCGGCGACCGTGCTCGCACATGCAGTCGCGATCGGCGCGCGATTGTTGCGGGTGGGGCGCGACTTCGGCTTTGCCGGCCAGCACGATGCCCAGGTCCAGCAGTGGAAGTTCTGGTTTCACTCGGGCGGTGACCCGGTGACGCGCAACGGTTTGTCGTATCCGGCCCTGCGCGGCGCCAATCAGTTGCTCAACGCCGCGGGCGCGCTGGCTGCACTGGAAACCCTGCGTGATCGCCTGCCGGTGCCGATGCAGGCGATTCGCGAGGGACTGATCGGGGTGGAATGGCCGGGGCGTTTCCAGTTGCTGCCCGGTCGCCCGCTGGTGATTCTCGATGTCGCCCACAACCCGCACGCCGCTGCCGTGCTTGCCGACAATCTGTCGAACATCGGGTTCGCCTCGTATACCCACGCGGTGTTCGGCATGCTGGCTGACAAGGACGTGGCGGGTGTCGCGCGCGTCCTGCGCGGCAAGGTGGATTACTGGCACCTGACCGACCTGCCCGGTCCGCGTGGTTTGCCAGCAAATCGACTCAAGCTGATTCTTTCGATTGAAGGCGTGGGCGGGGAGCTTTTCGAGCATGCGGATCCGGCCGCCGCATACGCTGCGGCGCGGGAACGTGCCGCCGAGAATGATAGAATCGTGGTGTTCGGTTCCTTCTTAACCGTCGCCGGCGTGATGCAGTTGATCAACCGGCACTGACGCACGCGCAGCCCTTGCCAATGGCGTCCAGCAACCCGCCAGAACCTGTCGACACAACCCAGCAACGCCGCGCGCGCCGGCGCCTGATTGGCGCGATCGCGCTCGTGCTGATTGCCGTGATCGCCCTGCCGTGGATCTTCGATCCCGAGAAGAAGGCGCTGGACCAGGATATGTCAGTTGTGATCCCGAGCCAGGACGTGGTAACGGTGCGCAAACCGGCATCGGCGGGATCGAACCCGAAGATCGTGGATCCCAAAGAGCCTGGCGTCGTCGCGGCGCCCAAGGGCGATGCCGCCGCGCAGAAGGTCGACACGCCCGCAACTGCAAAAGACAATGCAGCGGCGCCGGCCAGGGATGTGCCGGCCAGGGAAAATCAAAAGTCCGAATCGCGGATTGAAGCCAGGCCGGACGCAAAGGCCGAGGCCAAAGTCGAGTCCAGGGCGGCGCCCAAAAGCGAATCCAAGGGCGCCAAGGCCGATGCGGCGCCAGCCCCTGCCGGCGAAGAAGCGCGGGTCAAGGCGATTCTCGACGGCAAGGCCGCGGCTGCGGCCGGCACAACAGGTGGTTTTGCAGTGCAGATCGGCGCCTTTGCCAGCGACGACAAAGTGCGCGAGGCGCGCGACAAACTCGCCGTTGCAGGGTACAAAAGTTATGTCGAGAAGCTTGACACCAAGGAAGGCGAACGCACACGGGTGCGCGCCGGACCATTTCCCGGGCGCGATAGCGCGGAAGCGGCGCGCGACAAGATCCGCACGCTGGGATTTGATGGTGCCGCGGTAGTGGCGCGCTGAACGCCTGTGACAATTTTCGATTACGTCGTCGCGACGATTCTGCTGGTTTCGATCATCGTCTCGGTGCTGCGCGGCCTGGTGCGCGAAATCCTGTCCCTGATCGGCTGGGTTGCGGCATTCGTGGTGGCAAGCCTGTTCGCCGAACAATTCGCCACCATGCTGGTGTTTCTTCCCTCACACCCGGTGCTGCGCACCATCGTGGCCTTTTTGCTGCTCCTGCTCGGCATGGCGTTGCTGATGGCTATCGTCAACTGGGCGATCATGCGCGCCGTGCAGGCGGCCGGGCTGACCTTGGCCGACCGCGGCTTGGGCGGCTTGTTCGGCCTGGCTCGCGGCGTGGTGATCGTGCTGGCGCTGGTGATGGTCGCCGGCATGACCAAACTGCCGCAAATGGATTTCTGGAAACAGGCGCTATTGAGCCCTTTGGCCGAGACCGCGGTGCGTACAGTCAAGCCCTGGTTACCTGAGTCGATCGCAGGCAAGGTAAACTTCTGATTCGGGAAAACGCGAAGCATGCCGCCTGCAAGCGGCACTGCATCTGACAAGTCGATCGAAATCAATGGTTTGCAGAGGCGCGCCAGGCCATCTGCAGACTTGTTCATTGTTCATTGTTTATTTGGCGCGGTTGGCAGCTAAAGTCGCGGAGAGCATCATGTGCGGTGTCATTGGCGTTGTCGCAAAAACCCCGGTCAACCAGTTGCTCTACGATGGGCTTCTGCTGTTGCAACATCGCGGGCAGGACGCAGCCGGCATCACCACCATCAGCGACAACTCGTTTCACATGCACAAGAACATGGGCTTCGTGCGCGATGTGTTTCGCACCCGCAACATGCGTGATCTGCCAGGCAACATCGGCATTGCCCACTGTCGCTATCCGACCGCCGGATCGTCTTCCAACGCGGCACTGGCACAACCGTTCTACGTGAATTCGCCGTTCGGCATTTCCCTGGCCCACAACGGCAATCTCACCAATACCGCGCAATTGAAGATCGACATGTACCGCCAGGACCTGCGGCACATCAATACCGATTCCGACTCCGAAGTGCTGCTCAACGTATTGGCGCATGAACTGGAAAAGGCCACCAGGAACTACCGGCTCGACGCGGCGGCGATTTTCCAGGCGGTAGCGCGGGTGCATGAGCGCCTGCGCGGCGCCTATGCGGTGGTCGCGCTGATTGCCGGCTACGGGCTTCTGGCATTTCGCGATCCTTTCGGCATCCGGCCGCTTTGCCTCGGGCGCCACGATGCCGGGCTTGGCGAAGAGCACATGGTTGCCTCGGAGTCGGTGGCGCTCGAAGGCCTGGGTTTCGAAATGGTGCGCGATGTGGCACCCGGCGAGGCGGTGTTCATCGATCTTGACGGCAACGTGAAAACGCAACAGTGCGCGCGCCATCCCAGCCTCAATCCATGCATCTTCGAATACGTCTATCTGGCGCGGCCGGACTCGTCGATCGACGGCGTTTCGGTTTATGCCGCCCGCCTGAAGCTGGGTGAATTCCTGGCCGACCGCATCGAAGCCCAGGGCCTGACCTCGAAGATCGACGTCGTCATGCCGATCCCCGATTCGAGCCGCCCGGCGGCGATGCAACTGGCGATGAAACTGAAGCTCGATTACCGCGAGGGCTTCATCAAGAACCGCTACATCGGCCGCACCTTCATCATGCCCGGCCAGGCCCTGCGCAAGAAAACCGTGCGCCAGAAACTCAACGCGATCGCGGTCGAATTCAAGGGCAAGAACGTGCTGATCGTCGACGATTCGATCGTGCGCGGCACCACCTCACGCGAGATCGTGCAGATGGCGCGCGAAGCCGGGGCCAACAAGGTCTATTTCGCCTCGGCCGCGCCGCCGGTGCGCTTTGCCAACGTGTATGGCATCGACATGCCGACCCGCCACGAACTGATCGCCAACGACCGCAGTGATGAAGAAATCGCCCGCGAGATCGGCGCCGATGAACTGATCTATCAGGACCTCGATGCCCTCGAGCGCGCGGTGCGCGAACTCAACCCGAAACTGACTTCGTTCGAGACCTCGTGCTTCTCCGGCTGCTATGTGACAGGGGATGTCACCACCGAATACCTGTCAGGCGTCGAATCGCAGCGCGACCAGCATCGCGACACCAGCGATGACGGTGAGGAGGATGGTGTGCAGCTTGGCCTGAACCTGGCAGCCGCCTGAACCTTTGAGGTTGAATCAGCAGCAGGCGCCGATCACCAGCTTGACGTGGCTGTCCTCATGAATGAATTGGGTGCCGGAACAGGCAACCCGGTTCATTCCTGGCCGAATCCTCCCAACTCACGAGGCGCGCATCGCACAGAGTCCATTGGCGCATCTCGGCGCGGTCGAAACCGCTGCCCGCGCCGCGCGCAGCGACCGCTCCTCATCGGCGCGCCATGCCCTGATCATCGGTGCCTGCGGACCCACCGGCGAAACCCTGCTCAACAACCTGCTCGGCGGCGACGCCTACGAGCGCGTCACCGCGGTGACGCGCCTGCCGCTGCCGACCAGCACCCGCAAGCTGGAGCCACACCTGCACGCGGCGCCCGACGTCCGTGGCCTGGCGGGCATGCCCACTGCAGACGATGCTTATCTGGTAATCGGCGACCATCATTCCTACTACCGCCGTGATGAAGCATTTCACGCAATGTCGTTCGACCTGCTGCTCGATGCCGCCCGCGCGGTTCGCGCCAGCGGCATTCGCCGTCTGGCGGTGGTGGCGCCGATCGCGATCTACACACACTCGAGCGCATTTCGTCGCGCCCTGACGAATCGAACCGAATACGAGTTGTTCGCGCTTGATTTCCAGACCCTGGCCCTGGTGCGGCCGGCGGCGCCGGAGAAATTCGCAAGTGAGCGCAACTGGGGCAAGCGCCTCGGCGCATTCCTGCTGCGCCAGGTGCATGGCCTGATGCCCGAGGCCTATCACCCGCCGACATCGCGTGAGATCGCGCAGGTGGCTGCGCGAGCTTTGCTGCATGCCGGTGAAGGGCTGGTGATCATTGACGCGGATACGGTCAGGCAGGTCGCGATATAATCCTATGCAGCGCCGATTTGAGCATCAGCTTGCGGGCGCGGGGGTCGCAGTCGATCCCCAACAAATACGGCTAAAGCGAGTGCAAGAGTCCCTTGAACCCGTTTTGGCCGCTTCGCGCTAAAGCGGGTTTTTCATTTTTGAAGGCACGGCAATGGACGACTACAACGAATACGGCTTCGACACCCGCGCGGTGCGCGCCGGCCAGCATCGCAGCGAGTTCAACGAAAACTCCGAAGCGATGTATCTGACCTCCAGCTTCGTCCACGAGTCGGCGGCGATGGCGGCCGAGCGTTTCGCCAACCGGGCGCCCGGCAATGTGTACGCACGCTTCACCAATCCCACGGTGGACGCGTTTGGCGAGCGCCTGGCCGCACTGGAAGGGGCCGAAGCCTGCGTCGCCACGTCCTCCGGCATGGCGGCGGTGCTGACCTGCGCGATGGGCCTGCTCAAGGCGGGTGATCACGTGATCTGCTCGAACGCGGTGTTCGGCAGCGTGATCACGCTGTTCGAGAAGAACCTCGGGCGCTTCGGCCTGCAGACCACCTTTGTGGCGCCCGACGATATCGCGGCCTGGCGGGCCGCGGTGCGGCCGAACACGAAGATGCTGTTTGTCGAGACACCGTCGAATCCGATGATGCAGATTTCCGACATCGCGGCCTTGAAGCAGGTGGCGGTGGCGGCCGGCGCCTGGCTGGTGGTCGACAATTGCTTTTGCACGCCCGCGATTCAGCGTCCGATCGAACTCGGCGCCGACATCGTGATTCATTCGGCGACCAAGTTTCTCGATGGCCAGGGCCGGGTGCTCGGCGGCGCGGTGCTGGGCAAACGCGAATTGATCATGGGCGAGGTGTACGGCTTTTTGCGCACCGCCGGGCCCAGCATGAGCGCATTCAATGCCTGGGTGATTCTGAAGGGGATGGAGACCCTGTCGATTCGCCTGCGCGAGCAGTCGACGCGTGCGCTGGAACTGGCGCGCTGGCTGGAGGCGCACCCGCGCGTCGAGCGGGTGCTTCACCCCGGTCTCGTGTCGCATCCGCAGCATGCGCTGGCAAGGCGCCAGCAGTCGGCCGGTGGCGAATTCTGCGGTGGCGCAGTGGTGTCCTTCATTGTCAAGGGCGGTCGTGAAGACGCCTGGCGGGTGGTCGATAACTGCAAGGTGATCTCGGTGACCGCCAATCTGGGCGACACCAAGAGCACCATCACCCATCCGGCCTCCACCACCCATGGACGGATCAGCAAGGAAGCGCGCGAAGCCGCCGGCATCGGCGAGGGCTTGCTGCGCGTCTCGGTCGGGCTCGAGAGCCTGGTTGATGTGAAGGCGGATCTGGCGCGCGGGCTGGGCTGATCGCCGAGTCGTCCACCAATGCGTGCAAGGCAAAGGGCCGCGACTGCGGCCATTTGCTTTCAGTGCGAAGCGCTTTACTTGTAGTGGTAAAAGCCGCGTCCGGTCTTGCGACCCAGGTAGCCGGCCGCGACCATTTCCTTCAGCAGCGGCGCCGGCCGGTATTTGCTGTCGTTGAAACCTTCGTAGAACACTTCCATCACAGACAGCATGGTGTCGAGCCCGATCATGTCGGCCAAGGCCAGCGGGCCGATCGGCTGGTTGGTACCCAGGCGCATGCCGTTGTCAATGTCCTCGGCACTGGCCAAGCCTTCGGCCAGGACGAAAATCGCCTCGTTGATCATCGGGCACAGGATGCGGTTGACCGCGAAGCCTGGCGCGTTCTTCACGCAGATCGGCGTCTTGCCCAGGCGCTTCGAGAGGGCTTCGGTGGTGGCGAATGTATCGTCCGAGGTGGCCAGGCCGCGGATGATTTCCACCAGCGCCATCACCGGCACCGGGTTGAAGAAATGCATTCCGATGAAGAGTTCCGGGCGCCCGGTCGAGGCGGCCAGGCCGGTGATGCTGATCGATGACGTATTGGTGGCGATGATGGTGTCGGCGCCGGCGATGGCCGCCACGTCCTTGAGGATCCTGCGCTTCAAGTCTTCATTCTCGGTGGCGGCCTCGATGATGAAGTCCGCCTGGGCCAGGTCGGCCATCCTGGTGGAGCCGGTGATGCGCGCCATCGCTTCGGCCTTTTGTGCTTCGCTGAGCTTTTCCTTGCGCACCAGGCGGTCGAGGCTGCCGGACACGGCCTTGAGCCCGCGTTCGATGGCGGCTTCGTTGATGTCGATCATCAGGGCATTGATGCCAACCACCGCGCAGGCCTGCGCGATGCCGTTGCCCATGGTGCCGGCGCCGATGATGCCGACGGTGTTGACTTGATTGCTGCTCATGTCGAATGCTCCTTTTTTGCTAAATGATGCGGGTTGGCTTGATTCAGTCCGGATACATCATTTGCGCACCCTGCGCGTCAACCCGCAGGTAACCGGGGCGCTGGTCCCAGGCCGGCAACACCCAGCGCCGGGTCTGGCGACCGAACATCAGGTAGTCGTGGCATGCCGGGCGGTGGGTGTGGCCATGGATCATGCGCGTGGCACGGGTGGCGTCAAACAGTCGCGCGACCGCATCCGGATTGACATCCATGATGGCGACCGGCTTCGATGCTTTCTCGCGTTCGCTCGTCGCGCGCATGATTTCGATCTCGGCGCGGCGTTCGGCCAGCGGCCGTGCCAGGAACGCCTTCTGCCAGCGATCGGTTCGGGTCTCGCTGCGGAACGCCTGGTAGGCGCGATCGTCGGTGCACAGGGTGTCGCCATGCAAGAGCACCGTGCGCTCCCCGTACAGGTCGAATGCGAAGGGGTCTTCGAGGACGGTCATGCGGGCGGCATCGGCAAAGCCGTCGGCGGCAAGAAAGTCACGGTTTCCCGCGATCCAGTATTGCGCGATACCGCGCCCGGCGCAGGCGGCAAGCCGGTCGACGACGCGGCGGTTGATCGGCGCATCGATGTCATCGTCACCGGCCCAGTAGTCGAACAGGTCGCCGAGAACATACAGGCTGTCGCCGGTGGCCGGCAAGCGTGCAAGAAAACGCTCGAACTGCGCGAGTTCCGCCGACCGCGCGGCCGTCAGGTGCAGGTCGGAAATGACGAAGGCCGTCATGGCATGCGGCCTTGCACTCGCCCGTCGACCTACAGGACTTCGGCTTTCTCGATCACCACGTCTTCGGTCGGCACGTCCTGGAACGGGCCCTTGGTACCGGTCTTGACCCCTTTGATCTTGTCGACCACGTCCTTGCCGTCAATGACGCGACCAAACACGCAATAACCCCAGCCGTTGCCGTTCGGGCTGGTGAAATTCAGGAAGTCGTTGTTCTTGACGTTGATGAAGAACTGGGCGGTGGCCGAATGCGGGTCACCGGTGCGGGCCATCGCGACGGTGTATTCGTCATTCTTCAGGCCGTTGGTCGCCTCATTGTCGATTTGAGCGCGGGTCGGCTTTTGCTTCATGCCGGGCTCGAACCCGCCGCCCTGGACCATGAAACCGGCGATCACGCGATGGAACACCGTATTGTTGTAGTGGCCGTCACGCGCGTACCGCACGAAATTTTCAACCGTCTTGGGTGCCTTCGCATCTTCCAGTTCGAGCTTGATGGCGCCGTGATTGGTGGTGATCAGAACCTGGGTCATGTTGATTCCTTTGCTGGTTATTTTTTCGCGGTATCGACGAGCTTCGCGCTTTCGATGGAAATGGGGGCGGTCGGCACGTTCTGGTGCATGCCGGCGTTGCCGGTGGCGACTGCCTTGATTTTCTCAACCACCTCCATGCCCTTGACGACGCGGCCGAAGACGGCATAGCCGTGGCCGTCCGGTTGCGGCGCATTGAGCATTGCATTGTCGGCGACATTGATGAAGAACTGCGCGGTGGCCGAGTCGGGCACCGCGGTGCGCGCCATGGCGATGGTGCCGGTATCGTTCTTCAGGCCATTCTTCGATTCCAGCGGTATCGGCGGGCGCACCGGCTTTTGCTTCATGGCGGCATCAAAGCCGCCGCCCTGGATCATGAAACCGTTCATGACACGATGAAAGATGGTGCCGTTGTAGTGGCCATCCTTCACATACTGCAGGAAGTTCTCGACGGTTTTCGGCGCCTTTTCCGCGTTGAGTTCGATCGTGATCGACCCCATCGAGGTCTTCATCTCCACGGTCTGGGCGAAGCCGATGGCGGTCCAGGTGGCAAGAACGGCTGCGGTCAGGGTGCATCTCATGGCTTGCTCCATTGATGTTTTCGGGAAGGTAGTCTGAAGGCTGGTGTGGTGGCGCAATGAACTACAGAGGTTGGCAAATTCGCGCGCTGTCAGGCGGCGCCAATGCTGGCGCGGAAGTCATCTGCTTCCGCCGCCCAGTGGCGGCCGGACACGATCAACCAGCGCCTTCATCGACGATTCTCCATTGGCCGCCTTCCTTTTGCCAATAAATCCGCTTCTTCATCGTGTTCGACAGATTGCTCGACTTGTAGTCCTGGTCGTAGGTCACGACCACCATTTCTTCCTTGCCCGGGTAGCGCAGCATGCTGACGTTGGAGAAGGAGAGCTTGATCCAGGCCTTGCCGGCATTGACCTGGCGCTTGCGTTCGCTCCATGCCTTCAGGTTCATGCCGTCGCCCTGGAAGCCGCGCGCATAGTGCCTGAGGTAGGCATCGGTGTCGCGGCTTTCCCAGTCGCGCCGCCATTGCTCGATGGTCGACAGCAGCAGCTTGCGTTCATTGTTCCAGTCATCCAGCGACAGCCATTCGATCTGGTCGCTGATGATCACCGGCGTCAGGCCGACCTGGATCAGGTTGCCGACGGTCCGCAAATCCTGGTTCGACAGCACCACGCAACCGTCGCTGGCGCGCGGTGCGCGCGCAAAGGTGTCCGACGGCGTGCCGTGCAGCCAGATTCCGGAGCCGCCGCGGCCGTTGCGCCGGTCCCAGTCGTTCGGGTAGTTGATCGGGAATGCGCCATCGCCATAAAGGTCGGTCAGCTTGGTCTTGGGCACGCTGGAGGTGACGTGGTAGACGCCCACCGGAGTCTTCTGGTCGCCCTCGCGCAGCTTGTCGGAGCCGTTCTTGCCGTGGCTGATGTAGTAGTCGGCGACAAAGCGCGGCTTGCCGTTGTCGTTCTCGTAGATATACAGGCGCGACTTGCGGGTGTCGATCACCACCGCGTTCTTCTGGTCCGGCCGCAATTGCAGCAAGTAGCGCGGGATCGAATCCTTGGGTGGCTTCTGGCGGTAGGCCGCCAGGCGCACCAGCGCCTCTTCACGCAGCTCGCGCACCCGCTCCGGCGGCGCGTTTGGCGCCGCCCCCATGGTGGCGATCGGATGGGCGCGGGCGCGCAACAGATCGCCCTTGATCAGATAGGCCAGCCGATAGTTCGGACGTGCCGCGATCAGCGCCTCGGTGCGGGCCAGTGCCTCACCGAGGCGCTTCGCCTCGATCGACTTGAAGATTGCGACCAGTGCGGTTTCGACATCCTCCGCCGGTTGTTTCGGCGCCTGCGCCAGGGCCGCCGCCGTTGACAGGGACAAGCAGCTTGCGAGCATGCCGCGCGCGATCGCGCGGGCCAGACTGATCGTTACCAAAGCCATCAACTGCCGCTGCGTTCTTCGCGGATCTGCCACTTGCCGCCGGTCTTGACCAGCACCAGGGTCTTGGCGCTGTTGGCCGAGACGATGTTGGATTTGTAGTTCTGGCGAAACTTGACCGTCGCCACGCCACCCTCGCCATATGCGACGCTCGGGTTCTCGACTTTGACCTCGATCTTCTTCGGCGCCGCGATCCGCTGCTTGCGACTGGCTTCCCACTTCTGCCGCGATGATTCGCCGCGCGGTAATTTGAAGTCGCGGCCGTAGGCAGCCAGATAGGCCGCCGAATCCTGACGCGCCCAGGCGGCTGCCCATGCATTGACCGCCGCCAGCACTTCGGCGTCGTCGTTGGCGGCGCGCGGCGGCTCCTTCGGTGTTGCGGCGACCGGGGGCGCGGCGGGCGCCGCAGGCGTCGGCGCAGGGGCCGCCTTTGCGGGGACGGCTGCGGCAGGCGGTGCTGGCGCCGCCGGCACGGGCGCGGTTGCGGCGGGTTTGGCAGCTGCCTGGGCGACCTGTGGCCGACGGGTGCCACTGCCGATCAGGTCGCGCACCAGGGCCAACTTGGTTTGCGCGGTCGGATTGTTGGAGTCCAGTTGCAGCGCCTTGTCATAGGCCTGGCTTGCCAGCTTGGCGTAGACATCGCCCAGGTTCTCGTGCGCGGTGGCGTACGAGGGATGGGTGCGGATTGCCATTTCGAGTGCCTGGCGTGCGCGCTCATACTGGCCCTGGCCCGCATACAACACCGCGAGATTGTTGTAGGGCTCGGGCAATTCCGGGTACAACTCGGTCAGTTTGGTGAATGCGGTGATCGCCTCGGCGGTCTTGTTCTGCTCGGTGAGGATCAGCCCCTTGAGAAACTGCCCCTGGGCGTCGCGTGGCTTGGTCGCGAGATACGCGTCGACCTTTTGCGAGGCCTGCTCGAGTTGGCCACCCTTGAGCAACTTGCCGATGTCGGCGATTTCATCAGCTGTCGCCGACGTCGCACAAGCTGCAACGAGCAGCACCAGAAGGCCGCGATACAGAGGCGAAAAGAGGGAAAAAGTCATCTGCTATACTCGATTTTCGATGTCAATCCATGCACGCAGCGTGCGCCCATCTTTTCCCGCAGCGCGACCTGCCGAACCCAAGTTCATGATTTTACCTAACTTCGGCGCTTCGCTCCCGATTATCGCAGGCCGATATGCCGGATTCGCCCGCCGTGGTTCGGCATGTCATGCCGGCCGCGGCCGGCCTTTTTGAGGTCGACGCCGGGTTTGAAGTTCATCGAC
The DNA here is from genome assembly GCA_031423955.1 of Burkholderiales bacterium. Classification (GTDB taxonomy): domain Bacteria; phylum Pseudomonadota; class Gammaproteobacteria; order Burkholderiales; family JAEUOS01; genus JAEUOS01. The sequence goes on from JANPGJ010000643.1 coordinate 68,247, forward strand.
ATCGAGACGGCGCACCACGACACCGTTGTCGATGAAGCAATGGCCCCGGCCAGCGGCATGCGACCAACAACTTCCCCATCTCCAGCCCTCCGATGCTCGCGATTTACAACACACTGACCCGCAGGAAAGAGCAGTTCGTACCGATTGTCGCCGGCCGGGTCGGGATGTACGTGTGCGGCATGACGGTCTACGATCGCTGTCATATCGGTCATGCCCGCGTGATGGTGGTGTTCGACGTTGTGCAACGATGGTTGCGTGCGTCCGGCTATCTGGTCAACTACGTGCGCAACATCACCGACATCGACGACAAGATCATTCGCCGGGCAGTCGAGAACGGTGAATCGATCTCGCAGTTGACCGGGCGTTTCATCAAGCTGATGGACGAAGACGCCGCCGCGCTCGGCGTGCAACAGCCAGATTTCGAGCCGCGCGCGACGGCCTACGTACCGCAGATGCTGTCCATGATCGGCAAACTCGAAAGTCGCGGCCTGGCCTACCAGGCCGCCGATGGCGATGTCAATTTTTCGGTGCGCGATTTTGCCAGCTACGGCGCGTTGTCCGGCAAATCGCTCGACGACCTGCGCGCCGGCGAGCGGGTCGAGGTCAATTCAACCAAGCGCGACCCACTTGACTTCGTGCTCTGGAAGCGCGCCAAGGAAGACGAGCCGCCTGACACGCGCTGGGCCTCAGCCTGGGGCAGCGGCCGGCCCGGCTGGCACATCGAGTGCTCGGCGATGTCGGCCGCTTTGCTTGGCGAGCAATTCGACATTCATGGCGGCGGCGCCGACCTGCAGTTTCCGCATCACGAGAACGAGATCGCGCAAAGCGAGGGCGCACATGGCCACAAGTTCGTCAACACCTGGATGCACAATGGTTTTGTGCGGGTCGACAATGAAAAAATGTCGAAATCGCTTGGCAATTTTTTCACCATTCGCGAAGTGCTTGAGCAATACGATGCCGAGGTCGTGCGGTTTTTCATTTTGCGCGCGCACTATCGCAGCCCGCTCAATTACTCCGACAGCCATCTGGACGACGCCCGCGGCGCGCTGACCCGCCTCTATACGGCGCTCAAGTCGCTGCCGCCGCAGGCGGCGGCAGCGATCGATTGGCAGTCGCCTTATGCTGCGCGCTTCGCCGATGCGATGAACGACGATTTCAATACACCAGTCGCGCTGGCCGCGTTGTTCGACCTGGCGGCCGAAGTCAATCGCGGTGGCGATGCAAACCAGGCCGCACAACTGAAGGCGCTGGGCGGCATACTTGGCCTGCTTGCGCGCGATCCCCGCCTTTTCCTGCAGGGTGACGCGGTCGGCGGTGCCCTTGCCGGCGACGCGATCGAGCTTCTGATCAAGGAGCGGTCGGACGCCAAGAAGGCGCGCGATTTCGCGCGCTCCGACGCGATCCGCGCCCAACTTCTCGCCCAGGGCGTTGTGCTTGAGGACAAGCCGGGCGGCGTGACCACCTGGCGGCGCGCGTAGCGCCTATGAAGGGATCCCGGCGAGCGGTCCCGATGGACGTCCGGGTGGCGGCAGATGGCGGGCCGAAGTGCACTTTGGGGTGTCCAGCCGGTACCGGGGACTGAGCAAGCGACGCCGGAACTGGGAAGGTATTCAGTCCCAGATCGGCCGATCGCGGCGACGCCTGCGGGGTGATACTCCCACCACGGATCGAGGTCGCTGACGAGCGCTGCTGTGGCAGTTGCAAGCCCGAGCGCCTTCCGGAACGGCATCCAACAAAATCCGCAGGGGCTGCTTGCATGCACATCACCGTCGTACAACAGGGCGAGCAGGTCACGGTTGAAATGGCGGGGCGCTTCGACTTTTCGAGTCGACTTCGCTTCAAGCGCGTGCGTGCCGAAGTCCTTGCCGCGCCCTCGGTGCGCGAAGTCGATCTGGATTTTTCGCGGGTCACGCATATCGACAGTGCTGCGCTGGGCATGTTGCTCATCATGCGCGACGAGGTCGAAGCCGTGCGCAAGCGCGTGCGGGTGTGCAATTCCGTCGGTGCGGTACGCGAAATTCTCGGTCTTGCAAATCTCGGTCGCCTGATGGCCGACTGAAGATAGCGGTTGGCCCCAGGATCGAATGAATTCGGGCGCGGCCTGCCGGCATCGTCCGGCGTCGAATTGTCAGGGCCCGGTTTTCGCAACCGAAGGACGGAACCTGCGCGCAGCGCGGAAGGCCTGTCTCGCTGGTCGTTGAATCGACGATACTCTTGCTTCGAGAAGTCGTGTTCGCCGGGCTTGTGCGGATTCCAGATATTTCCAGACCATTGTTGTGCAGTGCGTCTGGCGCGAAACATCCAATCAAGTCATGATGCGTGCTCGCGCTGCCCGCAAAGCACTACTCCCGGCACGCTTTAGGCGCAGCGCTGGCAGGAGCCTCGTGATGAAAACCGTACTTGATCAGCTTGCCGGCTACGGCGCCTATCACCGCGACCGGCGCAACATCGCCACCCATTTGATCGGCGTGCCGATGATCGTATTCGCGGTCGTTGTGCTGCTGGCGCGACCCGGATTCATGGTCGCCGGCCTGACAGTGACGCCGGCGCTGGTCGCGTTGGTCGTGACCGGCATTTACTACCTGCTGCTCGATGTCGCGTTGGGCGGCTTGCTGGTCGCCATCATCGCGGCGATGCTGTGGGGCGCGATGGAGGTGGCCGCGATGAGCACGGCGATCTGGCTCGGCGTCGGTGTCGGTGCTTTCGTGGTCGGCTGGATCATCCAGTTCATCGGCCATTACTACGAAGGGCGGAAGCCGGCATTTGTCGACGATATCCTGGGTCTTTTGATCGGGCCGCTGTTCGTCCTGGCCGAGGTGGTCTTCATGCTCGGTTTTCGCCGTACGCTGCGCGACGATATAGAAGCGCGGATCGGACCGACGCTGATTCGCAAGGTACAGCCAAACGCTGCCTGACCGCCGGCGGTTGCAGAACGCGCGGCCGCGGCGGGCGCCCGGCGATCCCGCCCGTGAGCCTGCCGCTGTTGTCCCCGGCGATGCCCCTTGCGCCGGGCGGCGCCGGCGCAAGCGTCAACTGGTGAAGAAATCCTTCATCCGGTCCATGAATGATTTTTCGCGCGGATTATGGGTGCCGGCATCGTTCTTGTTGATGTCGTCGAATTCGCGCAGCAGTTCCTTCTGGCGCGCGGTGAGGTTGACCGGGGTTTCGATCACCACATGGCAATAGAGGTCGCCGGGATGGCTTGAGCGCACCCCCTTGATGCCTTTGCCGCGCAGGCGGAAGGTGCGTCCGCTCTGGGTTTCAGGCGGAACCTTGATCTCGGCGGCGCCATCAAGGGTCGGGATTTCGACCGAGCCGCCGAGCGCCGCGGTGGCGAAGCTGACCGGCATTTCGCAATGCAGATCGTCGGCCTCGCGCTGGAACACGGCGTGCGCCTTGATCGACATCTGCACATACAGGTCGCCCGGCGGGCCGCCATTGACACCGGGTTCACCTTCGCCGGTCAGGCGAATGCGGTCGCCCTCATCCACGCCTGAAGGAATCTTGATCGCCAGGGTTTTCTGCCGCTTGACGCGGCCGACACCGTCGCAGGGCTTGCAGGGATCGCTGACGATCTTGCCGCTGCCGTGACACTTCGGGCAAGTCTGCTGGATCGAGAAGAATCCCTGCTGAACCCGCACCTGGCCGTTGCCGCCGCAGGTGCCGCAGGCCTTTGGCGTAGTCCCCGGTTTGGCGCCGCTGCCATGGCAGGTTTCGCATGCCTCGATGGCCGGGATACGGATCTTGGTTTCGTAGCCGCGCGCCGCCTGCTCCAGGGTGATTTCAAGGTTGTAGCGCAGGTCGGAGCCGCGATACACGTTCGAGCCGCCGCGACCGCGGCCGCCACCGCCACCAAAGATGCCTTCGAAAATGTCGCCGAAGGCGTCCGAAAAGCCACCGAAACCCTGACCGCCCGCGCCGCCAGCGGAGGGATCAACACCGGCATGGCCGAAGCGATCATAGGCGGCACGCTTGTTGGCATCGGTCAGGATTTCGTAGGCTTCCTTGACCTCCTTGAACTTCTCTTCAGAAGCCTTGGCACCATCTCCCTGGTTGCGGTCGGGGTGATGCTTCATCGCAAGCTTGCGATAAGCCTTCTTGATCTCGTCTTCCTCGGCACCTCTGTTGACACCGAGGACTTCGTAATAGTCGCGCTTGGCCATAGAACAATCTCGTCACACGCAAAAAGCAAATAAAAAGCAGATGGAAAAACAAAGGAAAAAGCAAAAAAAGCAAGAAAGAAAAAAAGAAAAAAAAAGAAAAAACAACGCAAAAA
>JANPGJ010000644.1:0-2671 GCA_031423955.1 Burkholderiales bacterium
GCCTGCGAAACGTAGGGCTCGAACAACTGCGCGACATCAAGCTCGCCGCGCATCAGCGCCGCCAGATTGCCGGCCATCGGCCGGTCGGTGACGCGCATCACCTGATGCGGATCGACGCTGGCATCGCGCAGATCCTGCTGCAGGCACAGCCAGGGCGTCACCACTTCACTGACCGACCCGAGCCGCAAGGTGGTGAGGTCGGCCAGGCGAAAATCATCCAGGCCGGCACGGCCTACCAGGTAGAAGGGATCGCGGCGCACAACCTCGCAAAAGCACACCAGCGAGGTGCCGCTCAGCGGATTTTCGGCACGGTCGCGGATCACGCGCATCGGGCCGGCCCAGGTCAGATCAAGCTCGCCTTTGACCAGTGCGGCGATTGCATCTCCCGGCGCGGCGCTGTCGGAGAACACCAGTTCCACGCCTTCGCGCTGATAGAAGCCGAGCGCCTGGGTGGCGTAAAAGGGTGCGTAGAACAGGGCGCGAAAATTCTCGGCAAGTCTGACCTGCATGATCGAGGATGCTCCGGAAAGCCAAACGTTGCGGGCGTGTGCACAAAAGCGCGAGCCGATTCAGGAACGAGCCAATCTCTGGTCTACGCGGCGGTTTCGCCCATGTTTTCCGGCACTTCCCAAACTGGTCCGTGTTTTGCACGTTGCGATACGCCGTCCTGTGGGTTGACTTTAACTCACCGCGGCGCTGATTCAATTGCGCGACCGCGATGCCGCCTGGCGCAGTTTGTCTTGCATAATTCGCACCACTTACCCGAGGGTTTGCCATGAGATTTCTATCGACCTGCCTACTGCTTCTGGCTGCCGGCAACTGCTGGGCGCAGGGCGCCGCTGCTGTCGGTGTGTTTCCAAGCAAGCCGATCCACATCTACGTCACCGTGCCGCCGGGCGGCGCCGCCGACTTCATCGCCCGCACTGTGGGCGCCAAACTGTCGCAGTCGCTCGGCGTATCAGTGGTGGTCGAAAACCGCGGCGGCGCCAGCGGCACCATCGCCGCGGCCTTGGTCGCCAAGGCGCCGGCCGATGGCTACACGCTGCTGCAGAATTCGATCACCACCCACGGCATCGGCCCCTATCTGTTTCCGAAGTTGCCGTATGACTCGTTCACCGACTTCGCGCCGGTCACGCTGTTGGCCACCCTGCCGATGATCATGACTGTCAATGCGGCGCTGCCGGCGAAGTCGGTCGATGAATTCATCGCTCTGGCCAAGTCGCGCCCGGGGAAAATGAGCTTTGCATCTTCCGGCAGCGGCGGCGCGCCGCATCTGGCGGGTGAACTGTTCAAGGTCACCACCGAGATCGACATCCTGCACGTACCCTACAAGGGCAGTGGCCCGGCGGTGCTGGACGTAGCCGGCGGCCAGGTGCAGGCGATGTTCGATGCCGCGCCGTCGCTGTTGCCGCATATCCAGTCGGGCAAGTTGCGCGCGCTCGCCGCCGCCAGCGCACAACGCAACGCGCTGCTGCCGGAAGTGCCCACCTTCGCCGAGCGCGGCGTCAAGGGCATGGAAATCCTGATCTGGTACGGCTTGCAGGCGCCGGCCGGCACGCCACCGGCAGTTGTCAACCGCCTCAATGCCGAACTGCGCAAGGTGCTCGATGCGCCGGACCTGCGCCAGCGCTTCGCCGATCAGGGCACGCAGCCGGCCGGCGGCACGCCGGAGCAATTCACCGCCTTCATGCGCGAGGACTATCAACGCTGGGGCGCGGTGATCAAGAAAGCGCGACTGAGCTTCGATTGATGGCCCTGGTGATATTGTTTGATCGTCACGCCGCCGACGACAGTGCAGCATCGCCGCTGTCCGCACCCGCGAGTGGCGCCCGGCCCGGCTACACTTCGCGGCCTTGCGTGCCGCCAGCGGCGGCAGCGCAGCAAAACTTGACAGGAGAACCGGAATGACCATTGCACGTACCGATGACGGAGTCGATCTGTTCTACGAAATCACCGGGTCGGGAGTGCCGATCGTATTCGTTCACGAATTCGCCGGCGACATGCGTAGCTGGGAACCGCAGGTGCGCCATTTCGCCAGGCACTATCGCACCGTCACGTTCAACGCACGCGGCTATCCGCCGTCGGCGGTGCCGCCTCACGCATCGTCCTACTCGCAAATGCGAGCGGTGGCCGACATCCTGGCAGTGATGGATCATGCCGGCATCGATCGTGCCCATATCGTGGGCCTCTCGATGGGCGGTTTCGCCACCCTGCATTTCGGTTTGCAGCATCCCGGCCGCGCCTTGTCACTGTGCGTCGCTGGCTGCGGATATGGCGCTGAACTCGCGCAGCGCGACCGCTTTCGCGAGGAAGCCGATGCCTGCGCCGCGATGCTGCTCAATGAGGGCATGCAGGTGTTCGGCGAAAAGTATGCTGTCGGCCCGACCCGCCTGCCGTTCCAGAAATCGGACCCGCGCGGCTTCGCCGAGTTCAAGGCGCAATTGATCGCGCATTCGGCGCTCGGCTCGGCCAATACCCAGCTTGGGGTGCAGCGCGAACGGCCTTCGCTCTACAGCATGACCGAAGCACTGAAAACCCTGACGGTGCCAACCCTGATCCTCAACGGCGACGAAGACTGGCCCTGCCTGCAGCCCGGCCTGATGCTCAAGCAGGTGATCCCGTCGGCCGCGCTGGCGATCCTGCCCAATTGCGGCCACACCATGAATCTCGA
>JANPGJ010000645.1:0-2917 GCA_031423955.1 Burkholderiales bacterium
CCTTGCTCGCGATCAGCCGCGCCGAGATGACGCTGGTGTTCGCGCTCGCAACCATCAGCCTGACCACCGGCATGAATTTGGCGCCCAGGCTCTATCGATCGCTGTCGCCGGTGCTCCTGGTGCTGCTTTGCGGTGTCTGCAGCGCGGCCGGATTGCTGCTCGCGGCGCGTGCCGACGGGTTTGCGCAGCTTGCACTCGGCTATGGAGTGCTGTTCGGGATTGGCGGCGGCATTTGCTTCATCGTGATGCAGCAGGCCGTCAACCAGGCGGCGCCGACCACCAGCGGCCTGGTCAACGGCTACCTGGTCAGTCTGTATCCGCTCGGCGCAATGATCGGGGCGCCGGTGTTTGGCTGGGCGATCCAGGCGCATGGTTTGCGCGCGACCCTGGCCGGACTGGCGGTCACGGTGATGGCAGGCAGCGTGATCGCCGCGCTACTGCTGCGCAGCACCGGCATCCGCATGCATGACCCGGTGGCGCCGGTGGCCAGTGCCGCGCCGGGCGAGCGGGGCGTATTCTGGTGCCTGTTCACGGTGTTCTTCCTGGCGGCCGCGGCCGGCCTCACGGTGTTGAGCCAGGCCGCCGGCATCGTGCAGGCCTATGGCGGAAAAACCGCGCTCGCCCTGGGCGCCACCACCCTGATCACCGGCGCGATCGCGGCGATGCGGGTCGGCGGTGGTGCGCTGGTCGACCGCTTCGCCGCACCGCAGGTGGCCTGTGCGGCGCACCTCTGGTCGCTGACCGGAGCGGTGATCCTCACGGTCTGGCCCGGGCCGCTGGTGTCGGTGCTCGGTTTGGCGATGATCGGCATGGGCTATGGCCTGATCTCCGGTCTCACCGCCGGTGTGATTCCGCGCTACTGGCATCGCAACCTGTTCGGCCAGATCGCCAGCCGCATGTATATCGCCTGGTGCATCGCCGCGATCTCCCTGCCGGTACTGGCGGGTTGGCTGTTCGATCGCACCCAGGGCTATGTCGCGGTGGTGATGATCGCCGCCTGCATCAACGTGGCCGGTGCGCTGCTCGCGCTGCGCCTGCCGATGCCGGCGCGCGGCGGCGCGCTGGCGACACCATGAGGGGCGCGTGGCCGCCGGCCGCACCAGACCGGCACTTGCGCGCAAGACGGGTCGCGCTATGCTTGCGGCAGCGCTTCGACCGGCGCGATCAACAACAAACGAGGAGTCACGATGAACGATGCGCGAATTGAAGTACGGCCGATGTCCGGCGCGGTGGGAGCGGAAATCGTCGGCGTCGATCTGGCGCAGCCATTGGTGGACGACACCATGGCCGTGATCCGCGCGGCCTTTGACGAGCACGGCGTGATTTTCCTGCGCGACCAGGACATCACGCCCGAACAGCATATCGCGTTTGCCAGCCGCATCGGGGTGATCAACATCAATCGTTTTTTCAAGGCGGTGCCGGGCTATCCGCAAATCGCCGAGGTCCGCAAGGAGCCGGAGCAGAAGACCAACATCGGCGGCGCCTGGCATACCGACCACAGCTACGATGAAATCCCCGCACTGGGCTCGATTCTGCTGGCGCGCGAAGTGCCGCCCAAGGGCGGCGACACGATGTTCGCCAGCATGGGGCTGGCCTTCGATGCCTTGTCGGACGGTCTCAAGCAAACCCTTGAAGGCATGCGGGCGGTGCATTCCAGCCGCCACGTGTTCGGCGCCGAGGCCGTGTACCGCAAGAATTCCGGCGATCGCCTGGGCAATGCGGAAGCCGCCACCCAGGAAGCGATCCACCCGGTGGTGATCCGCCATCCGCAAACCGGCCGCAAGCTGCTGTATGTCAATCCCGGCTTCACCACCCATTTCGATGGCTGGACCGCGGCCGAGAGCCAGCCATTGCTCGGCTACCTCTACCAGCACGCATCGAGGCCGGAATTCCAGACCCGGTTCTCGTGGCAGGCCGGCTCGATCGCCTTCTGGGACAATCGCGCGACCTGGCACCTGGCGATCAATGACTATCACGGCGAGCGTCGCCTGATGCATCGCATCACCATCGAAGGCGTGCCGATCCATTGATCATGGCGACCACTGCAGTACGGCCGCGGCGCCTGATGCCCGGGAAATTTCAAGCGGAGAGCCGGCAATGATTCGAGTCTGTAGAAACCTGGTGATCGTCGCAGCATTGCTGGCGGCGCCTGTCGGTCAGGCACTGGCACAGGCCTTTCCGGCCAAGCCGATCCGCGTTGTCGTGCCGTACGCTCCCGGCGGCGCAACCGACATCATGGGGCGGGTGGCGGCGCAGCGTCTGGGCGAGATCCTCGGCCAGCAGGTGCTGGTGGACAACCGGCCCGGGGCCAACACCGGCATCGGCGCCGAGGCGGTCGCCAAGGCGCCGGCCGATGGCTACACGCTGATGTTCACCAACGATGCGACCTTCGTGCTCAACCCGGCGTTGTTCGCCAGCCTGCCCTACAACATGGCGCGCGACTTCGTGCCGGTCGCCACCGTGGCCTACCTGAACCTGGCGCTGGTGGTGGCAGCCAGCCTGCCGGTCAACAACTTCGCCGAACTGGTGGCGTGGACCAGATCGAAGTCGGGCACCATCAGCTACGGTTCCTATGGGGTCGGCAGCCAGGCCCATCTGATGGGCGAGATGTACAAGAAGCTGTACGCCACCGACATCGTGCATGTGCCCTACAAGGGTTCGGCGCCGGCGGTGGCCGATGTGATCGGCGGCCAGGTGGTATTCACCTTCCCGGCGATACCCACCGTACAGGGCTTCATCAAGTCCGGGCGCGTCAAGGTGCTGGCGATTTCCGGCGACAAGCGCTCGCCCTTGTTGCCCGAGGTGCCGACCTTCATCGAGGTGGGCGCCAAGGAGATGGATATCGGCGCCTGGTACGGCTTTTTCGCGCCGGCCGGCACGCCGCGCGAGGTGGTTGCGCGCCTCAATTCGGCGGTGG
>JANPGJ010000646.1:0-3360 GCA_031423955.1 Burkholderiales bacterium
GCCGAAGGCAGTGGCGATCGCGCCGCGCAGGGCGATGTTGTATTGATTGGCAATCGGTGCAAACTCGGCGAAATCCACCAGCGCCGCATCGATCGATTTATTCAGATTGGCCTGCGTGTGGGTCTCGGAAGCCGAGACGAAGCAGGCCATCATGTCGACCTTGGCGGCCGCCGCGCGCTCGGCGCCGCGCGCATTGGGCACCAGGCCGGTGAGGCGCACGCCCGGTTTGCGGCGGATCAGCTCCATTACCTTGGAGGCGTCGGCCAGTTGCGGCACGGCGCGCGGCGAGACGAAGGAGGTGGCTTCGAAGCTGGTGACGCCGGCGTCGATCAGGGCGTTGATCAGTTCGGCCTTGACTTCGGTGGGAATGAATTCCTTCTCCGACTGGAAACCGTCGCGGGGGCCGACTTCGGTGACCAGCACGAAACGGTCGCTGGCGGGGTTGGCTGTCGATTGCATGAATATCCTTTCAGGGATTTGATCTACTTCTTGATGCGGGCCGCTGGCGCAACCGGCGAAGGCCTGGGTGATACAGGTTCGGACGCCATCGGCGGTTGGCGTATGCGCTTTTCAGCCGACGCGTAGACCACGGAACCCTCGCGCTTGTCGACCGCCAGCACCAATACCAGCAAAACGTCGTCGACCACGCGATACACCAGACGATAGCCCTGCCTGCGCAACTTTATCTTGTAACAGCCGCGCAGTTCGCCGCCAAGTTCCGCGCCCGGTGTGCGCGGTTGATCGAGCCGCTTTCGCAGGAGCTTGCGCAGAGGTTCTTTGACCGCGCCATCCAGGGCATTCCATTCCTTGAGCGCATCGTTGACAAACGCCAGACGGTATTTCGGTACGGCCCGCTTCTCAGACGGTGTCAATATCCACCTCGGTGATCTCGCCGCGTTCCGCGCTCGCGACGCGCCGTTTCAACAGGGGAAGCAGCCGGGCATCCGCCAGGTCTTCGAGCATGGCTTCGAACAAACCGGGTTCAACCATGTAGAACGCCGCCTTGTTGTGGCTGAGTACGGCGACCGGTTGGGCACCGGCGTCACGCAGAACCTTGGCCGGATTCTTCTTGAAGTCCGACATGCTTACAGTAAGATCGGTATAAAGGGTTTGCATTTTATGGACCGCAGTCAACGAATATAGGCCCTAATTATAGCGTTCAAATTCGAGCTAATAAAAGCTCCATCCGCTTGATTTCAGGGCATTGAAGGAGCCTCTCGACCCTTCGAATCAGATCACGCCGCGGGTACGCAAATCGGCGACGCTATCGCTGTCAATCCCCAGCTCGGCAAGGATCGCGTCGGTGTCCGCGCCCAACAGCGGCGGTGGCAGATGCATGCGGCAGGGGTCGTCGCTGAACTTGATCGGAAAGCCCAGCACATCAAGCTTGCCATGCCGCGGATGGTCGATGGTGATGCGCATCTGCTGGTGCCGGGTCTGCGGATCGTCGAATACCTGGCGCAGATCGAGGACCCGCCCGCACGGCACGCCGACACGGTTGAGCAGTTCGATCCAGTGCTCGACGCTGCGGGTGCGGGTGCGCGCATTGATTTGCGCGTTGATCGCCACCCGATGTTCGAAACGCGCTTCGTTGCTCCGGAAGTCCGGATGACTTTTGAGGTCCGCGAGGTCCAGCGCCTCCAGCAGCTTGAAATAGAACGTGTCGTTCGACGGTGCGATCGCCACCTGACCGTCGGTCGCCTCGAACAGGCCGTAGGGCGATGCCAGCGCGTGGTCGTTGCCGGTGCGCAAGGGCTGCTGGCCGGTGGCGAAATAATTGGTCGCCAGGAATGCCAGCATGCTGGTCATGCTGTCGGTGAGCGCGGTGCTCACCTCCTCGCCTTGTCCGGTGCGATGGCGGCGCACCAGGGCGGCCAGGATTCCCATCGCTGCCTGCGAGCCCGCCACCAGGTCGGAGATCGGCGGTGCGGCGCGCATTGGCGGCCCGCCATCGTCACCATTGACGCTCATGAAGCCGCTCATCGCCTGCGCGATGAAGTCGAACGAAGGTCGGCCGGCGTACGGCCCGTCAAGGCCGAAACCGGTGACGTGGCAACTGATGATGTCGGGCTTGAGCAACTTGAGCGCGGCGCGCCCGAAGCCCATCTTGTCCATCACGCCGGGGCGGAAATTGTTGACCACCACGTCGGCGCGGCGAATCAGCTGGCGCAGGATTTCCTTGCCATCTTCGCTCCTCAGGTCGAGCGTGAGCGAACGCTTGTTGCGATTGAAGGTGGCGAAATACAGCGAATAACCGTTGACCGCCGCGCCCTGCTGCCTGACCGGGTCGCCCTCGCCTGGCTCCTCGATCTTGATCACCTCCGCGCCCATGTCGGCCAGGAACATCGAACAGAACGGACCGGAGAGAATGCGTGTCAGGTCGACCACGCGAATGCCTTCAAGTTGCATCGGGCTTGCGCCTCACTCGATCTTGATGTTGGCTTCTTTTGCGATTCAGCCCCACTTGGCGTAGTCGGCACGCACGAAGGCGGCAAACTCCTCGGTGCTGCCGCCCACCGCCGCGGCGCCGCCGGCGGAAATCTTCTCGCGCACCTCAGGCATCGCCAGCACCTTGTTGATCTCGGCATTGAGGCGCGCCACGATTGCCGGCGGCGTGCCAACCGGCGCGAACAGGCCCAGCCAGATGCCGGCCTCGACACCCTTGATGCCCGCTTCATCCAGGGTCGGGGTGTCGGGCAGCATGTGCGAGCGCTTGCCCGTGGTGACCGCCAGCGGCGTCAGCTTGCCGCCCTTGACCAGGCCCAGCACCGAAGGCACCGACATGATGGCCACGTCGACTGAGCCGCCCATCACGTCGGCTAGCGCCGGCGCGGCGCCCTTGTAAGGCACCTGCAAGACCTTGATTCCGGTGACGCCCTTGATCAGTTCGCCGAACAGGTGGCCAGCGGAACCATTGCCCGCGGTGGCCCAGGACAGGCCTGCGGCGGTCTTGCCGCGATTGAGCATGTCGGCCGTGTTCGCCAAGCGCGTTTGCCCGGATGCCGCCGTTGCATTGCTCACGATGGCCAGCGGCGCAATCGAGACCTGCACGATCGGCGCGAAGCTCTTGACCGTGTCATAACCCACGTTGGGGTACAGCCACGGCCCCAGCATCACGTTGTCGGTCTGGCCCATGACAATGGTGTAACCATCCGGCGCCGCCTTGGCCGCGGCCGCGATGGCGAGGTTGCCGCCGGCGCCGGGCATGTTTTCAAGAACGATCTGCCATTTGGTCGTCTCGGCGAGCTTGGTGCCGACAGTGCGCGAGACGAAATCGGTGCCGCCGCCCGGAGTGAACGGAATCAGCCAGCGGATCGGCTTTGACGGATAGTCCGCCTGCGCCAGCGCGCCGGGTATCAG
>JANPGJ010000647.1:0-8474 GCA_031423955.1 Burkholderiales bacterium
TGCGCGCGGCGATCACGGCCTGCGCGCGGTTGATCACCTTGAGCGCGCGGAAGATCGCCGTGACGTGGGTCTTGACAGTCTTTTCCTGCATGCCGAGCGTATGCGCGATCTGCTTGTTCGGTTGGCCGTCGCAGACCAGGCGCAGCACTTCGCGCTGGCGCGCGGTCAGGCCGGCGTCGCTGCGCGGGGCGGTCGGCGCCGCCCCGGCCATCAGCGGTGGCACGTAGATCTCGCCGGCCAGCACCAGGCGCACCGCCGCCTGCATGGTGGCGTGGCTGGCGGACTTCGGGCAGTAGCCGCGCGCGCCGGCGGCGAGCGCCGCGCGCACGGCGGCCGGGTCCTCCGAGGCCGAGAGCATCATGACCGGCAGGTCAGCGTGCGCGGCGGCCAGGCGCGCGAGCGTGTCCATGCCGGAGAGCCCGGTCAGCTGCAGGTCCAGCAGCACCGCGTCGAGATCGGCATGCGCTGCTGCCAACGCCAGGCCGGTGGTGCCGTCGGGCGCTTCCAGCACCGTCACGCCGGGCTCGAGGTCGCGCAGCACCGCCGCTACCCCCTGGCGCAGCATCGGGTGGTCGTCGATGATGAGGAATTTCATGGGGCGAGGTTACCAAGTTTGCCGGGTCGCCACATCTATCGAGCCAGGATTGTGTTTGACGTACAATAGGTCGCAACATATACGTCATCTCGGAGGTTGCCATCATGTCCAGCCCCACCAAGCTCACGCTCAGGCTCGATGCGCAGTTGATAGCGCGCGCCAAAACCTACGCCAGCCTGCAGGACCGCTCGCTTTCACAACTGGTGGCGGATTACTTTGCCCACCTCGCGCCTGCCGCGGCGCAAAGCAGCTCGCATAAGCCGGCGGCGGTTCGCCGGCCGGCCGGGCCGATCACCGCCGAATTGCGCGGGGTGCTTGCACCTGCCGCACAAGGCAAGCGGGCGAAAGCGGTGCTGCCCGACCGTGACGACTACCGCGCCCACCTGGAGAAAAAATACCTGTGAGGGTGCTGCTCGACACCAATGTGGTGCTCGATGTGCTGCAGGCGCGCGCCGGCTTCGTCGATGAATCACAGGCGGTGTTCGAAATGGTGGAGGCCAATGCCATCAGCGGGCTCTTGTGTGCGACCACCATCACCACGCTGGCCTATCTGGCCGCCAAGACAGTGGGCAAGCCACAGGCTGCCAGGCAGATCCGGCAACTCCTTACGTTGTTCGAGGTGGCGCCAGTCAATCGCGCGGTGCTGGACGGCGCGCTGAAAAGCAAGGCGCCCGATTTTGAGGACGCGGTGTTGGCGGAAGCGGCCCTGCATGCCGGTGCGGAAGCGATCATCAGCCGCAACCTGCGCGATTTTGCGCACAGTCCGGTGCGGGCGTACACGCCCATCCAGTGGCTGGCAATGCATCCGCGCTAAGCGGAATAGCGCTTGACCGGGTAAACCACAGGCAATGCAAAAGTCGGGTCATTCCAGACGGGGCGGCAACCCAGGTTTTTGTGCGTGGCAATGCACTGGACACCACGCTCACGCGAGGGTGACAAACGTTTAAACGAGCGCCATCCGCGCCAGACGCCGGACATTTATCCGTTTTTTTGCGACACCACAAAAATAACGGATAAGAGCGCACTCTACAGCGCCACGACCGCTCTCACGCGGTGGACATCGCCTCAAGCTCCGACTGCTTCTCCAGCCACTCGGCCTCGATCTGCGCCAATTCCTTCGCCAGGTAGGCCTGGTCAAGCATCACGCTTTTCAGCTCTTCCTTCTTGGCCTCTTCATAAATCTCGCTGCCGGCCAGGCGCGCGTCGACCGCGGCCTTCTTGGCGTTGAGTTTGGCCATCTGTTCTTCCAGGCGCTTGATGCGGGTTTCCAGCGGCTTGGCCTGGTTTGCGCGGCGCTGGCGCTCCTGCGCGTCGGCGCGTTTTTGTTCCTGGCGCGCGGCCCCTGAGACTGGCGCACTGGCAGCTACGGCGGCCGGCTTGGGCGCCACCGGCGCCGCGGCCTTGACCTCGACCGGCTTGGCTTCCACCTTGCCCAGGCGCGTCTTGAACAGCCAGTCGCGATAGTCGTCCAGGTCACCATCGAAGGGCCGCAAGCCGCCTTCGGCCACGATCATGAATTCCTCGGTGGTGGCGCGCAGCAGGTGGCGGTCATGCGACACCAGCACCAGCGTGCCTTCGAATTGCGCCAGCGCCACTGTCAGTGCCTCGCGCGTTTCGAGGTCCAGGTGGTTGGTCGGTTCGTCCAGCAGCAGCAGGTTGGGGCGCTGCCAGGCGATCAGCGCCAAGGCCAGGCGTGCTTTCTCGCCGCCGGAAAACGGCTTGATCGATTGCGTCACCATGTCGCCCGGGAAATTGAATCCGCCCAGGAAGTTGCGCAGTTCCTGCTCGCGCGTGTTCGGTGCCAGCTTGACCATGTGCCACAGCGGCGATTCGTCATGGCGCAGCATTTCCACCTGGTGCTGGGCGAAGTAGCCGACCACCAGGCCTTTGCCGAAATTGGCGACGCCATCGATCAGGGGGATGTCGCCGGCGATGCTCTTGATCAGGGTCGACTTGCCGGCGCCGTTCACGCCCAGAAGGCCGATGCGCTGGCCCTGGGTCAACGAGAACTTGATGTTGGAGACGATCGGCTTCTTGTTGCCGTCGTCCAGGGTGTAACCAGCGACGCCGTCTTCCATCACCAATAGGGGATTGGGGGTGGAAACCGGATCGCGGAATTCGAACGAGAAGGGCGAGGAGGCATGGATCGGCGCCAGTTCTTCCATCTTGGCCAGCATTTTCATGCGGCTTTGCGCCTGCTTCGCCTTCGATGCCTTGGCCTTGAAGCGGTCGATGAACGATTGCAGGTGGTCGCGCTCGCGCTGCTGCTTGGCGAAGGTGGCTGCATCGAGCGACAGCGCCATCGCGCGGGTGGTCTCGAATTGCGAATAGGTGCCGCCGTAGCGATTCACTTTCTTCTGGTCGATATGCACGATCACGTTCACCACGCCATCGAGAAAGTCGCGGTCGTGCGAGATGATGATCAGCGTGCCGGCATAGCGCTTCAACCAGTCTTCCAGCCAGATGATGGCATCCAAGTCCAGGTGGTTGGTCGGCTCGTCGAGCAGCAGCAGGTCCGAGGGGCACATCAGCGCCTGCGCCAGGTTGAGCCGCATGCGCCAGCCGCCGGAAAAATGCGCCACCGCATCATTCATCTGCGCCGCCGTGAAGCCCAGGCCGGTCAGCAATTGCTCGGCGCGCGAGCGCACCGTGTAGGCGTCGGCATCGGCCAATTGCCCATGCAGTTCGGCGATGCGGTTGCCGTGGGCATGGTCGTCGTGTGCCGCGTCCAGCGCCTCCAGCGCTTCCAGTTCGGCTTCGATCGCACGCAGGGTGGCGTCGCCGTCGATCACGTATTCCAGCGCCGGACGGTCGAGCGCCGGGGTTTCCTGCGCCACATGGGCCATACGCCACTTGACCGGCACCTCCACGCTGCCGCCATCGACATGCAGGCTGCCCTCCAAAAGGGCGAACAGGGTGGTCTTGCCGGAACCGTTGGCGCCGATCAGGCCGACATGCTCGCCCGGATTGAGCGTGACATCGACGTTTTCGAACAGCGGTTTCACGCCTCGCGAGAGGCTCATGGATTGCAGGCGGATCATGGTGGTGCGCTTCCTGTGGAGCGGGACTTTAGGCGTCTGGGAGCGCGGTACTTCCCTGCTAAACTGCCATTTTACCGCCTTGGGGGAGGAGTAAAGACGTGGCAAATGTGACCGTGGTGATGAATCCCAAGGGCGGGGTCGGCAAATCGACCTTGGCCACCAATCTGGCGGGCTATTACGCCACCCGCGGCCGCGCGGTGATGCTGGGCGACGTGGATAAGCAGCAGTCGGCGCGCGAGTGGCTGAAGCTGCGTCCGCCGCAATGCGCACCGATCATGAGCTGGGAGATCGAGCGCGGCCGCGCCGCCAAACCACCCAGGGAAGCTTCGCACATCGTGCTCGACACCCCGGCCGGCATTTCCGACAAGTTGCTGGAGCAGGTGATCACCCCGGCGCGGCGCGTGATCGTGCCGCTGCAGGCCTCGATGCTCGACATTCTCGCCACCAAGCATTTCCTGGCGCAACTGGCCGAAGACCGCGCGGTGCGCAAAAGCGACGCCCTGATCGGCGTGGTCGGCATGCGGGTCGATACCCGCACCCGCGCGTTCGACGAATTGCAGCGCTATCTCGATGGCCTGGGTCTGCCGGTACTGGGCTATATCCGAAACACGCAGAACTATGTGCAACTGGCGGCGCGCGGCCTGACGCTGTTCGACATCGCGCCCGGGCGCGTGCAGCAGGATCTGGAACAGTGGGCGCCGATCATCAAGTGGCTGGAGGATTGAGCTTCAGACCATTGCTTGTTCGGCTTTCGCGCGGGTGGCCGCCAAACATGTGAATTCGGAAAGGTAGGCTATTGCTTCGAACGCCATGCGTTGGCCGCGCCCCGGCGCGAAGCAGGCATATCAGGGCAATACCGAGCAATCCGAGGCTGCCCGGTTCCGGGACGGCAACCAGTTCGTGCTCTGTAAGCGCGTAGCCACTGCCGGTAAAGAGTGGTCCTGCGGAGGTGAATCCGTTCAGTGGGTCGAACTCGAAGGGCGTCGTGCTCAATGTCAGTCCAGGCAGCGACGCATTGCTGCCATTCACAAATGCAAACGTGTCGCCTAGTTCGAAATTCGGAGTGTCGTGCAGGAAAAGGTTGAAATCTACGATGCCGAATAGCGTGCTTCCCGGTACAAGCAACCCGTTGGCGTCAAGCAGGTAAAAATCCGGAATCCGCACGGGAAAATCTGGCCCGACATGCCCGGAGATGGACGACCAAATGTTGTTCAGGATGTACATCCCCTTGTCGTCCATGGCGACAGCCTCAAGTCGAAGGTTGCTGAACAGGGTAAAGCCTCCCGCGCCGCCGGGATTGCCGCCTCCACCTCCGCCGCCTCCACCTCCGCCCCCACCTCCGGGAACACCAGGGCCATCTGGTTCACCCGCGCCGGGTACTCTCGCAATCGTGTCGTTGCGGGCGTCGTAGACATCATCAAAACAAATGTAGTCACTTTCGGCGCGCCATGTGACTGGGCCGAAAACTCCTCCCGATGTCCTCACTCCGGTTAGGAGTTGGGGGTAACCATGGCCGACCAGATCGTTGCCGTCAATGTCGGTGAGATTGACGATGAAGTCGGCTGGAACCAATGAAACTTCCCTGGCGACCCCGCAACGCGAGGTTCCTCCGCCAGTGTTCGCTAATAGTGTCGTGCTGGACATGACCAGCAAGGCAGCTCCGATTGCACGCGCCTTGGGGAACCAATTTTTGCGAATGAAATCGTGGCGCTTCGTATGAATCGAACCAGGCGCCGGTGATGGCGTGCTGTTGACATAAACAAAACTGGTGTTGAAGAAACACATATTCCCTCCGTGCGACAAGCGCGATCAATCGGAGAGGTAGGGTTCAGGACCAACTTTCATCCTGAGATCCTCGCCAGTGGTGAACTAGCGGTGTGTTCTTATTTGTCCGGAGAAATCAAGCATCAACCGTGCCCAGCAATTCCATTGTCATATAGGTCATTGTTTTCTCGACCGAATCGTGAAACCCGTGAGCCTGTTGCAAATGCCGGAAGGGAGCGACTGTAAAATTTTTCGACATTCGCGCGCGGGGAATCCCGCCCAAGTGCGAGCAGGAGCGTCAGGCATGCACTTTCGCCACGCCCGGGTACACCATCATCGCCAGCATCACGATCGGCAGCTTCAGGAGGGCTTCCGGTCCGTGCGGTACGTTACCGTCGAAGGTGATGGAATCGCCCGGCCCGAGGGTGAAGGTCTGGCCGCCGTGGCGGTAGCGGATCCGCCCTTCGAGAATGTGGAGGAACTCGATGCCTTCATGCTTGAAGGCCGGAAACACTTCGCTTGCGTCGTTGAGCGTTACCAGGAAGGGCTCGAAGGGTTTCTGCGGCCTGCGGTGCGAATACAGCAGCCGGTAGGTGTGGCCCTTCTTGGTGCCGCGCCGAACCACCTCCAGCCCGCCGTTCTTCGGCACGAACTGCACCTCGCCCTCGGAAGAATCGAAATCGAACGGTTCCCGAGCCGGGTCCACTGGCCCTGGTTGGCCTCGCGCTGGCCGGCATGTTGCGGATTCGCCGCAAACGCGGTTGAATGGACTGAGCAGAAAAAAACTCCGCATTGCGGGGTTTTTTGCCTGGGCGAGTGGATTGCACACGGCCGTACGCCTCGATTGCCGTGCTTGGCAGGGCTTACGCCGGGGCGCGTGCAGCAAGGACCTCGACTAGTGGGGGCGATCCTCAAGTGGCTCGATAGCTGAGCGGCAACGGCCTTTTGCTGCGCGAACCTGCGCCAAAAGCGCCGGCGCTATGGCGGCGCGGCGGGTTGACTGTCGGCCGAAAACACCATGCTGGTCGCCAGTCCAACCGCGGCGCCGATCGCAACCGTAAGGCCGATCGTCGCCAGCACCGGGGTTGACGAGAATGCCAGGGTGGAGAAGCCGATGAAGGTGGAGGCGGCGGCCAGCAGCACTGACACGCTGGCGCGCTGCCGCAGGGCGGGCTCCGGCGACAGGGTGGAAAAGAACAGGGTGTAGTTCGACGCCACGCCGACCACCAGCAGCAGCGACACCAGGTTGAACACCGTAAGCTGGCCGCGGAGAAGCAGCAAGATGCCGCTGGTGATCACGATGGTCGAGACGATGGTGGCAATCATCGACAGCACCGCGCGTGCGCGCCGCAACTGCAACAGCAGCACCAGGAAGATCGCGGCGGTCCCGATCAGCGATGCGGTCATGGCGCGCCGGCGATACTCGGCGACCAGCACTTCGACATCGCCCTTGAGATCGATCAGGGTGACGCCGGGCAGATGTGCGCGACCGAGTTGCTGCCTGATGTCGGCGGCGGACCTGGCGCCCCGTAACAGGATCAACACGGTTGTGCCTTCGGCGGTACGGACAATCTGTGTGTCGAGCCATGCGCCGATGATGGTGCCGGCGTAATAGTCCAGGTTGAGGGGCGCCATGCCGCGCGTCGCGGCGACGGCGCTGATGAACGGTTCGAAGGCCGCCGCCTTGAACCTGCCGCCGGCGGTCGCTGCGCCGACCTGCTCGCGCAGCAGGTCCGGCGCCGGCAATACCGCCTGCCGGTCCTGCTGCAAGCGATGGCTGGGCAGCAGGTCGCTCGGGCTGTCATAGCCGGCGATGGATTTCGCCAGCACCATCGCATCAAGCGCGCGGCCTGCGGCTTCGCTGCGCTGCAGGGCTTCTTCAAGGCTGGCGCCACGTACCGCGATCATGGTGCGCAGATCCGGCACCCCGACGTCTTCGCGAAAGCGCAGATCGCGGGCGTCGTCGACCGGCGAACTGGCGGACAGCGAGTCGAGGCTGTCTTGCCACATTCGTTCATGACGCTGGGCCAGCAGGGCGACAAACCCGAGTGAGATTAGCATCACCGGCCAGCGCAGTGCACGCAGGCGCCGCGACAAGTCGGGTAGCCAGCCGAAGCGGTCGGTCCGCGCAGCTTGTTGATTGCGCGGCAGCAGCACAGGCAAGAGCCAGCGGGTGCAGAGCACCGCCACCAGCAGTCCGATCATCGAGAACACGCCAAGCTGTTGCAGGCCGGCGAATCCGGAGAACACCATTGCTGCGAAGCCGATCATCGAGGTCAACGCGGCAAGATAAATCTGGCGCCAGAACAGACTGCCGTGGTCACCGCTGTCATCGGACTGAACGAAGGTATAGATCGCATAGTCGACCGCTTCGCCGATCAGGGTCACGCCGAACGCCAGCGTGATGCCGTGAATGCTGCCGTCGATCGACCCAACCACCGCGAATCCGGCAAGCGCGCCGGTGCCGACCGGAATCGCGGCCAGCGCCAGAAAGCGCGGGCTTTTCAATGCCCACAACAGCAGGATCGCCACCAGCGCAAGCGCCAGCAGCGCCAGTTGCCCGGCGTCGCGGCCGATCGCATCATGCGACATCACGTTGAAATACCCGGAGCCGGCAAACTCGACCACCGGTACGACCTCGCCGGCAGGCCATTGCTTCAGTACCTCTTCAGCGCTGCGGCGGGCCGAGCGGATGGTTGCCCCCATCGCCGCGATGTCGTTGCCGCGCGCGGTGGTTTCCATCAGCAACAGCGCGACGCGGCCGTCGGCGCCGAGCCATACGCCGCCACCGCCATGCGGCGCGAGTTGGCGCGAGGTGCGCTCCAGGAGTTGCAGCGCCTCCAGTGTCGGATCGGCGGCGGCGATCGGCCTGACTGCCGCGCCGCGCGCCGACGTCAATTCCTGCTCAAGCCGGTCCAATGCAGCGCGCAACCCGGCCGGCGAGAACAGTTGTGGATTGATGGCCGGGCTCAGCAGATAGCGTGCGCCGAACACCCGCTCGCGCTCGGCGACCAGGGTTTCGAGGTCGCCGTTGCTGACCCAGGCGAAGGCGCGGTCGGCGGCCAGTGTGTCGC
>JANPGJ010000648.1:0-6972 GCA_031423955.1 Burkholderiales bacterium
CGCGACAATGACGGCCGCCAGGCGGAGCAGCGCAACAACGGCGGCCGCCAGGAAGACCGGCGCGACAACCACGACCGGCAGCGCGACTGGCGCGACAATCAGGCGCGGCAGCAGGAACGCCGCGATGTCCCGGATCGCGGCCGCGCGTTCGATCGCCGCGACGAACGCGGCGCCGGACCGAACCACGCCTTCTACCGCGGCGCTCGCCTGCCGCCCGAATACCGCGGCCGGCAATATGTGGTCGACGACTGGCGCGGCCACAGCCTGTCGGCACCGCAGCGCGGTTATCACTGGGTGCAGGTGGGTGGCGACTATGTATTGATAGCGATCGCCACCGGGATCATTTTCCAGCTTCTGCTGGGCCGCTGACCGGCGCACGCCGAACACCGAACACCAGGGTTCGACAACGCACATACAAACGTGTCGCGGTGGACTACAAACACAGATCCACCCACCCGATCCGACAGGAGAAAATCATGAGCAGAAGAAAATTTCTGGTTGCCTTGCTGGCAGCCACCCTCGGCGCCGGCGCCGTGCCGGCGGAAGCGGTGGTCGTCGTGCGCAAAGCTCCGCCCGCCGCGCGCGACGAAACCGTTCCCGCCGCGCGCCGGGGCTATGTCTGGGCCAACGGCCATTGGCAATGGCGCAATGGCGCGCATCGTTGGGTGCGCGGCACCTGGATCCGCGAGCGCCGCGGCTACCGCTACAGCCAACCGGAGTGGATCGAGCGCAACGGTCGCTGGACCCTCAACCGCGGCGCCTGGCGTCGCGGTGACCGCGATGGCGACGGCGTGCCCAACCGCATGGACCGGGCACCGGACAACCCACGCCGCTATTGATCGCGGCCGGCACCACACCAGTGTCGGCCGGCCTTGCGTGCGTGACTCAATCCTGGTGAGCGGGTCAAGGCCGCGGCGGGAAGCGCGGCCTTGACCGTGCGCCGGCCAGGCAGCGCAGGCGCGCGACCGGCGCGCGCGGCGCAAGCAATCGCGCGCCCTCAGGCGCGGATGAACTCCAGCAGGTCGTGCGTCAGGCGCAGCTTGTCGGTGGCGAACAAACCATGCGGCGCACCGCCGTATTCGATCAGGGTGGCCCCCGCGATGGCCTTGGCCGCCGCCCGCCCGGCGGCATCGATCGGCACCGTCTTGTCCGCGGTGCCATGAATGATCAGGGTCGGCACATTGACGGCGCGCAGGTCGGGGCGAAAATCGGTGGTGGCAAACGACTTCGCGCATTCGAGCGTGGCTTTCAGGCCGGCCTGCATGGCCATGCCGCGCGCCCATTCGAGCAACTGGTCGCTGACCGGATGCGCCAGCATGCCGACGCCGAAGAAGTCCTTGAAAAAAGCCGCGAAGAACTTGGCACGGTCTTCCTTGATGCCCTGCGCCATCTGCTCGAACACCGCGCTATCGGTGCCAGCCGGATTGTCCGCGGTCTTCAGCATGTACGGCACCACCGAGGACACCAGCACCGCCTTGACCACGGACTTGCTGGCATGGCGCGCCAGGTAGCGAACCACTTCGCCGCCGCCCATCGAAAAGCCGACCAGCACCGCATCGCGCGCGCCGGTCTGTTCGATCACGCAGGCCAGGTCGCCGGCCAGGGAATCGTAGTCGTAGCCGCTCCACGGCTGCGATGAGCGGCCGAAACCGCGACGATCGTAGCTGATGGCGCGGAAGCCGGCGTCGGCGATCGCCAGCGCCTGGTCATCCCAGCTATCGGACGACAGCGGCCAGCCTGACAGCAGGATGACCGGGCGGCCGCTGCCCCAGTCCTTGACGAACAGTTCGGTCTTGTCGCTGGTGGTGACGATCGGCATGGTGTGATCTCGCGCTTGATTGGGGGGACCGGCCAATGTAGTGCGCCACGCCGCCCTTGTATGTTCGTTATCGAACTGATTCGCCGACCACGGCGCGCGATCATCCGGCAGCACCATCCGCGCCTATGTTGGATAGTGCACATAGCAATGTTCGACAACGAACAGACATCGATTTCACGCCTTGCGAATATGCAGTCGTGCCGCGCCGTGCGGATCAATGCATACGACGCTGGCATACCGGAGCGGCGGTCGCGTGCAATGGCTTCGAGATCATCGAAACCATTGTCCGCGGTCCACCGTTTTCCTCCTGTGTTCCACCCGGGCCCCCTGCCCTGCAATATCCGCCGACCCTCACCACTAAAGGAACCACCATCATCATGAAAACCTACCGAAAAACCGTGCTGGCAACAGCACTCGCGATCGCCGGCTTCGGCCTGGCGGCGTCCGCTCCGGCAAACGCCGGGTTATTGACAATCAGGGTGACCGATACGAACATTGGCACCTCGTTTTTGTGCGAAGACAACACCGCCTGCGATTCGAACTCCGCCCTCAACTCGCTGACCGTCAACTCCACGGCTGCAAACGCCGCTCTGGGCAGCAGCATTTTCGACATCAACGCTCTCGGCGCGTCCAGCAATTTCGCAGGCGGCGACCCGCTGTCGGCGATCATCACCGCAAGCGGCGGTATCATTGCCAACTCGCGGTCGGCAAACCAGACGCCGTTGCTGATCGAAATCAGCCAGACCGGCTGGACCAAACCCACAGAGTTCGTCCGCACACTGTTCCAGGGACCGACTGCCGGCTTCACCAATTCCGGCCTTGGCGACTACCTTCTGTTTCACGCCCTGAGCGACCAGGCCGACCTGCTGTTCGCCAACAATCCATCGTTCGATCCGCCGCCGAGCAACGCCTCCAACCTGCCGGCTGGTGCAGCGGACGACAACGTCACCCCCGAAGTGCGTTTTCTGGCAAGCGGCGGCAGCGCGGCAATCGATCCGGATTGCGGCCCCCAGGCCGGGCAGTTGCAAAACTGCAGCGGCAATTCGAGCCTGACCGGCTTCAATCAGACCAACACCTTCTCGCTGAGCCAGCGCATCGTGTTCCAGGTCGCCGACAGCCCGGTGGCCAATGCGTTCAACCGGGTTGACTTCACCAGCGCGGTTTCGGAGTTTGCAACCGCACCGAACCGCGTCTCCGAGCCTGGCAGCATTCCGCTGATGGGCCTGGGCCTGATGGGTCTGGTCGCGGTCGCACGGCGCAAGAAAGTCTGATCAAGCGCGCAAATCGCAGCAAGCACGCTCGCTTCGACCACCGGCAGCCCTGCTTCGGCAGGGCTGCCGGTGGCTGGCTCGGCACATATTTTTCACAACATGACCGCGCGCTCTTTTCGCGATCGCATCACACAGTGAACGCCCAGGATGGATGCGCATGCATTGAATCGAAGGAACAGGACATGGATACCCCTTTAGCTGCCGCAGCGCCGCTGCCCAGGTTGCCCGGCCCGCGCTGCCCGTTATGCAACCGCAAGCTGGTGCGCACCCGGCGCACCCTCTCCGACCACCTGATCAGCCTGGTGACGCCGGTGCGGCGCTATTACTGCATCGACTTTTGCTGCCACTGGCAAGGCCGCGTTCGCGTGCAGGACATCGATGCGGCGGCGCCCCTTCGCGTGGTGCCCAAACGCGACACCGACGCCCTCGCGTAGCGCCGCGCTCGCCGGCGCTGCGTGCGCGGTGGCCCCGCGCCAACACGGCCGGGCACAAATCCCGGCCACCGGCCCCGGCATTCGTCGTGCCGGCATCGAGCGCGCGGGCATCGCGCCCTTGACCAAGCGCGTCCGACCTTGACCAGGCGCGCCCGACATTAGGCACCCAATCATGTTCGACATGAGCATTCCATGGTGGGAGTTGATGTTGCGCAGCGTACTGGTGTTCGCGGCCCTGCTGCTTTTGCTGCGCCTGACCGGCAAACGGCAGGTCGGGCAACTCGCGCCGAACGACCTGGTGCTGCTCCTGGTTCTGTCGAACGCGGTGCAGAACTCGATGAACGGGGGCGACAATTCGCTCATCGGCGGGCTGATTTCAGCCACCACCCTGGTGGTTCTGAACTACGGTGTCAGCAAGTTGGTGGCGAACAACCGCGCGGTGGAACGCCTGGTCGACGGCCGGCCACAGATCCTGGTGCGCGACGGCGTGGTGTTCGAGCGCGCACTGCAGGAAGCCGGCATCACGCAAGAAGAACTGCGCGGCGTGCTGCGCCAGAATGGCCACCCGCATGTGGCGCAGGTGCATCTGGCGATTCTCGAGACGAACGGATCCATCAGCGTACAGGCGCATGAGCGCTCCCACCCGGCCGACCGCAGGGAGCGCTCATCCTCCCCCGGGGAGGATGGCACGCAGTAGCGACGCATGGACCTCCGATTGGATCGTTCAGTCGCGTTGAGCGGCGCATTCGAACACAATTTCATGACTGACGTTGATACTATTTTTAAGTATCATTGGTCATGCTCCGAAAGCACCGCAACACCCTCGACACCGACAAAGGCGCGGTGGAAGACATTCGCAAATGGCTGGATGCCAATGGAGTACGTCCATGAAAAATGTATTGGAGATCGACGGCTATAACGCGATCGTCTCGTTCGATCCGGAGACCAACCTGTTTCGCGGCGAATTCACCGGTTTAAATGGCGGCGCGGACTTCTATGCGGCCGATGTCAAATCGCTGAAACGCGAAGGCCGGGTGTCGCTCAAGGTATTCCTCGATATGTGTCGGGAAGGCGGGCTCGCTCCGCGCAAGTCGTTCTCTGGAAAGCTCATCGTGCGGCTTCCCGCGGAAGTCCATCAGCGCGCGTCGCTCGCAGCGGCGTCGAACGGGAAAAGCCTCAACGCGTGGCTGGCCGATTTGGTGGCACGAGCCGCCTGAGCGCACCCGCACGGCCGTCCGAAGGGTGCGCTCATCCTCTCGCGGCGGCGCCCAACACCACCTCGACCGCATGCTCGCGGCGGTCGTCGATGAGGGGGATGCTGTGCCCATCCTGTGGAATGCCATCGACCTGCACCACGCCGCCGGCACCTCCCGCCGCCACGCGCGACACCGCGATGTGATACACGGTTTCGCGAAAACGATAGTGCAGCTTGTATCCGGGCCAGTCATCGCGCAGGCAGGGCTCGATGCAGAGGGTGTCGCCTTCGCGCCGCACCCCGAGCAGCGATTCGACGATCAGGCGGTACATCCAGCCGGCTGAACCGGTGTACCAGGTCCAGCCGCCGCGGCCGGTGTGCGGCGCCAGCGCATACACGTCGGCCGCCACCACGTAGGGTTCCACCTTGTAGACCGCCACCGCGGCGGCGCTGTGCGCGTGTGCCACCGGGTTGATCATGGCCGCCAGCTCCCAGGCCCGCTTGCCATCGCCCAACGCGGCGAACGCCATCGCGGTCCAGATCGCGGCATGGGTGTACTGCCCGCCGTTTTCACGCACGCCGGGCACGTATCCCTTGATGTAGCCCGGGTTCTGGGCCGATTTGTCGAACGGCGGATCGAGCAGCTGGATCAGCCCGGCGGCACGCCGCACCAGATGGGTATCCACCGACTCCATCGCCTGCCGTGCGCGCGCCGGGTCGCCGGCGCCCGACAGCACC
This sequence comes from Burkholderiales bacterium, assembly GCA_031423955.1. Taxonomy (GTDB): domain Bacteria; phylum Pseudomonadota; class Gammaproteobacteria; order Burkholderiales; family JAEUOS01; genus JAEUOS01. The sequence continues at coordinate 5,458 of JANPGJ010000648.1, forward strand.
GCCCAGCTTTGCGCGATGGAGTCGATCCTGCATTCACTATTCTCCGCCGCGCCGAGGGCGCTGCCGTCGTCGAAATAGGCACGCCGGTACCATTGCCCGTCCCAGCCGTTCTGTTCGAGGTTGCGCCGCAATTGCGCCGCCTCGCCGCGACACTGATCGACAAACCCGCCATCGCCGCGCGCGGCGGCTAAGTCGGCGAAGCGCAGCAGCACGTGATACAGGAAGAAGCCTAACCACACCGACTCACCGCGCCCGTGCTGGCCGACCAGGTTCATGCCGTCGTTCCAGTCGCCGCTGCCGATCAGCGGCAGGCCATGGGCGCCGAACGCCAGGCCCTTCTTGATCGCGCGCGCGCAGTGCTCGTACAGGTTGCCGTATTGCAGCGAATGCTCCGGCAGGTCGTAATACGAATCGGCCTCGGCGGCCACCGCACGCCCGCTGATGAACGGCAGGTTTTCATCGAGCACGCCGAAGTCGCCGCTGGCCTCGACATAGCGGCAGGTGGCCAGCGCGAGCCACAGGAAATCGTCCGAGCAATGGGTGCGCACGCCGCGACCGGCCGGCGGATGCCACCAGTGCTGCACATCGCCCTCCTCGAACTGGCGGGTCGCGCACAACAGCAGGTGCTCGCGCAACAGGCGCGGCTCGGCATGCACCAGCGCCATCGCATCCTGCAACTGGTCGCGAAAGCCGAATGCACCGCCCGACTGGTAATAGCCGCTGCGCGCCCACATGCGGCAGGCCAGCGTCTGGTACACCAGCCAGCCGTTGGTCAGCACGTCTTGCAAGGGGTCGGGGGTTTCGACCTGCAGCGCACCCAGGGTGCGGGTCCAGTAGGCGAACACTTCCTGCAGGCGGGCGCGGGCGGCAGCCGCGCCGCGCGAACGCTGCGCCAGTTCGCCGGCCGCGCGTGGGTTGGGCCCGACGCCCAGGGTGAAGCTCAATTCGCGCTCGGCGCCGACTGCCAGCTCGAACGGCACGGCGATGGCGGCGCAGGGGTCGAGGCCGGCGCCGAGCCGGCCCGACAAGCGTTGCCGCCCAAGCGCCGCCGGCCGCGCCAGGCTGCCGTTGCGGCCGATGAATTCGGTGCGGTCGCCGGTCACCGAGCGGGTGGCGTCGCCGCAATCGAAAAACGCCACCCGCTCGGGGAACTCGGTGTTGTACGGATTGCGCGCGATCAGCGCGCCGCTGGCGGCGTCGACTTCGGTGACCACATGCATCATCGATTTCGCCCGCAGGTCGCCCAACACCCATTCGACATAGCCGGTGGCCGACAACCGGCGCGCCCGGCCCGACTCGTTATACACCTTGAGCACCGTGAACTTGATCGCGGCGTCGAGCGCCACATAAACCCAGACCTCGCTGCGGATGCCGCCCTCGTTGTGCTCGAACACGCTGTAGCCGAAGCCGTGGCGGCTGATGTAGGGGGTGGCGCCGCGTGCCGGCAGCGGCAGCGGCGACCAGACCTGGCCGCTTTCCTCGTCGCGCAGGTAGAGCGCTTCGCCGCCGGCATCG
>JANPGJ010000649.1:0-6016 GCA_031423955.1 Burkholderiales bacterium
CGCCTGCACCAGCGACAAGATTTTCGCGCGCCTGGCCGAGGTCATGGGCCGCCCTGAACTGGCCGGCGAGGGCATCTGGGGCAAGACCGCGCAACGCGAGGCCGATCGCGCGGCGGTCGATGCGTTGGTGGGCACCTGGACGTCACAACATACGCGCGACGAGGTGCTGGCCATGTGCAGCGCCGGTGAAGTGCCGTGCGGGCCACTGTATGCGATCGACGAGATTTTCGAGGACCCGCAGTATCGGGCGCGCGAGAACATCGCCTTCATCACCGAACCGCGGGTGCCCGGCAAGAACACGTTCGCGGTGCCCAATGTGATGCCGCGTCTGACCGGCACCCCCGGGCGCATCGACTGGCTGGGGCAGCCGCTGGGCAGCCATACCGAGGCGGTGCTCAAGGAGTGGGCGGGCCTGGACGCCGATGCCATCGCCGCGCTTCGCAAGGCCGGCGCGATCTGAAACGAAAGGAGTTGTCATGCTGTTGTCCGGAGATGGGTATCGCGAATCGCTGCGCAAGTATCATCCGCGGGTCTATGTGGATGGCCAGTTGATCGAATCGGTGGTCGATGCGCCGTCGCTTGCGCCGGGCGTCAATGGCGTGGCGATGACCTACGATTTCGCGCTGCGCGAGCAATTCAAGCCGGTGATGCGCGCCGACGTGGCGCCGATCGGCGCGCTCGGCGTCAACCGCATGATGGGCATTCCGGGCAATAGCGGCGACCTGCTCAACAAGCTCGAAGCGGTGCGCCTGGTGTGCCAGGAAACCGGCTGCGCCCAGCGCTACCTCGGCGGTGACGCCCTGTCGGCGATCTGGCAGTCGGCGCACCGCATGGATGCCGACGGCAACAGCGAGTATGTGCCGCGCGTCAAGGCCTACCTGCAGCATGTCTATGCCGAAGACCTGACGCTCGGGGTGGCGATGACCGATGCCAAGGGCGACCGCAGCAAGCGGCCCTATGCGCAGCCCAACCCGGATGCCTACCTGCATATCGCCGAGCGGCGCGCCGACGGCGTGGTGTTGTCCGGCGTGAAGGCGATCATCACCGGCGCGCCCTACATGCATGAACTGCTGGTGATGCCCTGTCGCAACATGAGCGAGCATGACAGCGCGTTCTCGGTGTGTTGCGCGGTGCGCGTCGATGCGCCCGGCCTGACCCTGGTGGCGCGACCGGCGGGCCGCCCCGGCGAGAAAGGGGCGAAATTCAGCGGCAAATACGGGCAGTCGACCGCGGTGGCGATCTTCGACCAGGTGTTCGTGCCCTGGGAGCGGGTGTTCATGGCCGGCGAATGGCAGCAGGCCGGGCCGCTGGTGTATGACTATTCGGCGCATCATCGCCACACCTGCATCGCCGCGCGCGCCGGCTTCGGCGACCTGCTGATCGGCGCCGGCGCCCTGATGACCGAGGCCAACGGCATCGACCTGGAGCGCGCCGACAACCTGCGCGAGCAGATGGTCGACCTGATCAAGATCGTCGAAGGCTTCTATGCCTGCGGGGTGGCTGCCTCGGTCTATTGCAACCCGGATGCGCGGGCCGGGGTGGCGGTGCCGGAAGCGGTCTTCGCCAACATCGGCAAGCTGCTGCTGGCTACCCAGATCTACGACATGCACCGCATCGCGCACCATGTGTCGGGCGGCTTGATCGTCACCTTGCCGGGGCCGGACGAAGACCACAACCCGATGACCGCCGGCAAGCTCTCTGAAGTGCTGGGCGCGCGCTCGGACATTCCGTATGAAAAGCGGATCGAGGTCGCGCGCTTTGTCGAAGACCTGACCGCCAGCTACCAGGCCGGCTGGTACTCGGTGATCAGCCTGCACGGCGGCGGCTCGCCGGAGGCGATGAAAATGGAAATCTGGCGCAACTATCCGCTCGGCAACAAGGTCGACTTAGTCGAGCGCTTGCTCGAGCGCGGCATCCTGACCGACGAGACGCGCAAGATCACGCGCAACCGCCAGCCCGGCCGCTGTTGCGATACCGGTTGCGTGGTGCCGACCGCGCCGACCATGATTCCGTTGCCGGCGGCGGTGCCCGAACAGCAGAGCATCGCACCGGCGCAGATTGGCGGGCGGCGGCTTGGTGTGGTGAAGTAGCGGCAACAGTCAACCTGATCTTTACCAAAAACATGACAGCCTCGCCAGAGGCATGTTTTTGTCATGAATTGTGCAATTCTCAATAAGCAATCGACCATGACCACACCATCCGTTCTACGCACATTCCTGTTCGCGCCGGGCAATCACGCACGCCGCGTCGAAAAGGCCCTGACGCTCGGCGCCGACGCCGTCATCCTTGATCTGGAGGACGCGGTGGCGATCGCCGAAAAGGTCGCCACCCGCCAGACCGTGCTCGAGGCACTGGCGCGGCCGCGGCGCTGCAAGGGCTACATCCGCGTCAACGCGATCGGCACCCAGTGGTGCCATGGCGACCTGACAGCGGTGATCCGGCCCGGCGTCGACGGCATCGTGATCCCGAAAATCGAATCGGCGGCCGATCTGCGCACCATCGACTGGCTGATCACCAATCTCGAACGCGAACACGGCCTGCCGATCGGCGGCATCGACCTGATGCCGATCATCGAGACCGCGGCCGGCTTTTCGCGGCTGGACAAGATTCTCGCCGCGCGCTCGCTCAAGGACTACCCCGGCCCGTGGCGTGTGAAGCGCATCAGCTTCGGCGCCGGCGATTTCACCAACGATGTCGGCATGACCTGGACGCCGGGCGAGCAGGAACTGGCCGAATTGCGCAGCCGCATGATTGTCGCCTCGCGCGCCGCCGGGCTGGAGCCGCCGATCGACACCGTATGGATTCACCTGCAGGAGACCGCTGCGCTGCGCGAATCAGTGCTGCGCAGCCTGCGCATGGGCTTTCAGGGGCGCCTGTGCATCCACCCCGATCAGGTCAGCGTGGTCAATGAAATCTTCACGCCGACCGCGGCAGAGGCGGCGCGTGCGCAGCGGGTGGTCGATGCATTCCGCGAGGCCGAAGCCGCGGGCCTGGCGGCGATCCAGGTCGACGGCGTGTTTGTCGACTACCCGATCGTGTATCGGGCACAGCGGGTGCTGGCGACGCTGGCGGCGATCGAAGAGCAGGGCGGGTGATCGAGGGAATTCTCCGTCGCCAGCCTGTTTGACGTGAGGCAAGCAGGCGCACCACCCTGAGGACTCCGCCTCAAGGGTCGAACGGATTGATCAATTGCACGCCGGTGCCGGCAAAATCGACGACGTTGCGTGTCACCACGGTCATGCCGTGCTCAAGGGCAGTCGCCGCGATCATCGCATCACGCTCGGAGCGCGGATTCGGAAAATGCATGGCCGCGCACAACACCGCCGCATTGTCGGTGAACGGCAAAACGCGACCGGCGAAGCTTGCGCGCACGCCTTCCAGCCAGGCACGCAGAGCGCTTCCTTGTGGCGGCGTGCGGCGCTCCAAGGCGAGCACGCCTTTCTCGATTTCCAGAATGCTGATAGCCGTTAAAAACAAGCGGCTCGCAGGCTGGTTTGCAGCCCAAGCCCGAACCAATGGTGATTGGTTGGGCTTGCCCTGGCGCAACTCGGAAATGACGTTGGTATCGATTATGTACATCGACGGCAAGTATTAGTCGAATTCGAGCTCCGGCAACTCCACTTGCATGGCTGGTGGATCGAATTCGATGCCTTGGCCGCCGGGGATGCGGTCCATGATGTCGAGCAGCGACGCTTCCTGTTGCCCGGTGAGGCGGTAATAATCTTCGATCTTTAACAGTGCAAACGCCGGCCGCCCGCGGTCGGTGATGAAGACCGGGCCGACGGCAGCGGCACGCTTGGCCGCGCCCACATCACGGGTGAAGGCGCGACTCGAATAGGTGTGAATGGACATTTTCAACTTGATCATTGCTGCAGCAGGTGGCAAACAAGGGCGAGCTACCCACACGCAAGAAAAGGCGAACCAAGAGACTATGCTTGTATGTTATGACATTTTTTTCAAAAGGTCAATACTTCCATCCATTCAACATCTTGGAGCCTGCTCAGGCCATTCCCTTGTTCGGATTGATCAAGTATTTCGAACCAGTCGCACGCTTGCCATACACCGCGATTTCCGCCACCGTGAGCGCCTCGGCGAGCGAGATTTCCTTGGTGTAACGGCTGGCGAAGGTGGTCTTCAATTCGGACGCCACCCGCTCGCGCAGCTTTTGCGCGGCGGCGAAGCCGATCTTTTGCAGGAACGGCGTCAGCAGGAAGCCGCCGACACCCCATGACATGCCGAAGCCGCGATTGAAGGTGGTCGGCCCGGTATCGAGCCCGCCGTAGATGTAGACCTGCTTGTGGACCGCGGAGCCGTAGCGGCTGTATTCCTTGGCGGTGCGGTTGATCGCGGTTTCCATGCAGCCGAGGATTTGTCCCGCCAGTTTGCCGCCGCCGATGGCGTCGAAGGCGATGGTGGCGCCGGTGGCGGCCAGGGCGTCGGTGAGGTCATCGATGAAGATGGCCTTGCTGGAATCGCAGACCCAGGTGGCGCCGGCGGCGCGCAGCAGTTGTTCCTGTTCCGCGCTGCGCACGATGTTGACCAGGCCCACCTTGTCTGCGATGCAGATGCGGTTGAGCATCTGGCCCAGATTGGAGGCCGCGGCGGTGTGCACCAGCGCGCTGTGTCCCTCCAGGCGCATGGTCTCGACCATGGCGAGCGAAGTCAGCGGGTTGACGAAACACGAGGCGCCTTCGGCCGCCGTGGTGCCGGCCGGCAGCAGCAGGCACTGCTTGGCCTTCATCGCACGGTACTGCGCAAACATCGCGCCGCCGAGAATGGCGACGGTTTTTCCCAGCAGGGCCTGTGCTTCCTCGGATTCACCCGCGGCCACCACCACGCCGGCGCCTTCGTTGCCGACCGGCATTGATTCATCGAGCCGGCCGGCCATTGCCTTCATCAACGCGTCCGGAATGCTGGCGGTGATCACCGGTTGCGCAGCGGTGCCGGAGGCGCGCGCGGTGCTCATGTCGGCGGCGCCGAACAGGAGGCCGAGATCCGACGGGTTGATCGGCGTGGCTTCGATGCGCACCACGATCTCTTCCGCTTTCGGCACCGGCACCGCAACGCTTGCCAGCGACAGTTCGAGTTCGCCGCTTGTCTTGACCAGTGAGCGCAGTTGCAGGGCGGTGGCGGGAAGGGGTGATGTCATGGTGGGAGTCTCCTTTTGGGGGAAGCAAGTATATGGGCCAGGCGCGAAAAAATTGCAAATGACCGGTCCGGTGGAAGGGGCCGGGTTGCGCCGGAAGGGCTGGCGCAATACCGGGGTTCGCAACACGACCCGCAGTGCCGTACAGCGCAGCGCGGGTCGCGTGGGCAGATAAAGCGCTAACTCAGCGGCCCTTCTTTGGCGGCACGATCGGCAGCAGCAGGTAAGGCGCCTTCGCGCTGCCGCAATGCAGGGTGTTCAAGCCATCGAACACTTTTGCCGGGCGGTCGGTCGGATCGGTATGGGTGAACGGGCCGCAACCGGTCATTGGGTACTTCATGTTCGACAACGCGGCCGCCGGCCCCGGGTACACATAGTCCTTGCCGCGAATGGTCAGCGCGATGCGATAGCCGGCCGGCACCACGATCGAGGTCGGCAGGATCTCGATGTCCAGTTCCACCACCTGCCCGGGCTTCAAGGGCTGCCTTTCATCATGCGTGTGATACGGCCGGTAGGGTTTCGATAGCTTCATGTCGAGCTTGCGATGCGAGGCGCGCAGCCAGCCTTGCCCGATCGGCGTGTGCGGATCGAGCGCGCCCTGGAACACCACCTCGTCCAGATCCGGCGCGAACACCCGCAGCACCACGAAAAAATCGGCGTCGCGGGTCGACGATGAGGCAAACAGCTTCAGGGCGGAGGGCCCGGTGATTTCCAGTTCGCGGTCCTGCGCGGGCAGCATGAAAGTCACGCCGTCCGACATGCCCTGGTACGACACCCGGCCGGCCTTGGCCGGTGGCCGCGGCGACAGGGTCATCTGGCTGGCGTCGAGGTAGTACTTGGTCCACTTGGTGCGCTTGATCGGCCATTCGT
>JANPGJ010000650.1:0-5074 GCA_031423955.1 Burkholderiales bacterium
CGAGTCCGGGCCGTATCCGGTGCTGGGCACGGCTCTGGGCCTGCCCTTGCGCGATGCGGTGCTGGCCAACGGCACCCTGATTCACGGTCTTGATTTCGACGACACCCATTCCGGCGGCGTGATTCACGCTTCCGCCAGCACGGTGCCGATCGTGCTGGCGGTCGGGCAACGTGAGGACGCCAATGGCCGTGACGCACTCGCCGCCTACCTGGCCGGGATCGAAACCTCAAGCCGCATTGCTCACGCTGCGCAAAACGGCTTTCATCAGCGCGGCTTCCATCCCACCGGCCTGGTCGGCATCTTCGGCGCGACGCTGGCGGCCGGTCGCCTGTCCGGCATGACCGCCGCGCAACTGGTGCAGGCGCAGGGGATCGCGTTGTCGATGGCGTCCGGCAGCCTGGAATTCCTGGAAGACGGCGCCTGGACCAAGCGCATGCATCCGGGCTGGGCGGCGTCTTCGGCGGTGACCGCCTGCGCGCTGGCGCGCTCCGGTTTCGTCGGCCCGAAGCGGGCTTACGAAGGACGCTACGGCCTGTTCAATGCGCATGTCGATGCGCAGCACCCGGTTGACCTGGGCCTGTGCAGCGCCGGCCTCGGCGTGACCTGGGAAATGCTCAATGTGGCGATGAAACCGTATCCGGCCTGCCACTTCAACCATGCGTTCGCCGATGCGGCGCTGGAACTGCGGCGCAATCACAGCTTTGCAATCGAGGATATCGTCAGCATCACCGCGCGCATCGGCGCCGGCCAGACCCATGTGGTGTGCGAGCCGGAAGCCAACAAGCGGCGGCCGCAGAATTCCTACGACGCGCAGTTCTCGGTGCACTACACGATCGCCACCGCGCTGCTGCGCGGGCGCTTCACCCTGACCGAGCTCGAGGAAGAGGCGCTCAACGATCCGCGCACCCTGGCGCTGACGCAGAAGGTCGGCTACGAAGTCGATCCGGACTCGGCGTTTCCGCGCTACTACTCGGGCGAGGTGGTGCTGCGCCTGAAGGATGGTCGCGAACTGCGCCAGCGCGAAGCGCAGAACCGTGGGTCGGATGCGCGCCCCTTGAGCGCCGGCGAGATCGTTGCCAAGTTCATCGGCAATGCCGAGCGGCGCATGAGCGCCGCGCGCGCGCAGCGGGTGATCGATGCGGTGTTGTGTCTTGACAGCGCCGATTCGCTCGATGCCGTGCTCGAAGCGGTGCGCCTGAATTGACCGGCGGCGATTCGATCCGGAAATCATCAGTAGTCTTCCTGGAGCAAACGATGGCAATCACGACCAGACCCCTGAGTGCAACTTTTGGCGCCGAAGTAAGCGGCGTCGACCTGTCGAAGCCGCAGGACGCGCAAACCGCGGCGGCCTTGCGTGCGCTGTGGCGGCAGCATGAACTGTTGCTGTTTCGCGACCAGCAACTCGAAGAGCGGCACCTGGTTGATTTCTCGCGCAATTTCGGCGCGCTCGAAATCCATCTGCGGCGCGAGTATCTGTCGCCGGAGAACCCGGAAATCCTCTATGTGTCGAACCTGAAAAAGGATGGCCGGCCGATCGGCATCCTCGCCGATACCGAGGTCGGCTGGCACTATGACCAGATCTACCTGCCGGGTCCCGCGGTCGGATCGATGCTCTATTCGGTGATCATTCCGCCGGATCGCGGTGCCACCTCGTTTGCCGACATGTCGGCCGCCTATGAGGCCTTGCCGGAAGCCACCAAGGCGCGCCTGGCCGGGCGGCGCGCGGTGCAATCCTACGAGGCCTTCAATCGCGCCTACAGCGTGCCGACCAACGATGAACAGCGCAAGAAGACGCCCGACATCGAGCATCCGCTGGTGCGCACCCATCCGTATACCGGCCGCCGTGCGCTCTACATCTGCCCCGGCATGACCGTGCGCATCGTCGGCATGGAGCAGCAGGAAAGCGACGACCTGCTGGCCGAGTTGTTCGCCTGGACCACGCAGCCGCGCTTTGTCTACACCCATACCTGGAAGCTGGGCGATGCCCTGCTGTGGGACAACGCCTGCACCATGCATCGGCGCGAACCCTTCGACAGCAGCCAGCAACGATTGATGAAGCGCACCACCATCCTGCCGGAAGCGGCGCTGGCCACGCCGTTTTGACCTGCCGGCGCTCATCATGACTACTGCTCCGCACAGCGCGCAATCGATGCCGGACGCCAGTGCCGACCCGGCCGCGGCGCCGCAGCCGCTGGCCGGCATGCGGGTGCTCGACATCTCGAACTTCCTGGCCGCGCCGATGGCGGCGATGTTCCTCGCCGACTTCGGCGCCGAGGTGATCAAGGTCGAGCGCCCCGGTGGCGGTGACGAGATGCGCCTGTGGGGCAACAACAAGAACGGTGTGGGCCTGTACTACAAGGTGGTCAACCGCAACAAGAAGTCGATCACCCTCGACCTGCGCACGCCGTTCGGCCGCGATACGGTGCTGCGCCTGGCGCGCGAGTCGGACCTGGTGATCGAGAACTATCGCCCCGGCACGCTGGAAAAATGGGGGCTCGGCTATGCGATGCTTTCGGCCGCCAATCCGGGCCTGGTGCTGCTGCGCATTTCCGGCTTCGGCCAGACCGGCCCGAACGCGCATCGCCCCGGTTTCGGCACCCTGGCCGAGGCCTACGCCGGCTTCGCGCACATCAACGGCGAGGCCGAGGGTCCGCCCCTGCTGCCCGGCTTCGGCCTGGCCGATTCGACCACCGGGCTGATGGGCGCTTTCCTGGCAATGGTGGCCCTGAAGGGGCGCGAGGCGAACCAGGGCCGTGGCCAGGTGATCGACCTTGCGATCTACGAGACCCTGTTCGGCCTGCTCGGGCCGCAGGTAGTGGATTTCGACCAGTTGGGCCTGGTGCAGCAGCGCAACGGCAGCCGCCTGCCGTTCACCGCGCCGCGCAACACCTACCGTACGCGCGACGGCCGCTGGGTGTCGATGGCCGGCAGTGCGCAATCGATCTTCGTGCGCATCCTGGCGGCACTCGAGATTCCCGAGGTGGTCAAGGATCCGCGTTTCGCCGACAACCGCGCGCGCCTGACCCATGCGAAGGCACTCGATGTCGAACTGCAGAAGGCGATCGGGCGCTTCGATCTCGACGAGATCATGCGCCGCTTCGACCAGGCCGACGCGGCGGTGGCGCCGGTCAACGACATCGGGCAGATCGCCGCCGACGCGCATTTCGCGGCACGCGAAAACATCACCGCGGTGGCCGATGCGGAACTCGGCGGCCCGCTGCGCATGCAGAACATCGCCGGCAAGTTCTCCGACACTCCCGGCGCGATCCGCTGGGCCGGGGCGCCGGTCGGTGCGCACAATCGCGAGATCCTGGTCGACCGCCTGGGGCTCGACATGGCGGCGCTGCGGGCCGCCGGCATCGACGTCGCCGGATGAACACGTTTCTCGAGTTGCTGCTCAACGGCATCCTGTTGGGCGGGGTCTACGCGCTGATGGCCTGCGGCCTCAATCTGATTTTCGGGGTCATGCGGGTGATCAATTTCGCGCATGGCGAGTTTCTCACCCTGGGCGCGCTCGCCACCTTCAGCCTGTGTGTCACCTTCAAGCTGCCGTTCTGGATGGCGCTCCTGGTAGTGCCGGTGATCATGGCGGGGTTCGGCTACCTGATGCAGGTGACCCTGATCGCACGGGTGATCAATGCGCCGATGATCATGTCCCTGCTCCTGACCTATGCATTGTCGACGGTGCTGGTCAACATCGGGCTCTACATTTACGGCGGCGGTTTCAAGGGCATTCCGGGGCTTTTGACCGGTTCGGTGAAGTTCGCCGGTGTCGGCCTGTCCGAGGCGCGCCTGGTGGCATTCGCGGTGGCGATCGGGGTGAGCCTTGCGGTGCTGGTGTTCCTGCGCAAAAGCCTGTTCGGCAAGGCGATTCGCGCGGTCAGCCAGGAACCGGAGATCGCCTCGATTTCCGGCATTTCGGTTTCCAGCGTGCGCAATGCCACATTTGCGCTGGGCGCGGCGATGGCCGGCCTCGCCGGGGTGCTGCTGGCGCCGATCTATGCGGCTGATCCGCAAATGGGTTCGCGCTTCCTGATCAAGGTGTTCGCGGTGGTGGTGGTCGGCGGCATGGGCAGCTATGGCGGCGCGATCGCCGGTGCCCTGCTGCTTGGCGTGGTCGAGGTATTGGGCGGCTACAGCCTGGGCCAGATGGCCGGGTCGGCGGCGGTCTACCTGGTGATGATCGCAGTGTTGCTGGTGCGGCCGCGCGGCCTGTTCGGCGTCGGGGTGCGCGCATGAAGTTCGCCCTTGGCGTGGGCCTGGCCATCGCGCTCGCGCTATGGGTGCCGATCTGCGGCAGCGACTATGCGCTGACCTTCACCATTCAACTGTTCGTTTTCGTGGTGCTGGCCTATGCCTGGAACATCATCGGTGGGTATACGGGATATTCGCATTTCGGGCAGATGAGCTTTTTCGGCATCGGCGCCTATGTCGGCATGCTGCTGATGCTGCACCTGAAATGGCATTGGGCGGCGGCGGCACTGGCTGCCGGCGGCGCCGGCCTCTTGCTGGCGGTACCGTTGGGCATCATCATGCTGCGCCTGAAGGGGCCGTTCTTCGCCATCAGCCTGTTTGGCCTGACCCGGGTTTTCGAGGCGGTAGCCTTCGAGTGGAGCGGCTTCACCGGCGGCGGCACCGGCCTGTACCTGCCGCCGCTGAACGCGCAAGGCTGGCTGTATGGCGCTCTCGGCTTCCTGGCGCTGGTGATGCTGGGCATCACGTGGTGGATCGACAATTCGCGCTTCGGCCTGCAGTTGCAGGCGATCCGCGACGACGAAGGCGCGGCCGAGGCGCTCGGCATCCGCAGTACGCGGCTGAAGGTGAGCGCATTCGCGCTGTCGGCCACACCGGCGGCGGTGTGCGGCGCGCTGTTCGCCACCCATCTGGCGTTCATCGACCCGCCGACCGCCTTCGCGCCGGTGATGGAGGTGACCACCATCGCCATGGTGCTGCTGGGTGGGCTGGGTACCGTGCTCGGGCCGGCCATCGGTGCGGTGGTGTTCGCGGTCTTGAACGAGTTGTTGTGGACCCGTTTTCCCGATGTTTATTACGGCCTGGTCGGGGTGGTGGTGAT
>JANPGJ010000651.1:0-6449 GCA_031423955.1 Burkholderiales bacterium
TCGGCAAGCTTGAACTCGACAAGACCTTCGAGGGCCGCGAGAACATCAACCACAGCGTCATCTCGGCACTCGATCTGGCGGCGCTCAACTGGGGTGTCAAGGTGCTGCGCTATGAAATCAAGGACCTCACACCGCCCAAGGAAATCCTGCATGCAATGCAGGCGCAGATCACCGCCGAGCGGGAAAAGCGGGCGCTGATCGCAGCCTCCGAAGGGCGCAAGCAGGAGCAGATCAACATCGCCACCGGTGAGCGCGAGGCGGCGATCCAGAAGTCGGAAGGTGACAAGCAGGCGGCGATCAACCGCGCGCAGGGCCAGGCCTCAGCGATTCTGTCGATCGCCGAGGCGAGCGCCGAGGCGATCCGCAAGACGGCGGCGGCGATTCAATCGCCGGGTGGCGAAGCGGCGGTCAATCTCAAGGTGGCCGAACAATATGTCGGCGCATTTTCCAATCTTGCGCGCACCACCAACACCATGATCCTGCCGGCCAACCTGTCCGACCTGTCAGGCCTGATCGCTACCGCGATGGCGGTGGTCAAGCAGAGCGAGACCAAAAAGGGCTGACAGCGTGCCGGTTGCCGTAGTCTTTATTGCCATTATCGTGCTGCTGGCGGTGGTGGTGGTATGGCGTGTCATCACGCGCTACCGGCGCGCCGAGTTCATCCGCAGTTACCAGTTTCCCAAAGGCCTGTTCGACAAGCTGGCGGCGCGCCGGCCGGAACTCGCGCGCAAGGACATCGCCCTGGTGTCGCGCGGCCTGCGCCACTATTTTCTGGCGTACTTGCGGAGCGGCAAGCAATTCGTTTCGATGCCCTCGCAGGTGGCCGACGACCTGTGGCACGAATTCATCCTCTACACCCGCAACTATGAGCAATTCTGCCGCCAGGCCTTCGGCAGCTTTTTTCATCATTCGCCGGCGGTGGTGCTGGCGCCTGCGCAGCGCGATACCAATGCCGGATTGCGCCGCGTCTGGTGGCATTGTTGCAAGGAAGAGAACATCGATGCCAAAAAGCCGAGCCGCCTGCCCCTGCTGTTCGCGCTCGATGCCAAGCTGGGGATTGTCGGCGGTTTTGTCTATGCCGCCGACTGTGCCGCACAGCGCGCTACAGGCGCCGGTGGCGACTATTGTGGCGGCGACTTTTCCGACAGTTCGATCGACGGCGGCACCTCCGGATTTGGCGAAGGCGCGGCCGAAGGCGGCGTCAGCGGCGATGGCGGCGGCTCTTCCGACAGCGGTGGCTGCGGTGGCGGCGGATGTGGCGGTGGCGGCGACTGAGCGGCGACCGATGAACCGCCGTTTGACCACAAACTGTCAGCGATTCGCGCTCTTCATCAGGCGCTGCTTCTCGCGCGTCCATTCGCGCTTTTTCTCGCTGGCCCGCTTGTCGGCTTTCTGTTTGCCGCGCGCCAGACCGAACTCCAGCTTGATGCGCCCGTTCTTGTAGTGCAGGTCGAGCGGTATCAGGGTGAAGCCGCGCTGCTCGACCTTGCCGATCAGGCGCTCGATTTCCTCCGCATGCAACAGCAGTTTGCGGGTGCGCACCGGGTCCGGCTTGACATGGCTCGAGGCCTCGGGCAGGGCGCTGATGTGCGAGCCGATCAGGTACAGCGCGCCATCGCGCACGATGACGTAGCCTTCCTTGATCTCGGCGCGGCCGGCGCGGATGGCCTTGACCTCCCAGCCTTCGAGCACAAGTCCGGCTTCGTAGCGTTCCTCGATGAAATAGTCGAAGGTCGCCTTTTTGTTCTGGGTGATGCTCATGGTGCGTAGGCGCGCGTGCGGCTCCGCTAAAATGGCGATTGTAACAACCGTCCGATGCGCGGACCTTCGCGCCCGCGCCACCAACCGATCGCCCGTGCCGCAGATCCGCAAATCCGTACTGGTTCCGTATAGCGCGCCGCGCATGTTCAGGCTGGTGGCAGCGGTGCCCGACTATCCGCAGTTCATGCCCTGGTGCGGCGGCGCGCGCGAAACGCCCGAGGCCGATGGGCGGCTGCGCTCGACCATCGAGATCGATTTTCGCGGCGTGCGCTCGAGCTTCACCACGCTCAACCGGCTGACCGAGCCAAGCGCCATCGTGTTGCAACTGGCGGACGGACCGTTTGCCGACCTCAACGGTGAATGGCAATTCAACCCGCTGGGCGGCGAGGCCTGCAAGGTTGTGTTCAGCCTCGACTACGAATTCGCCAGTTCGATCCTCGGCCGCCTGGTGGCGCCGGTGTTCGACGGGATCGCCAACTCCTTCATCGATGCGTTCGCCAAGCGTGCCGAAGTGCTCTATGGCTGACTTGCTTAAAGCGGGTGTGGTCTATCTCGAAGTCGGCCGGCAGCACACGCTGGATGCCGCGGTCCCGCCCGGCAGCACCCTGGCGGATGCGATCGCCGCCAGCGGCCTGGCAGGCAGGGTCGCGGGTTTTGATCTGGCCGCGCACAAGGTGGGCGTATGGGGAAAGCTGAAACCGGCGACGACGCCCTTGCATGACGGCGACCGGGTCGAAGTCTACCGACCGCTGCAAGCGGACCCGAATACCGCGCGCCAGCGTCGGGTTGCGAAGCGGCGCGCCACCGGCCTGCGTTGAACCGGCTGCGATGGACACCGGCCTGCGGTCAGGGCCGGATCAAGTGCTTGCGTGTGGCCTCAGGCCCGCCTCAACCGCACTTCGCGGTCGCCAGATCCTTGCGCATTTTCTCAAGCTCGCGTCCACGCTCGGCGTCTTCGATGAAATAGGGCTCGCCCTTGTCGTTGAAGCGGCGCACCCGTTGCCCGCTTTCGAGCGCAGCCATGCCTTGGCGCATTGCCTTGCACTGCTCTTCACGGCGCTGGTCGGCGGCGGCTGTCTGCTCGTCTTTCTGTGCCTTCTCGGCAGACTCGGTTTGCCGTTTCTTGTATTCGGCTTCGCGCTCGGCGGTCGTTTTCGGCCCGCTTGTCTTGGCGCTGGTATTGGTTGCGCCCGCGGCCGCGGTGGCGCCCGCCTTGCCACTGTCTGCCGCCGCTGCAGGGGCCGGAGCCGGGGTAGGCGCCTGCGACCCTCTGCCCTTGGGCGACTTGACAATGCTGCCGGCCGGGATGTTCGGCGGCGGCGGGGCATCCGAATACACCACCCGACCGTTGGCGTCACGCCATTGGTACAACTGGGCACTGGCGGTACCGGCCAGCAACAGGCTGGCTGCAAACAGCCCGAAAACCGCGAAAATTCTGTGACGCATTTCAACTCTCCTGAAAAATCACCCGCTTTTACAAGACCTTAGCCACTTTCACTGAAGGCGTCAATCAACGTTGCTGCCGCTTGCTTCTTGGCGTCTTGCCGCGCTCTCGCGTACAATCGCGCTTTGTGACTCCCAAGGAATCACCCGATGCGGCTAATCGGCAAAGCACTCACATTCGACGACGTCCTGCTGGTTCCGGCCCATTCGGCCATTCTGCCGCGCGACACCTCGCTGACCACCCGCCTGACCCGCAAGATCCGGCTCAATATTCCGCTGGTGTCGGCGGCGATGGATACCGTGACCGAAGCGCGACTGGCAATCGCCATCGCCCAGGAAGGCGGAATCGGCATTGTCCACAAAAACCTGACGCCGAAGCTGCAGGCGGCCGAGGTTTCCAAGGTCAAACGCTTCGAATCCGGCATTTTGCGCGATCCGATGACAGTTCCTCCTTCCATAACGGTCCGGGAGCTGATTGCGCTGACACACCAGCACAAAGTTTCCGGCTTTCCGGTGGTTGACCGCGGCACCGTGGTCGGCATGGTGACCAATCGCGATTATCGCTTCGAAACCAATCTCGACCAACCGGTGGCTGCGATCATGACGCCGCGCGAACGGCTGATCTCGCTGAAGGAAGGCGCCTCGCCGGAAGAGGCCAAGGCGCTGTTGCACAAGCATCGGTTGGAGCGGGTACTGCTGGTCAACGATGCGTTCCAGTTGCGCGGCCTGATCACGGTCAAGGACATTCTCAAGTCGACCGAGCATCCGCAAGCCTGCAAGGACGAATACGGCAAGCTGCGGGTCGGCGCGGCAGTCGGTGTCGGCGACGGCACCGAAGAGCGGGTCGAACTGCTGGTGGCTGCCGGTGTGGACGTGATCATTGTCGACACCGCGCACGGCCATGCGCAGGGCGTGCTGGACCGCGTGCGCTGGGTCAAGCGCAATTTTCCGCAGGTGGAAGTGGTGGGCGGCAATATCGCCACCAGCGACGCCGCGCGGGCGCTGGTCGATCATGGCGCCGACGGCGTCAAGGTGGGGATCGGCCCCGGTTCGATCTGCACCACCCGCATCGTCGCCGGTGTCGGTGTGCCGCAGATCACCGCGATTTCCAATGTGTTCGAGGCGCTCAAGGACAGCGACGTGCCGTTGATCGCCGACGGCGGCATTCGCTATTCGGGCGACATCTCGAAGGCGATCGCGGCCGGCGCCCATACCTGCATGATGGGTTCTGTATTCGCCGGCACCGAAGAGGCGCCAGGCGAGACGATTCTGTACCAGGGGCGCTCCTACAAGCTGTATCGCGGCATGGGTTCGGTGGGCGCGATGAAGGATGGCGCCGCCGACCGCTACTTCCAGGACCCGGAGAACAACGCCGACAAACTGGTGCCCGAGGGCATCGAGGGGCGGGTGGCCTACAAGGGCAGCGTGCTGTCGATCATTTACCAGATGGTTGGCGGTTTGCGCTCCTCGATGGGTTACTGCGGCTGCGCCACCATCGACGAAATGCGCAGCCACCCGCAGTTTGTCGAGATCACCTCGGCGGGCATGCGCGAGTCGCATGTGCACGACGTGTCGATCGTCAAGGAACCGCCGAACTACCGCGTCGAATGAAATTTTCCAAGCACGGCGCCGCCGTGCTTTTT
Organism: Burkholderiales bacterium; assembly: GCA_031423955.1. Lineage (GTDB taxonomy): Bacteria > Pseudomonadota > Gammaproteobacteria > Burkholderiales > JAEUOS01 > JAEUOS01. Next base: position 4,848 of record JANPGJ010000651.1, read on the forward strand.
TCTTGGTTTTTTCCATCAGTCACATGCACAACAAGATCCTGATTCTCGATTTCGGCTCGCAAGTCACGCAACTCATCGCCCGCCGGGTGCGCGATGCCGGTGTGTATTCGGAAGTTCACCCCTGCGATGTGTCCGACGAATTCGTGCGCAACTTCGGCGCCAAAGGCATCATCCTCGGCGGCAGCCACATGTCGGCTTACGAGGAGGCGACCGACCGCGCGCCGGCGGCGGTGTTCGAGGCCGGTGTGCCGGTGCTGGGCATCTGCTACGGCATGCAGACCATGGCGCAGCAACTCGGCGGCCGGGTGGAGGCGGGCGCCAAGCGCGAATTCGGCTACGCGGAAGTGCGCGCGCGCGGGCATACCAGCCTGCTCGAGGATATCGCCGACTTCACCTCGCCTGAAGACCACGGCATGCTGCGGGTGTGGATGAGCCACGGCGACAAGGTCACCGCGATGCCGGCAGGCTTCAAACTGATGGCCTCGACCGGGAGTTGCCCGATCGCCGGCATGGCCGACGAAGCGCGCCGCTTCTACGGCGTGCAGTTTCATCCGGAAGTGACCCACACGCCGCGCGGTACCGACATCCTCACCCGCTTCGTGATCAACATCTGCGGCGCGGTACCCGACTGGAACATGCCGGATTACGTGGGCGAAGCGGTGGCGAAAATCCGTGCCCAGGTGGGCGACGACGAAGTGATCCTCGGCTTGTCCGGCGGCGTCGATTCGAGCGTGGCCGCGGCCCTGATCCACAAGGCCATCGGCGACAAGCTCACCTGCGTGTTTGTCGACCACGGTCTGTTGCGCCTGAACGAAGGTGCACAGGTGATGGAAACCTTCGCGCGCAACATGGGGGTGAAGATCATCCATGTGGATGCCAGTGGCGAGTTCATGGGGCAGTTGGCCGGCGTCACAGACCCCGAGGCCAAGCGCAAGATCATCGGCCGCGAATTCGTAGAAGTGTTCCAGCGCGAGTCGGCGAAGATCAAGAATGCCAAGTGGCTCGCGCAGGGCACCATCTACCCCGACGTGATCGAATCGGCCGGTGCCAAGAACAAGAAAGCCACCACCATCAAGAGCCACCACAACGTCGGTGGCCTGCCCGATACGCTGCACCTGAAGCTGCTGGAACCGCTGCGGGAGTTGTTCAAGGACGAAGTGCGCAAGCTCGGCATCGCGCTCGGCCTGCCGCCGGAGATGGTGTATCGGCATCCGTTCCCCGGGCCGGGCCTTGGTGTGCGCATTTTGGGTGAGGTCAAGGCCGAATACGCCGACCTGCTGCGGCGTGCCGACGCCATCTTCATTGAAGAGTTGCGCGGCACGAAAGACGCTTCAGGCAAGAACTGGTATGAGTTCACCTCGCAGGCCTTCGCGGTGTTCCTGCCGGTGAAATCGGTGGGCGTGATGGGCGACGGCCGCACCTACGAATACGTGGTGGCCCTGCGCGCGGTGCAGACCCAGGATTTCATGACCGCGGATTGGGCGCATCTGCCGCATGAGTTGCTGGGGCGGGTGTCGAACCGAATCATCAATGAGGTGCGCGGGATCAACCGGGTGGTGTATGACATTTCGGGGAAGCCGCCGGCGACGATTGAGTGGGAGT
>JANPGJ010000652.1:0-12089 GCA_031423955.1 Burkholderiales bacterium
CACGCGGGTCGGTGAGGGGGCGAATCGCATGGCTCCACAGGCTGTCGGCGCCACCGTCGCGGCCGAACCAGCGTTCGAAACGGCTGTCGGCGATGGTGGGCGCATTGCGGTCAAGCAATTCGCGTCCGATGCTGCGCGGCCGACCATCGGTCCAGGCCTGTTGCGGCAGATGGCAACTGGCGCATGAGTGGGTACGCTCGAGCGAAAGGCGAGGGTCGAAAAAAAGCTGGCGCCCGAAGGCGATTGCGGCGGGTTTGCCGGAATGGCGATTGCCGGCGTCGCGCAGCAACGCTGGCGGCCATGGCCCGTGGCGAGCGATGGCTTCCTTCTCGCTATCGCTGAAGCTGACCTCGGCGGCGGCCAGTCCGCAGAACACGGCGCCGGCGCTCGCCAGCACTGCGCGGATCATCACTGCACCGTGTGGTCTTGCTTCAGGCGCTCGATGCCGCGGTTGTCGCGCACATCAAACAGGAATTCCCAACGCCCCGGCATGTGGAACATCAGGCCTTCAGCCCGGTAGCGTCCGGCTTCGCCTTGCGGCTTGACGCTGGCCTTGTAATTCATGCCGTGCCGATGTTCGGGCATGTGGGCGTCGACCCGCAATTCGTCGATCTTCGCCGCCGCATCCTTGCTGCAAACGATCATGTCGACGGCGAACGGTTTGCCAACCGTGACCCTGGCAGGATCGGGTCGATAGGCGATGCTGTAGCGCAGCGATTCGATGGTCTTGCCGCCGTCGAGCCGCGCCTCGCACGCAAGGGCCGACACCGATGCGACCGCCAGCAGGGCCGACGTTACGATGGCGTGAGTCACGGTTTTTTCATCGGATTCGGGCCGAACAGGGCATCAGCATTGCGGAAGGCCACGCGCTCGGCCAGATCATTCGGCAGGTCCTTCATCCACTGTCGCGACCAGTTGGCATGCTCGACGATATACGGCCAGCGTTCGGGCGTGTAGGTGTCGGTGCCGACCATGAAACGGTCCGGGAATTCGGTGAACAGTTCCTTCCATTCCGGATGCAGTTTGCCGCCTGATCCGTGGTCGGTGCGAAACGCCAGGTCGCACCACAGGTTCTTGTGCTTCTTGAGCATCTCGCGCACCTTCTCCGGCCGGTCGAAGCCCGAGTGGGCCCACAGGATGCGCGCCTGTGGCCATTGCCGGAACAGGCGCTCGATCGCCTCCACATCAGAGTGTGCATGCAACACCAGGTTGTTCTGCTTGGCCAGTTCGACCATGCGCCGCGGTACCGGCAGGTCGGCGTCGGCACCGTACAGATGGAACTCGCCGACGGCCACGTAGCGGTATTTTTTCAGGCGCTCCTCCATGTAGCGGGCGATGTTGTCATCGCGCACCCAGGTCGAAACATCACTGCGCGAGCGATAGGTGCGCAGCGACGGCAATATCAGGTCCGGCGCTTCGGCATAGAGCTTCTGGTTGCCGTCATCGTTGGAACTCGATACCAGGGCGCGCTTGACGCCGGCGCGGCGCAGCAGCTGGATCGCTTCCTTCGGCGGTACCACCTCCCAGGCGTCGTGGCTGTAATGCACATGGGCGTCGAAGATCGGCAAGTCGGCAGCATGGGCGCTGCCGATGGCGAGCGTGATCAGGGCAATTCGCAGGTGGCGCATGGCGGTTCCGGTGTCGGGTCAGGCGGCAATGGTAGGGGAGAGTGTTGGCGTCGACAAGACCGGGCAAACCAGGCTTGAATATTGACGCCCGCAGCGTCTGGTTCCACGCTACACTTTTATCATCAAGCGGCGCAGTTTCAACAAATCAAGCCGCGCCAACCAGAGGAGACTACGTTGACGATTCACCTTATCCGCGGCGCCGGCGGCAAGCGCGACATCACCCCCGCGGCACGGCGCCGCGGCCGCCGTTTGTTCGCCGCGGCCGGCGTCGCGATCGCCTTCGCGCTGAACGGCAGCATCGCGCTGTCCCAGGGCTACTATCCGACCAAGCCGATCAAGTTCGTCGTGCCGTTCCCGCCCGGCGGTTCGAGCGACGTGCTGGCGCGCCTGCTCGGGCAGAAGCTGTCGGAGGCCTTGGCGCAACCGGTCACCATCGAAAACCGGCCTGGCGCCGGCGGCAATATCGGTGCCGAATACATTACCCGGCAGCCGCCTGACGGCTACAACATCGTGCTCGGCTCGAGCACCCAGCTGGCCACCAACATTCACCTGTACAAGCGCCTGGGCTATGACCCGATCAGCGATTTCACGCCAGTGGCGATGGTCGCCGTCGGCGGTTCGATCCTGGTGGTGCATCCATCGGTGCCGGTGAAGACCGTGGCCGAGATGATCGCACTGGCCAGGGCGCAGCCGGGCAAGCTCAACTATGGCTCGGGCGGCGTCGGCACGCCAGCGCACGTGATCGGCGAGAGCTTCAAGTCGGTGGTCGGGGTCAACCTGACCCATGTGCCGTACAAGGGCACCGGGGTGGCGGTGGTCGATCTGGTAGCCGGTCAGCTGGATCTGATTTTTTCCGACATGGTTCCGACCACGCCACAGGTCAAGGCTGGCAAGCTGCGGCCGATCGCGGTGACCGGCGACAAGCGCTCGGCACTGTTTCCGGAGGTGCCGACACTGGCGGAATCCGGCATCAACCTGACGGTCGGCCAGACCTGGTGGGCGATTCTGGGGCCAAAAGGCATGCCGGAGGCGGTCGTCAAGCGGCTCAATGCCGAGACCGAGAAAATCCTCAAGCTGCCGGACCTGATGGAGCGCTATGCCGCGCTCGGCATCGCCACCCATTACACCGTGCCGGAAGGGGTGCTGGAGCGGATCAGGCGCGATTCGCCGGAATTCGGCAAGGTGTTGCGGGCGGCTGGAGTGCAGCCGGAATAGGGCGGCCCGCCTGATCGCTATTGGCGTGGACGCCGCTGTGGCGCAGGCGGCTCAGCCCGCGCCAAACAGTGGCTGTGGCATGCCAAAGCTGGTTGGCCTCAGCAGGTAGCAATCGAATTCCTGCAAGAAGTGGTTGTTGATGGCGGCGATCTCGATCGCACGCGCGGCCTTGACTTCCGGCAAGGCTTCAAACTGCTCCAGCCCGGCTTCACGTGCTTCGAAACTCTCCCAGCGCAGAAAATACGCTGCCGTCGGATACGGCGCGCCGGACATCGCTTCAAAGGCGCCCTGTACCTGCGCGCCGCAGCGGGTCAGCGCCGGAAAATCCACCTCGGCCAGTACGCGGTCGGCTTGCGGCAAATAGCCGTATTGCGCGCGCTGGTAACGCAACTCGTAGAGCCCGCCGGACTGGTCGGCGCGCCCCTGCCCCAGGGCCGCAAGGCTCGCGAAACACGGCAGCTTGCGCATGAACACGATGCGCTGTTCGACCACCGTGTCGCGCGTGCCGTTGGTGCGGATGCGGATCTTGTCCCACTCGGGGTCGCCGTACAGGGCGCCGAAGCAGCGCGCGCGATGATCGAGATCATCCCAGTGCAGCATCCACACATAGAGCGGCATGCGGGCACCGGCGACACAGACCCACTGGCCGACCGGCCACGGGAAATTGTGCTTTTTCAGCATCGTCGGCAATTCGTTCTGCATGCGATTGACGATGTCGCCCATCCGTCCCTGGGCGGCGTGATACATCCTGACTTCGAACAACATGGCTGCTCCGGGCTGATGGTTCGCCGTGTGAGTATTAGCGCTTGAACTCGATTTCCAGCAACCGCACGAGGTTGCTGCCGACACTGCGCACGTTGTGCTCGGTGCCCACCGGATGGGCCTTGAATTCATGCGCCTTGTGCTCGGTATTGAGTTCCGAACCGTCGCGCCGCGTGTGGAACAGCTTGGCGTCGGTCAGGTAGATCGCGCAATAGTTGAATTCATGCTTGTGCCAGCCGGTGTTGTCGCCGGGCTCGAATTCGAACAGGGCAACCCGGGTGTCGGCGTCATCGGTCAATACCTGGCGCCTGGCGAGTTTGCCGACCGGCAGGTCGCGGATGTCGGCCAGGGCGTTGCGTTCTTCGTTGAAATATTCACCCATGATGCAGTTCCTTTAGAGAGGTAGGTTGAGGGGATGAAGCTTGAAAGCGGCCGGAAGGCCAATTGGCATATTTGCGCCTGGATTCGAAACCATATCAGGTTTGCAACGCCGGATTTACAGGCCCTGCCGGTCGCGCGCTGGCTGCCAGGGTGGTGCGAACGGCGGCAGCGATCATGCTCGCGGTGACCCTGCACATGTCCTCAAGCGGCTTCGAATAGGGCACCGGGGCGCGCGGCGACGCGATACGGATTGGCGCTGCCTTGAGCAGCGCGAACTGGGTCTGTGTCACTTCGGCTACCAGTTCGGCGCCGAAGCCGCCGACCCGTACCGATTCGTGGGCGACTACCAGGCGACCGGTCTTTGCCACCGAGGCGAAAACCATGTCACGATCCCACGGCCACAGGGTGCGCAGATCGATGACTTCCAGCGAAATCCCGTCCTGCGCGAGTTCAGCGGCTGCCTCCAGCCCGCGCGTCAGCGTGCTCGACCAGGTCACAAGAGTGGCATCACTGCCTGGACGCACCAGGTTGGCCACGCCGATCGGCAGCGGACCGGCCTCCGGATTGACTTCGCCTGTGGTCGGCCACAACTCCTTGTGCTCGAGGAATACCACCGGGTCGTCACAGCGAATCGCGGCCTTGAGTAATCCATGGGTATCGGCCGGCGTACCGGGCGCCACCACCACCAGGCCGGGAATATGCACCCACAGCGCTTCGTTGTTCTGCGAGTGCTGCGCCGCCATGCCGTTACGCATGCCGATCGACTGCCGGATCACCAACGGTGCGCGCACCTGGCCGCCGAGCATGTAGCGAATCTTCGCCGCCTGGTTGATGATTTCGTCAGCCGCGCAAAAGCCGAAATCGGCATAGCGCAGTTCGACCACCGGGCGGGTGCCGCAAATCGCGGCGCCGACCGCCGAGCCCATGATCATCGACTCGGAAATCGGGGTGTCGAGAATGCGTTCCGGGCCGAACTTCTGCTGCAGCCCGCGGTACTGGCCGGCGACGCCGCCTTCCGGCCCGAGGTCCTCGCCAAGCGCCCAGACGCGCGGATCGCGTTCCATTTCCTGCTCAAGTGCGAGGCGCGCGGCCTCGGCGTATGTCATCACGGTCATGCCGGCCCCCCGATATCCTGCACATCGGTGAATGCCATGCGTTCCTCCGGATACGGTGCGGCGCGTGCGGCGTCGTAGGCTGCGTCGATGGAGCGTTTGACTTCTTCACGAACGCTGGAAAGCCGGGCGTGGTCGACGCCTTGGGCGCTGAGCCAGGCCTCTACCCGAGCGATGCAATCGCGTTCGCGCCAGAGCCTGACCTCGGCGGGATCGCGATACAACCCCTTGTCGAACGCAAGATGGCCGTACCAGCGATAGGTGGTGGCGTACAGATAAGCCGGCCCGCCACCGGCGCGGATTTTCGCGGTGAGGCGTGCCGCTGCTGCGTCCACCGCCAGCACGTCATTGCCGTCCACCGTCTCGGTTTCGATGTCGAACGACTGCGCGCGCGCCACTCCGCCCGGCCCGGCGGTGACCTTGCCGGTGCGCTGGGTGGCCGAATACAGGTTGTCTTCGCAGATGAACAACAGCGGCAACTGGTAGACACGGGCCCAGTTGAGCGCTTCGAACAGCGGCCCGCGGTTGAGCGCGCCGTCGCCGAAAAACGCCGCCACGATGCGATCCTGGCGCAACAGCTTGACCGCCTGCGCAGCACCGACGGCGATGCTGACGCCATCCGGCACCACACCATTGGCGCCCAGCATGCCGAGCGAGAAATCGGCGATATGCATCGAGCCACCCTTGCCGCCGCAGACGCCGCCGGCACGGCCCAGCAACTCCTTGGCCATGCCGACCGGATCGACGCCCTTGGCGATCGAATGACCATGGCCGCGATGGTAGCTGGCGATGTAGTCGGTGTTCTCCAGATTGGCACAGACGCCGGTGGCGATCGCCTCCTCGCCGACGTACTGGTGCACCGATCCGCGCGCCAGGCCCGAGTCGAGTGCCTGGCCGGCCTGCTCCTCGAATTCGCGAATCAGGCACATGGTGCGATGCATCGCCAGCACGCGTGCCATCGCTGTCATTTCAGTCATTTGATCAACACCGTGGAGAGGATTGGAAACGCGATGAGCAGCAACACCACCAGGAACATGGTGACGGCAAACGGCGCCGACCCGATGAATATGTCGGCCAGGGAAATGTCCTTGTCCTTCAGGCTGCTCTTGACCACAAACACCGATATTCCGAACGGCGGCGTCAGCAAGCCGATCTCGACGGCAACCACGGTGATGATGCCGAACCAGACCAGATCGACACCGAACGGCTTCAACAAGGGCAGGAACAGCGGCACGGTGATCAGGATGATCGAAATGGAGTCGATGATGGTGCCCAACAGCAGCACGATCACCAGGAAGACCACCAGGATCATCGGCAGGCTCAGCTTCACATGGTTCACCCATGTGCCCAACTGCGTGGGCAGGCCGGAGATGCCGAGCATGCGGCTGTATAGCGTGGCGCCGACCACCAGGATCAGGATGGTGGCGGTGATATTGCCGGTTTCCTTGATCAGCTTCCAGAATCCGGGCAACGACAGCTTGCGTCGCAGCACGGCGATCACCAGGGTGACAGCGGCACCCGCGCCACCGGCCTCGGTGGCGGTGAAGATGCCGCCATAGATGCCGCCGATGACCAGGGCGATCAGCAACACCGCCGGGAACATCTTGCGAATGGCCCACAGAATCGGCACGCCAGCTTCGGCCGCCGGGATCGGGCTCGGCTTGCCGTCGAGATACACCGAATTTGGCGCGAGGTAGGCCAGGCCAAGGATCAGTACGCAGTAGCAGCCGGCCAGCAGCAGCCCGGGCACCACCCCGGCGATGAACATGGTGCCCACCGATTGCTCGGCCAGAATCGCGTAGATGATCAGCAGCACCGATGGCGGGATCAGCATGCCGAGCACCGAACTGCCGGCCACCACGCCGACGGCGAAGCGCGGGTGATAGCCGTAACGCAGCATTTCCGGCAACGACACCTTGGTGAACACCGCTGCCGAGGCGATGCTCACGCCGGTGACCGCGGCGAACACCGTGTTGGCGGCGACGGTGGCGATGCCAAGCCCGCCGCGCACCTTTGCGAACGCCCGATTGGCGACCTCGTAGCTGTCTTTGGCGATATCCGATTCGCTGACCAGGAGCCCCATCAACACAAACAGCGGAATCACCCCGAGCACATAGTTTGAAATGCTTTCTTCGGCCGATGCGATCAACAGGCTCTGCGCGATCATGAAATCGCCGCGCAGATACCAGACACTCAGCAATGAGACCAGCGCCAGGGCAACGGCGACGTAGAAGCCGATGTAAACCAGGACGACGATGGCGAGCACCGACAGCAGGCCGACTTCGAGGGACGACATGCGCTATAGCTCCGGGGTGGCGACCGGATCGTCGGGCACGGGTTCGTGCCCGGTCGCGACACGTATGTGCCAGATCGCCTGGAAGGCGGTGTGCAGGGCGACAATCGCTGCGCCCAGCGCGATGGTCAGCTTGAGCGGCCAGGCCGGCAGGGTGAAGTAGCCACGGGTGCCGATCTGGTAGTTTTGCTGCCAGGCGTCGCTGATCTCAGGCAGCATGCTGACGGCGAGCCAGGCGAAAAGTATCGTGGCGATGGTGTCGATCACAGCCAGCAGCCATTGCAAGGCCCGCGGTCGACGAACATGCAGGCGCGAAATGAAGGCGTCGGACCGAATCAGCCGGCCCGAGCGGGTGGCATCCCCGAGTTGCAGGTAAACGATGCCGGCGATCGAGAACTGCACGAACTCGGGGACGCCGAGAAGTGGCTTGCCGAACAGGGCGCGCCCGAGAATGTCGATGCAAATCACTGTCGCCAACGCGAACACCCAGAACGAACCAAGCACGTTGAGCGTGGTGGTGACGAACATCAGGGGGCGGCGAAACATCGCGCGGCGCCGTCAATGCTGTGGGTCGGGAATCCGGTATGCCTTACTCGCGATCCCAGTGCCGCAGGATCGGCTGCTTCGCAGCGCGCATCTCGTCCATGTAGGCCTTGAGGATGGCCTTGGCCGGATAGCCCTGCTTCTCATGGTCTTCCACCCATTTGGCAGCGATATTGGGCATCGATTTCGCCCAGGCCAGCCGTGCTTCATTGGTGATCGTCACGAAGGTGCCTTTGCTGTCCTTGTAGGCCTGGATCCCTTCGTCGTTGTCCTTGCGGGCGGCTTTTCCCAGGTAGTCGGGATAGAGTTTCGCGGCATCAGCGAGTGCGGTTTTCACTTCGTCAGGCAGGCGCTTCCACGAATTGTTGTTGACCGAAATGGTGAAGGCGGCCGCACCACCAAGCTCGGTGGCCACATGGTACGGTGCCACCTCGTTGAGCTTGACGTTCTTGGCACCAGCGGTGTGAATCACGTAGCCGTCGACCACCCCGGTCTGCAGGGCGTTGTAGGCGTCGTTGAGCGTCGCCACCACGCCGGTGGCGCCCATCGCCTGCAGCCATAGCAGGTTCGGACCGGCGCCACCGACCTTCATGCCCCTGAAATCATCAGGCGTCTTGATCGGCTTGCGCGACAGCACCTGATAGGTATCGACCACGCCCATGGTGACCAGGTGGATCTGGTTGAACTGGGTGAACTGCTTCTTCATGATCGGGAACTGTTCGGCGACCTTGTCGATGGTGCGTGAAATGAACACCACGTCGTTGGACGTAAACGGCGTGTAGTAGCTGATCGCATACAGGCCCAGCTTGTCGGTGGCCACCGGCAGCACCGCCACGCCGATGTCGGCCAGGCCGCGCTGGATCGCCTGCAACTCGCCGCCGACGTTGGCGATCTGCCCGCTGTAGGCCTGATTCCAGTTGATCTTGTACTTGCCGCTGACCGCCAGACGGCGATTGACTTCCGGGATGTAGTAATCGCGGAACTCGCGGATCCAGGTGACCACCGGCGAGTAGCCGGATACCGCGGTCAATTCGATCGTCTGTTGAGCCTGCACCGCTGCGCTTGGCGCGAATGCCAGCACGGCAAGCGCGGAGGCGGCGAACCTGTGGACGGAATTGCCAAATGACTTCATGTTGGTCTCCCTGGCCGTTGCCGACGAAGCGCGTACGGCATGTCTGGTTTTGATATGTGCGCCATGTCCGCTTGCAAGGGCCAATTGCGCCGGCCAGCGACTCGCGAACTTTCGAAAGCGACAGGCAGGCTGGAGGAGCCGCGGGATCTTTTGGCGTGCCGGATTCTAGGAGCATTACCCGTCGCAAGGCAATTTGCGTTGCCGCGAAAGGTCCACTAAATGGAATGGCGGTCATTGCCGGAGCGCGGGCATAAGGCGCCTGGCATCCCTGTCATGACGACTGCCGCAGATACTGGTCCGCATGCTGGACCGCGGCGATGGCGCTGCAACTGTTCGGCGCTGCCCGCCGGGCGCGATATAGTGTGGCCGATCGCGGATCCGGGCAGTGGCGTGCATGGCCAATGTTGGCGCGGCGCTGATCGTGGGCGATTGATGAGGGTGGGGCGATGCTGAGCAATGAAGACAACATACTGTTGACACGCACCGATGCCGGCTCGCCGATGGGCGACCTGTTCCGACGTTTCTGGATACCGGTATTGCTGTCCGAGCAGTTGCAAATTCCCGATGGCCCGCAGGTGCGGGTCAAGGTGATGGGTGAGGAACTGCTGGCCTTTCGCGACAGTGGCGGCCGCATCGGCTTGATCGGGCCGCGTTGCCCGCATCGTGGCGCGAACCTGTTTTTCGGACGCAATGAGAAAGGCGGCATTCGCTGCTCCTATCATGGCTGGAAGTTCGATGTCGACGGCACGTGTGTCGACATTCCGATCGTCGACCCGGAACGCGCTGCCGGCATGCAGGAGCGGGCACGCATTACGGCCTATCCGGCGCGCGAATGGGGCGGCCTGGTTTGGGCCTACATGGGGCCCGACGGGCGCTTGCCGCAATTGCCGGAGATGGAATTCGCATTGGTGCCGCCGACACACCGTCATGTGTCGAAGAAGTTCCAGGAATGCAACTGGGCGCAGGCGGCCGAGGGGGGCCTCGACACCGCGCATTTCTCCTTTCTGCACCAACCGGTGGGCGAGTCGGACGAAGAACTGCGCGACAAGGCGGCGCGTGCGACCAAGGGCTTCGCCAAGGGAACGATGACCCATGATCATGTGCGCTGGATGCGTGACGATCCGCGGCCGCAATACACCATCGCGCGCCACGATGCGGGTATGGTGCTTGGCACTTCGCGCGCGGCCGAATCCGGCACGCGCTATTGGCGCATCGCGCAATACCTGATGCCCTGTCACGGTTACACGCCGAGCGCGATGGCCGGCCAGACCTATCATGCGCAGACCTGGGTACCGATCGATGATCATCATTGCTGGATCTACGTGTATTCATGGAACCCGGAACGTCCACTGACCCCCGAGGAGCGTGCAGGCTTTCGGGGCGGCGGGGCGGTGTATTCGGAACTCGGTCCGGACTGGATGCCGCTGCGTAATCGCGGCAACGACTATTTGCTCGACCGCAATCTGCAGAAAACCGAGAACTTCACCGGCATCACCGGTGTATCGGAACAGGACGCCGGGATCCAGGACAGCCAGGGCTGGATCGCCGACCGCACCCGCGAGTTGCTGGGTCCGACCGATATCGGCGTGGTGCAGTTCCGGCGTCTGATGCTGGAGGCGGCCAAGGCCTTGGCGGCAGGTATCGAGCCGCCATGGGCGGCGAATCCGGCAGCCTATCGGGTGCGCGCCGGCGGCATGGTCGCCCCGGCGCAGTTGTCATTCGCCGAGGTGATGCAGGAACGATTTGGCGACCCGGTCGGGCGCAGCGAGTAGCTCCTGCTATCGCGCTGGCCGCGCCTGGTCGCGCAAGGTTCGCGGATCGCCGGCACCCCGATCACTCCGGTGATTGCCGGTCGAAGCCCGCTCGCCTGGCGCAGCCTTCGCAAGGCCGGGCGACGCCTGCTGTAAAGTGCGGTTCGCACAATCAGGCGTCAATCGACATGACATCGCTTCGCATCGGCCAGGGGTTTGACGTACACGCGCTGGTGATCGGCCGGCCGCTGATCATCGGCGGGGTGACGATTCCCCATGACAAGGGTTTGCTCGGGCATTCCGATGCCGACGTGCTGTTGCATGCGATTACCGATGCGCTGCTTGGCGCGGCCGGCCTCGGCGATATCGGCCGCCACTTCCCGGATACCGACCCGCGGTTTCGCGGCGCGGATTCGCGCGTGCTGTTGCGCGAAGCGGTCCAGCGGGTGCGTGGCGCCGGCTTTTGTGCGGTCAATATCGACTGCACCATCATTGCGCAGGCGCCGAAAATGGCGCCGCATGTGGCGGCGATGGCGGCGAACATCGCCGCGGATTGCGGTATCGAAACCGGATGTGTCAATGTAAAGGCCAAGACCACCGAGCGGCTCGGATTCACCGGGCGCGGCGAAGGCATTGCCGCCGATGCGGTGGCGCTGCTCGACGCCGCAGCCGGTTAGGCGATAGCGGGTCAGCCAGGCGCTGCAGCCTGTTCAGGACCCACGTGCCAGCGGCAGACGCAGCCGCGCGCAAAGGCCGCCGCCATCGCGCGGCAGCAAGGTGAGGGTACCGCGGTGCTGGCGCGCGACGCGCTCGACGATCGCCAATCCAAGGCCGGATCCGCCCTGTGCGCTGTCTACCGAGCCGTCGGCCGAGCCGCGTGCGACGTCGACCCGGGTGAACGCCTGCTTGACCCGCTCCAGGTCCGCCAGCGGGATGCCGGGCCCGCGATCGAGTACCTCGGCAACCAGGTCTGTTCCTTCGCGGCGCAGGGCAAGCCGAGCCTGCGGGTTGTTGCCACCGTACTTGTAGGCGTTCTCGATCAGATTGACCAGTGCGCGCCGCAATGCCGGTGAGCGACCTGCGATCACCTGCGCCCTATCGCCTCCCGACAGTGCAATGTCCTGCCCGCGACCCCTGTATTGCTCGACCAGTTCCGCACATAGCGCGGCCATGTCAACCTCGGCAAGTGCGCTGGTTTCGTCCTGCCCGCTCCTGGCGAAATCGAGGAACTGGCCGATCACCTGGTCCATTTGCTCGATGTCGCCGACCATG
>JANPGJ010000653.1:0-3331 GCA_031423955.1 Burkholderiales bacterium
GCATCGCGCGCGGTGCTGGCGCCTGCCGCCGCGGCGTAGTTGCAGGCGATCACGCCCGCGCCCATTGCACGGCCCTCCTGCCACTGCGTGACATCCGCCCCGCGGGAGGATGAGCGCGCCCCTCGGACGGTCGGGCGGGAGCGCTGATCGGTCGGCGTGAACGACCTGGCCACCGCCAGTGGCCGGCCTGGGGCCGCTGCGATCAGCCGATCAGCGCCACGCCCACACCGGTTGTTCAAGGTGGGCGACGCGCGTATCGCGGCCATGCACCGCCACTTCCATGAACTGGTAGATCACCGCCGCGGTCGGCGCGTGGATGCGCGTGCCCAACAGCGGGTAGCGAATCACCGGCCGATCGCTTTCGGGAATCGAGACGAATTCGGGCGAGCCGGGGCGGTTCAGGTCACCCAGGCCGACACGGTAGATCGCCGCGACTTCATCCGGGTTGGCCTGCATCGGCACACCCGCGGGTGCCCAGGCCACCAGCGGGGTGATGAGATAACCCGAGCGGGTCGGAAAGTCATCCAGAAAGCCCAGCACGGCACTGGCCTCCAGATGCAGCCCGATTTCCTCGCGCGCCTCGCGCAGGCCCGCCTGCAGGGCACTTTCACCCGCATCCACGCGTCCGCCGGGTAGCGCGAACTGGCCGGCATGGGTGTTCAGGGTCTTGGCGCGACGCGTCAGCACCAGCGATGCGCCGCCGGCACCGTCGTCGGTGACGATCACGCAGACGGCGGCGGGCTTGAGGCCGGGATGACCGCCGTCGCCGTCCTTGCGACGCTGCAGGTTTTGCGTGATCGATGCCCGCAAGGCGTCATCGAAGCGCGGCTGGGTCATCGGCGCGCGCCCCAGCTGGAGAAATGCACCGCTGCGGCGGTGGCCAGCCCATAGGTCACCATGCCCAGCCCGACCAGGGCGAACACGCTCCACGGCGGCGCAGCGGTCGCGGCGATCGCCCAGCCGCCGGCGGCCACCACCGCCAGCCGCAGGGTGCCGGCCAGCACCGGGCCCAGCGCGTGGCCGGCGCCGAGCGACGAGAAATACAGCGACAGGCCCATGCCGAGAAAGCCGTAACACGGGCCCGACCACATGAAGTAGCTGGCGGCCGAGCGCAGCACGACTGGGTCACTGGTGAAGTTGCGCCCCCACAGGTCGGGTAGAAGCGCCAGCACCAGGCCGATCACGGTGAGCAGCGCGCCGGCCAGCGCCGCGCTGGTCCAGGCCACCTGGCGCGCCCGCTGCGGCAAGCCGGCGCCGACCGCCATCCCGACCAGCGGTACCGAGGCGACTCCGAAGGCGAACGAGATCGGCACCAGCAGGAACTCGAGTCGCGCGCCGACGCCATAGCCGGCCAGGGTCTCGATGCCGAAATGCGCCACCAGGCGGGTCAGGATCAGCACCGTGAGCACGGTCTGCAGCGGCGACAGCAAGGCCACCGCGCCGACCTTGAGAATGTCGCGGAACAGGGCGCGCTCGAGCACGGTTGCCGAAGGCGCCAGGCGCAGGCGCGCGCGGCCGGAGCGCAGGTAGAAGTAGAGAAACAGCGCGCCGCCGGAGAAAGCGAACAATTGCCCTGCGGCGATACCCGGCATGCCCAGTTTCGGGAACGGACCGAGTCCCAGGCCGAGTGTGCCGCCCACCACCACCTGCACCACCGCCACCGTGAACACCGTCACCGAAGGCACCCGCATGTTGCCGGCGCCGCGCAGCACCGAGGCGAAGGTGTTGGTGAGCCACACGCCGATCGAGCCGCAGAACGCGACATTGGAATAGGCAAGCGCCAGCTTGAGCGCCTCGCCCTTGCCGCCCAGGAGGGCATACAAGGCCTCGCCCAGCAGCAGGAAGGTCACGGTGAAAAAGACGCCGGCGGCGATGCCGATCCACATCGCATGTACCGCCAGTGCGTTGGCGCGCTTGACGTCGCCGGCGCCCAGCGCTCGGCTGACCGCGGACGAGACGCCGCCGCCCATCGCGCCGGCCGACATCATCTGCTGCAGCATGATCATCGGAAACGCCAGCGCCATGCCGGCCAAGGCCGGCGTGCCCAGACTGCCGACGTAGGCAGTTTCAGCCACCGTGGCCAGCGCGGTGGCCAGCATCGCCACCATGTTGGGCAGCGCGAAGCGCACCAGCGTCGGCAGGATCGGTGCGCTCAGCAGCGGGTTGGCGGCGGCGGAGTGACCCGGGGTGGGCGGGGCGGAGGCTGACAAAGGAGCGTGGGTCGCAGGCAAGACCGTATTGTCGCCCATCATGCGGCTGACCCCGTCGGCCAGCGGCGGGATGCCGCAGGCTAATCAGGGCGATGCTTCTTCAGCCACCATTCGGCGCAACTCCGCCTTGGCGATTTTTTCCAGCGTCGAGCGCGGCAGCGCATCGACCAGGCGAATTTCCTGCGGCTGCTTGAAGTCGGCCAATTGCGCCTGGCAGGCGGCGCCGACCCGCGCGGCCAGGCCGGGCGCTACGCCGGGCGCCGGCAGCACGAAGGCGATCGGCACCTGGTCGAGCATCGTGTGCTTCTTCGCCACCACCGCGCATTCGTAAACGCCCGGCACGGCGAGAATCACGCGCTCGATCTCGGAAGCGGCGACGTTTTCTCCGCCGACCTTGAGCATGTCCTTGTCGCGGTCGCCGAACTGGAGCGAGCCATCCTCCAGGAGCCGGACCTGGTCGCCGGTGCGAAACCAGCCATCGGGATCGAAGCTGGCCGCGGTGGCCTCGGGGTTGCCGAGGTATTCCTGGAATAGCGACAGCCCGCGCACGCCGCGGATCAGCAGATGGCCGCTGCCGCCGGGCTCGATCGCGCGCGCCTCGCGCACCGGCAGGCTGGCGCTGTCGACGATCGCGATCTCGTATTCCGGCGCCGGGCGGCCGATCGACAACGGCACATTGGGCAGGTGCAGGCTGCCGACGATGCCGTGGGTGATGGTCTCGGTCATGCCCCACCAGCCGATCGTCTTGACGCCGAATATAGCAAACGGCGGAGGCTCGTTTACCGCCGTGCCCCACAGCCGGAAATTATGGTTCTTGGGTATCTCATGCTCGAGCAGCGCCTTCAGGCAGAACGGGATGGTCGAGGTCCAGGTGCAGTGATGCTCCAGCGCGACGTTCCAGAACCGGCTCGCGGAAAACCGTGGCTGGATCACGCAGGTTGCGCCGACCCACAGCGAGGCCAGCATCGAATAGGCCAGCGCGTTGGTGTGGAACAGCGGCAGATAGGCCAGATGCACGTCGGTCTTGTGCAAGTCCTGATGGACCGCGTTGATCTTCGCGCCCCATAGCGCATTGGCGTGGGTCCACAGCACGGCCTTGGGACGCGATGTCGTGCCGGACG
>JANPGJ010000654.1:0-1716 GCA_031423955.1 Burkholderiales bacterium
GCCGAAGTCGAGCCGGAAGCCGGCCTTGAGAAGCCCGTCCAGCAAGGGCTTGTCGACCTCCTTGACACGATCGGTGATCAGCTTGTGCGCGACACGGGTCAGCGCCAGCGGCATCGACACATTGATCAGGTCGCGATCCTCAAGCGATGGGCCGGCGCCGAGATAGATGCCGTCATACCACTGCGCCGACGGCTCGATGTTGACCACCAGCGTCGGGCTGCGTTGCACCATCGTGACCCGCGCCCCGCTGCCATGCAGGTCCTGCGCGATATCGTGGGCGCTGGTGCCGGTGCCGAACACCAGCACGTCGCGCTCGCGCCACTGGCCGCCATTGCCGAACTCGCTTGAATGCAGCACCGTCCCGCCAAAGCGCGCAAGGGTTGGAATCTCCGGCAGATTCGGCGTGCCGCTGACGCTGGTGGCCAGGATGATGTGGCGCGGCCGCATCTGCCGCAGGCTGCCGTCGGCCAGCCGCACGCGCGCATTCCAGCAGCGAGCTTCGCGGTCGTAGCTCGCACCTTCGAACGCGGTGCGGGTCCAGAAATTGATTTCCATCGACTCGACATACGCTTCGAGCCAGTTGGCGAACTTGTCTTTCGAAAGATAAAGCGGCCAGCTTGTGGGGAACGGGATGTAGGGCAGGTGGTTGCTGTGCACCTGGTTGTGCAGCTTCAGGCCGTGATAACGCAGCCGCCAGTTGTCGCCAATCCGTTGCTCGCGGTCGATCACCAGGGTATCGACGCCCAACTGATCCAGGCGCGCGGCAGCGGTGACACCGGCATGCCCGCCGCCCACCACCAGCACCTCCGGGTCACGATCGGCATAGGCGGCCGACGCACGCCGCTGGTCATGCCAGTTGGGGCCATGAAAGTCGCGTGCGAATGGCGGCTCTTCCCGCTGTGAGCGCAGCAATGCTTCCTCGTGGCCCTTGATGTCTTCGAGCGTGGTCAGCAGCGTCCAGTCCATGGGTGGTGTCGCGGCCGTGGCGTTGCCGGCATCGAGCCTGAAGCGAACCAGTCCGGCGCCGCGTCCGCTGTCGGTCTCGAACCCCAGGATCGCCTCGAGTACCTGCACGCCAGCGCGTTCGACCACGCGCGGCGTGCAACGGCCGGGCGCAATCACGAAATCGCGTGCCCCGCGCGCAGCGCCCGCGGACCCCAGGCGTTGGCAAATCAGCGCGCGGCCGCTGATCGTCTCGATGTTCCAGGTCAGGGCCAGCAGATCACGCCAATGGCTGTCGGGGAGGAACAGCGCTTGCAGGCGATCCGGATCGCCCTTGCGCACGACGGCGTTGAAACACTCGAGCCAATCCGCGATGCTGCGATTTACTTCAGTCTCCGAATCTGGATGCACTTTCTTCCTCGAGTCAGCAAGGGGAGGCACTTGCGGTCTGACGGCGGATTGTCCAGCGGCCATGCCCACCGATCGCCCTGTCGCGAACCGTGTCGCGACGATGCCCGGAACGCAGCGTGCGATGGTACCGGAGTGCCGCTTGTTGGCGCGACCAGGCGGGTGAAACCCTATACTCCTGCATCCTCATGAACGCGCATTCCATGGATTCCTTTCTGCCTGTCTATCTGGAACAATTTGCGGCGCGGCTCGGCGTGCGGCGCGATGGTTTCCAGATGATCTTTTCGCGGCTCGAGGCGGCGCGACCCGAGCGTGATTTCCGGATCGTCGAGACCGGCAGCATGCGCGTGCCGGACAACTGGGAAG
>JANPGJ010000655.1:0-4039 GCA_031423955.1 Burkholderiales bacterium
GGATTCGACCAGATCGAAGTAGTGCTTGGACCGGTTGCGGATTTCGGTGCAGGAGGCTTGCTTCATGACCACCACGCGATGTGCAGATTGATATGATCATAACTGTATCTACACGACGCTTCGCGGCACCCAAACAGCGGCCTAGTATGACCGCATCGACGTGGAGAACGTGAATGACTATTAGGCCGATCCGCAACGACGACGATCTGACCGCAGCGTTCCGCCGGCTGGAAGTCATTTTCCAGGCTGAGGAGCAAACGCCCGAGGCCGACGAGCGCGATGTACTGGTGACGCTGGTGGAAGCCTACGAGAACAAACACTACGACTTCGGCCCGGCCGACCCGGTGGAAGCCATCAAGTTCCGCATGGAGCAGCAGGGCCTGACCGCGCGCGACATGGAGCGTTATATCGGACCGAGTGGCCGGGTCTCGGAAGTGCTCAACCGCAAGCGGCCGTTGAGCCTGGCCATGATCAGGCGGCTGCACGACGGCCTGAAGATTCCCTACGAGAGCCTGCTGGCTGAAGCCGGCTGAGACCGCCTCAATCAAACTCGTACGAAACCACCGGCGCAGTCACGCGCCGACTGCCGGACAACCTGGCATTGACGAGGCGCGGCGCTGCATCCCGGTGCCATGCCGCCCGGCAGCGCGCCGGATCAATCGGCCTTGATCCCCGCGCCACGAATCACCTTGTCCCATTTGCTCATTTCGGCGCGGATGAACGCCGCGAATTGCTCGGGTGTTCCGCCGACCACCTCGCCACCGAGCCGTTCGAGGCGATCGCGGACCGCGGCGGTATCAAGCGCGCGGCCGAGGTCGGCATTGAGCCGCGCGATGATGTCCGCCGGCGTGCCGCCGGTCACCGCGATGGCGAACCAGCCGGTCGCCTCGTAGCCGCTCACCCCCGCCTCGGCCAGCGTTGGCAATTCGCGCGCGGCCTGCGCGCGGCTGGCGCTGGTGACGCCGAGCGCGCGCAGCTTGCCGGCACGGATGTTCGGCAGCGCGGTGGCGAGGCTGTCGAACAGCATCTGCACCTGGCCGGCGAGGAGATCGCTGACCGCCGGCGCGGTGCCCTTGTAGGGGATATGCACCAGCTGGATGCCGGCCTGGCTGATGAAAAGCTCGGCAAACAGATGCGGGCCGGTGCCGGTGCCCACCGAGGCGAAGTTGAGCTGGCCGGGCTTCGCCTTGGCCAGCGCGATCAGCTCGGCCACCGTGGTGGCAGGCACCGATGGATGGACCACCAGGACATTGGGAATGCGCGTGATCAGGATCACCGGCGCGAAATCACGCTCCAGTTCGAACGGCAGCTTGCTGTACAGGCTCTTGTTCAAGGCCAGGCTGTTGCTGCCGAGCAGCAGCGTGTAGCCGTCGGGCGCGGCCTTGGCGACCGCGTCCATGCCGATGATCGCGCCGGCGCCAGGGCGGTTCTCGACCACCACCGGCTGACCCCAGCGCTCCTGCAGTTGCTGGGCGATCGTCCGACCGACGATGTCGGTCGGCCCGCCAGGCGGAAAGGGCACCACCAGGCGCACCGGCCGCGACGGATACTGCTGTGCAAGCGCGACAGCCGGCGACGCCAGCATGCCGGCGGCAAGGAGGATCATCGCAACTCGAATGAAGCGCTTCATCTTCGATTCACTCCGGAACAAATGCGGTCACCAGCGTCATGTAGTGCAGCCGGTTCTGCGGCAATCGCGCGGGCACATCCGGCCCAGGATGCTGCGGGCTGGTCAGCTCGATGCGCACGTCGGCAAACCCGGCCGCCTCGAGTTCACGCCGGAAATCCATGCCCTGCAGCGTGTGCGCAAACGGCTCGTTGTTGCGCGCCGCGTAGCCCGACTGCAACCATGCGCCGACCACCCCGCCCGGCACCAGGATCATGTCGTAGATCGCCAGCATGCCGCCGCGGCGCAGAACGCGCCTGGCTTCGGCAATCGCTTGCCGGATCGCCCGCGGCGGCATTTCGTGCACCAGCCAGTGGGAGGCGACGATGTCAGCGCTGGCGTCGGCGAAGCGCAGCGACTCGGCGCTTTGCTGGCTCAGGGTGACCTCGGCCGGATCGCCGGCGCCGACCAGATGGCCATGGCGCAGGGTCGCTGCGCAGACGTCGCACCCGATCACCTGGGCCTGCGGCATGGCGCGCCTGATCGCGCGCGAGGACCTGCCGGCGGTGCATCCGAGATCGATGATGCGCCGGGGGTTCAAGCCCTTCGCCACGGCGCGTTCCTTCAGCAGCCGCGCGTACCAGTTGACCAGCGCCTCCGGATCGGGGCCGGAGAAACTCGGTCCCTGCTGGTACCAGGCGAGGGCATACGCGTTGACCAGATCGCGCCACAGCCCGCCCGCGAGCTGATGGGTGTCGGTTCGTGTCACATAGTCGGGCAACGCGAACCCGGAGTCGAGCTCAGCCCGGCCGCCTTGCGCTCATCGGCCTGCGCCGGCCGTGCTTCGAGCGCCGCGCGATGCGGCTCAAGTGCGGTGACGAAACCCCACCGGCCGTGCCACTTGAACTGTTGCACGCGACGCTCCAGCCAGGCGTAGAGCCGATAAGCCGGCGCGTCGCGCATGCCGCGCTCCAGGGCGGCGACCTCCCCGATACCGCTCGCCTCCGCCTGCGCGACAACCTCGCGATACAACTCGCCGCCCCAGTATGACTTGGCGCCATTCAGGAACTCCTGGAACGCCCGCACTTCAAGCGGGGCCGCAATGCCGGCCGGCGGGCCGGCGATGGACTTGGCCGGCGGCGCGGACACCGAAGACATGTTCAGGCCTGCGTCATGAAGGCGGTGGCGTCGACCGCCTCGTCCGGATGGGCGAATGGCCGCAACACCGCGGCGCTGAACTTGCGCCCTTCGTCGCTCATCCACTGCGCGACTTCCCGCGACTGGCCAGCGGCCGTCAGGGCGGCCTCATCCAGGGTTCCCGCGGTGCGCAGCGCGGCCTTCATTTCCTGCACCTGCGCCTTGAGCACGAAGACCTCGGCCGAAAGGGCGACGATCATGCCGAGAAGCCGCGTGGTATCGGCATGCCCGGCGCGCATGTCGATCGCAGGGATGATCGGGTCAGCATTCGCCGTCATGACAAATTCTCCATTGGTGTTGATCGATTCAGGCCGGTGCACCCGGCCATGGTCATGCCGCCCGCGACTCCGAACAATTGGCCAGCAACGCCGAGCGCGGACAAAAACGGAAAACGGTCAACAAAGTTGACCGATCGAGGCAAAGTATGACACGCGCAAATAGGCTGCGGCAAAGCCTGAAACCTGGCGCAACTAGCGACCAACCCCCGCGCCCTGCTGGAGGCTGCAGGGGAGGCCGGCCGCGCGATGTGCTGGAACGGCATCCGGATCATGCGCTCGGCCGACCACTGGTACTCAAGGGCACAACATGCGCGATCGTCCGCCTTGGTAACAGCCGGGCGGTATTTCCGATACGCGCCAGGCGCATCAGTAAACCATTGACGACACTCGCCAGTCATTGACATCTTCTCCCATTTTGGGAGATACTGGGGCTAATGAGGGTCATCGCCAAACGCAGCCTGCAAAGATTTTGGGAACAGCCCGGTTGCGCCGATGCGCGTGGCCCGCTGCACAGTTGGTACGACGAAGCCATCAAGGCCAATTGGCGATCACCGCAGGACATCAAGAACCAGTACGCCAGCGCCAGCATCTGCGGCAACAACCGCGTGGTGTTCAACATCGGCGGCAACAAATATCGCTTGGTGGTTGAACTGCAATACCGCGCCGGCATCGCATGGGTGAAGCTCGTGGGCACGCATGCCAAGTACGACCGTATCAATGTGGAGACCGTCAATGACCATTAAACCGATTCGTAACGAAAGAGATTTGCGTGCGGCGTTCAAGCGTCTTGGCGTGATCTTCCACGCCGCCGCGGGCACACCCGAAGGCGAGGAAATGGAAGTGTTGGCGGCGTTGATCGAGGCTTACGAGAACCAGCACTATCCGATCAGCCCGCCCGATCCGGTGGAGGCGATCAAATTTCGCATGGAGCAGCAAGGCTTGTCACCGGCGGATTTGC
>JANPGJ010000656.1:0-30412 GCA_031423955.1 Burkholderiales bacterium
CGGCGCCGGCCAGGCTTGCGATGGTGGCCAGAAACCGGCGCCGGTTCACCGCAATGTCGATAGTTTCAGCGCCAGCCTGGCGCCGCGCTTCTCGAACAACTGCAGGTTGCTGCTGCCGCGCTGATGGCTGTAGCCGATGCCGGTGTCAAGCGGTCGCGCGGCGCCGGAATAGGCGGCGCGCAGCTGCGGCTGTTGCCAGGTTCTGAACATGCCGATCGGCTGCGCATAAGAGCCGTACAAGGCGCGGCTCCATTGCTCCGCACCGAAGCTCTGGAACGGAATTCCGGAGTCATCCTGCAGCACCAGTTTGGCGCGCTCCAGCACCAGGTTGCGCGATGCGCTGAAGTAGCGCTTGTGCATCAGGTAGGAGGCGGCCTTTAGAAACACCGGTCCGGACCCAAGCGCGCGCACATGCTGCTCGAACTGCGGCGTCAATGCCAGTGCCTTGTCACTCAAATCGACACGCAAATAGACCAGTTCGCGCAGCATGCCGACGCCGGGTTCGCCCAGGGCCAGGCGCACGCCGCCGATTCCGCCGGCCGCAGCTACGCCCAGGCACAGCGCGCCGGCGGCGTCCAGGTGAACTTCATCGACTGCGCGCACCTCGAAGCCGCTCAATGCGGCCATCGCCATCAGCACCGGCGCCACACCCTGCAACTGGCCGCGCCGGAGATCGTTTTTCATGCTGTTGGTGCGGAAAAAGCTGTAGCGCATCAGGCTGGCGGTCGACTGCCGCAACTGCGCCAGGCTGGCGGCGGCCTGCGCCGAATTCATGCCGTCCCAGCGCGGTGCGGACCCCGGGTCTTCAAGGCCGACCAGAAGATAGCGCGGGGTACGCGGAAACAGCGTATGCGCATACAGGAAGTCGGGGCCGCTGAACGGGTAATACAGCGGGCCCACCGCGCCCTCCAGCATATCCACCTCACGCTCGGCAAACTTGCGCCATGGCGCCAACTGACGATCGCGGGTCTGGCGCCAGGCGCGGTCCATTGCCGCCGCATGGGCCACCCAGAACCCGGTGGCGCTGATCTCGCTGCCATTGACCCCGGTCGGCGGCAGCCCGGCCAACAGACGCGCACTGGCCTGGGTGACGGCGGCGGTGTCAGGCGACGGGGTTGCCGGCGCAGTACATCGCGCGGCGGCGGCAAGCGCACTTGAAAGTGACAACACAAGCCCGAAACCGGCCAGCAAAGTACGCAATAAAGTCATGATTAAAAAAGAATAAACGGATTGCCGTGAGGCATCAAGGCATCACTTTGTTGTTGTCCAATGATGCCATAGGCATGCATCGCATGATGCCAAAAGCGGCGTTTGCGGACCTGCGGTGACGTATTCATGCAACAGTTGACGGCACCAGGCGATCGTCAAGGCCGCGGCATGTTGTCGGGGGAGGCTCGCCGGCCGGCACCCGGGGTGCGCACCGGACGCAGCAGACGTCCGGCGTGCGACCGCGCCGCTTCACTGCATCGCGGTGCGCTGCGGCTGCGTGCCGGCGTTGCGCTTTTCGAACAACTGCAGGTTGCTGGTGCCCGGCCGGTGGCTGTAGCCGATGCCGGTGTCGAGCGGACGCGCCTCCCGCGCATAGGCTTCACGCAGCGCCTGCTGGGTCCAGTCCTTGAACATCGGTATCGGCTGCGCGTAGGTGCCGAACAGGCGACCGTTCCATTGGCCGGACTGAAACGCCTGGAACGGAATGCCGGAATCGTCCTGCACCACCAGGCCGGCACGGTCGAGCACGATGCCACGCACCATGCTGAAGCCGGGCTTGTGCATCAGGTAGGAAGCCGCCTTGAGAAATACCGGCCCTGGCCCCAGGCTGCGCACATGGCGCTCGAATTGCGGCGTAGTTGCCAGCGCGCGATCACCGAGGTCGACGCGCAGGTACACCAGTTCACGCAGGGCAGCGCCGCCGGCTTCGGCCAGCACCAATCGTACCCCGCCAATCCGTCCGGCAACGGCATCACCGCTGCACAAGGTGCCGCCCTCGTCCAGATACACCGGGTCGACCGCCTGCACCGCGAAGCCGCTGCGCGCGGCCATCGCCATCAGCACCGGTGCCACGCCGGTCAGTTGACCGCGCCGCAAATCGGTCTTCATGCTTTCGGTGCGGAAGAAGCTCAGGTCAAGCAAGGTGGACGTCGACTGGCGCAATTGCGCCAGGCTGGCCGCCGTTTGCGCCTCTGTCATTCCGCTCCAGCGTGGCGCCGCGCCCGGCGCCTCGAGTCCGACCAGCAGGTAGCGCCGGGCATGCGGAAACAAGGTGTGCGCGTACATGAAATCGGGCCCGCTGAATGGGTAGAACAGCGGCTGGCGCGAAGTCTCAAGCGCATCGATCTCGCGCGCCGCGAACGCCCGCCAGGTCACAAGCGCGCGTTCGCTGGTGCGTCGCCAGGCGGCATCCATGGCACGCGCATGTGCCGGCCAGAAGGCCAGTTCGGCGATCGGTCTGCCATCGCTGTCGCCTGGCGGCAGTCCGGCGAGCAGGCGCGCGCTGGCCTGGTTGAGAGCGGCGGCTTGGTCAGACGGCGCCGCGGGCGCCACGCAAGCCACCGGCGCGGCCGCGGCGGACAGCGTCGCGAAGCATAGCGTGGCGGCGAGCAAATGGTGAAGTGAGCACATGATCCGGCCGTGTTGGAAGTGGGGGCGAACCCCACTGGTCCGCACTCACATCGTGACACGCGAGCGCACCGGCAATCGCCGGATCAGCGGGCAAAAACCCTGTTGTCAATCGCCATTCGCCGCCTCCCGGCGACGCCGGTACCCGCGAAAATTCCGCCGCGAACGCGCCGCGGTCGGGTTTTGCAAGGCCGCCCGCCTGCCCGGTCGGCGATCGGCGCCAGCCTGCGCTGGCGGGCGCAGGGGCGCCAGTCGCGGACGCGCGGACCAAACGCACCCGGGCCGGGCCCGGGTGCTGCTCAAGCTGCCGGAAAGTTCAGTCCAGATCGACCGGGTCTTCCGGATCATCGGTTGACGAACTGGCGGCTGGATCCGGGGCGATGCCGGCGAAATACAGCCGTGCCTTGGCAAACGCCTGCTGGCCGACCACCCGGCCGATGCGCTGGCCGACCATGTTGTCGTCCGAAAAATGAATGCCACCGTACAGGCGCGTCTTGCCGGCCTGGCGCGCGGCATCGCTGAAGCGCTGGAAGCGGATGGTCGTAGGCACCGCGGGAATCCCCGGTTCGACCCTGCCGAAGTTCGGCGGGACCACCGTCGAGAAGCCAAAGTAGTCGCTGCCGGTGAACAGCTTCAATGCCTTGGCGCTGGCCCGCGAGAAGGTCGAATGGCCCGAGATATAGCCCGGAAATGCGGGCGTCAGATTGCTGCCGGGGTTGTACGGTGTCCACCTCTCGCCGGGGATGTACTCTGTTGGCCGGCCCGGGCCGCCCCAGGCCAGCACGGTCTGGCCTTTTTCAAGATAGCGCACCGCGGTGATCGGGCGCACGCCGTCGTACTTGCGCTTGAGGTGCCAGGCGACGATGCCGGCATCGAACGACGCATTGTGCATGACGAAGAACATGCGCGCATCGCGGCCGATCGAGTTGCCGTCGCGCTGCGAGACGAACTGGGCGAACAGGCCCCAATGGCCGGGCGGCAACTCGGAATCCGGTCCGTCGGCCCAATACTCGACCAGGACCTTGCGCTGCAGTGTGAGGGTGCGCGAATAGCGCAGCGCCTCATCCACATTGCGCTGGTAGTTGAACGGCCCGCTCTGCTGGATATCCGGCGGCGGCGCCATCCAGGGCTCATAGTCGAACTGGGTCACCGACTTGAGCGCGAACGGGCGCACCCGGTTCCAGTGCGGGGCGATGAACTTCTGGGTCGATCCGGTATCGGAAATCAGCGGCTGCCAGTGAATCGGGTCGGCGATGACCTGCGGTGTCTGCGGTGGGCAAGTCTTGATCAGCAGCGGCGTGCAGAAAGGCATTGGCGGGTTGCGCGGCACGTACCCGGTGTAGTCGGCATAGGCACCGGGAGCGAGATCGCCGTACTGGTTCGACCCATCGTTGCGGCGGTCGTTGATCACCGCCTGCGCTGCCACGTTGCCGACGCCGGCCGGCCGGGTGGTATCGGTGGTCAGGTTCAAAGGGTCGTAGCCGAAGCCGGTCATCGCGGCCCGCAGGCGCGCCTCGCCGGCCGGAAACAGGTTCAGCAGGCAGCGGTAGGCGGCATAGCTGACCGCCTCCGCCTTGTTGGTCTCGGTGTGCTCGGCGGCCGGTCGGCGCAAGCTGGCGCCAAGCACGGTGCCGATGGCGACCGGGTCATAGGCCGCCCAGGCGTCGTAGATGCAGGTATGGGCGATCGCCAGCGCGCGCGCCATGATCGGTGGCCCGACCCGGCTGTTGACGCGCACCTCGACCAACGCGACCTTGTTCCATTCGGCCACGATCGACGCCGCGGCTTGCCCTGGAAACAGGGCGATCGACGTGAAAAGCACAAAGATGGCGCGTCCAAGCGCAATGGCAATGGCGAGCGTACGACCGACGGTGAGCATGACAGCTTTCCTTTTCTTGACATTCGTGATGCTGCAGATCAGTATGCCATCGGCGAAGGAAATCTTGTTCGAAAACTGCTTCAACGTCATTCAGCTCATGCTGTTGGCATGGCCGGCGCGGCACCCGAGACATGTGATTCGACCCGCGTTCCAGGAAGAATGGCGCGCCGCCGGATTGGTCGCCGCGTCACTGGTCTGGTGGAACCGCCAACGGGTCAGCGCAATGTCGGGGCGAAATTCAACCCACGGGCTTATTCCGGCGCATAGCCGGCCTTGCGCATCATTTCGGTAAACGACACCACGAGCCTGGCCTGGCGGCCGGCAAATTCGGCCGGGGTGGCGGTTTGCACATCGAGACCGGTATTGAGAAGCCTGGCCCGCAGATCGGAAGATTCGGTCGCGGCGTTCAGTTCGCGATTCCACGCATCGATGATTGCCGGATTCATCTTCGGCGGCCCGTAAAAGCCGTAGAAACCCTCGTAGTTCAGGTTCGGATAACCGAGTTCGCTGACGATCGGCAGATCAGGCGCGAACGGCAGCCGCCGCGGCGAACTGACCGCGACGATGCGCACCTTGCCCGCTTGATGGTGCGTCAGGAAATCGGTGATGCCGCCGCAGCCGGCGGCGACATGGCCGCCAAACAGATCACCCAGCAAAGGCGCGGCGCCCTTGTAGGCCGCCGCTTCGAGCGGAATACCGATCGCCTGCCCAAGCAGCACACCGAAGAAATGCGTGTTGCTGCCGGGCGCGGTGGTGCCGAAAGTATCCTTGCCCGGATTCTTCCTGAGCCAGGCTACATACTCGCCCAGGGTTCGTACGCCGAGCGTCGATGACACCACATAGACGGTGGCGGTCGCCCCGGTCAAGGCGATCGCGGTGAGGTCCTTGTCAAGATCGAATCCCGGCGCCTTGCGCGTGACCGTCAGCGCCACCGTGGTCGCGCTGGTGCCATACATCAGTACCGTGCCATCGGCCGGCGCTTTCTTGAGCGCATCGATGGCGATCGCACCGCTCGCCCCCGACCGGTTCTCGACGATCACGTTGGCGCCGGTGCGCTCGCGCAGCTTGTCGGCGACATAGCGCGCCATGATGTCGGAGCCGCCGCCCGGCGGAAACCCGACCAGGATGCGAATGGTGCCGCCGGGCAGGCCCTGCTGGGCGCGCGCCGCCCGGCCGAGGCCCGCGAGCGCGAGGGCGCCGCCGGCTTGCAGCAGGATGCGCCGGCGGAAATTGCGTTGGATTGGTGTGTTCATCCGGGTCTCCTGCCGCCTGCGCGGCCAATTTTCATCAATGCAGAACACGGCTGAGCGCGTCAAGCAGCGCGCCTGCGGGCTGCGCCGGCATTTGCCGCGACCGCCAGGCGACATGCGCGTCCGGCCGCACCAGCACGGCACCGCTTGAGTCGACCTGCCGCAAGCGCGCCCAAGCGCCCTCGACATCCCGATACCCGGTGCGCGCGCCGATCACCACCACTTCGATACGCACGCCGGCTTTCGCGCCTGCCTGCGCGGCGGCATGTCGCCATGCCGCGCGGCTGCAAAACAGCGTGAAGGCGCCGGGCCGCACCAGTTCGTGGGTGCCGATGCGCACGCCGTCGCGCTCCAGCACCGCATGCGGCAGGCGCGCGCCGGGACGCGTGATCGGGTGGTAGATGCCGGCCATCGGATCACGCGCCGGTGCCGCCGTGCCATCCGGCACCAGCGCACCGTTTTCATAGCGATAACCGATCTCCATGTCGTGCGCCTGCGGGCCGATGCGCTGCACGTGCATCGCTTCGGCCAGGATGGCGCGCGCGGTGGCGCCGCCCGGTGTGTCCGAATAAAGGCGCTCGAACGCCTGTCGGTTGGCCTCGACCTGGCCGGGCACGACTCCAATGGCCTGGTCGATCATGCCGCGCATGCGAAAGCCGTTGAGCGCCCATTCGGCCACCCGCGCGCCGATCGGCTGGCGTTCGGATTCATAGCTGTCGAGCATTGCATCCGACGCGCGGCCCGCGAGCACCAGTGCCAGCTTCCAGGCCAGGTTGTGGGCGTCGCCGAACGCGGTGTTGAGGCCCAGCGCACTCACCGGCGGGTGGCGGTGCGCGGCGTCACCGGCGAGCAGCACGCGGCCTTCGCGGTAACGCCTTGCCACCACGCCTTCGACATCCCAGCGGCCGATCTTGTGGATCTTGAGTTCGATCTCCGGCAGGCGCAGCAGTTCGCGGATGCGCGCGGCCACGCCGGCCTCATCGACGGTGTCGGGATCGTCGGCGGCCACCTCGCGCATGAATACCCAGGATTCGGAATGGCGATCCCAGCGCGTCGGCCCGGTCTTGACCAGGCCGCCACCGGCCCACAGACCCAGGCCGTCGGGATTCATGAAATAGAAGATCAGCACACCGTCGTCATCGATCCAGGGCGACAGGTCGGCTGTGAAATAGGTGTTGACCATCTTGCGCAGGCGCCGCGGACCGTCCATTTCAATGCCAAGCGCGCGGCCCACGGTCTTGCCGCCGTCGGCGGCAATCAGGTATCGCGAGTGCACGCTGTAGTCGGTGCCGCGCGCGTGGTCGCGGACGATAGAGGTCACGCCGCCCGTGTCCTGGGTGAACGACAGCAGTTCGTGGTGAAAGCGCACGCTGCCTGGCGCGCGCGCTTCGGCGACGCCGCGGAGCAGCGGTTCGAGTTGCATCAGCGGCAGGTTGGTGGCGCGGCAGGCGCTATCGGCCTCGTAACGCGGGCGCAGCGCCCCGCCGCCGTAGCCGTCGATATCGCCGATCAGCCGGCGGTCGAGCGGTCCGTCGCCGCCCAACGAGGTGCGAAAGCTGATGCGCTCCATCAGCGCGGCCGGGGTACCGTGGCGATACACCTCGTCGGCCAGGCCATGCTGGGTGAAGATCTCCATGGTGCGCTGGTTGAGGATGTGCGCGCGTGGGTGGTCGGTGGTGGTCTGGTTGCGCTCGACCGCCAGCGCGGCGACGCCGTAGTCGGCGAGCAGGATCGACAGGCACAAGCCGCAACCGCCGCCACCGATGATCAACACCGGTATTTCAACGCCTTCCATCTTGTCTCCAGAACCTTTTTGTCCACACGGCGAGCGCACCATTAGTGGCTGCGCGCAGGCTTCAGAGGCTAGCACGAGCACACCGGGCTTGCCATTGCACATGAGCGTGGAACGGGTCCGCCGATCGATCCTGCGATGCGCGTCGGGCGCACGCGAAGCCGGTTAAACTCGAACCACAAGGAGCCGGCACGTACTTCATTGTTTCAACGGCTCGCCGATTGGGATAACCAGGGGAAGACAATGTCGAGATTCACGCGGGTGATGGTTGCGGGCTTGCTCATGGCCCTGGGGCCGGCATTGCTGCAGGTGTGCGCGGCGCAAGCCTACCCGGCCAAGCCGATCCGCATCATCGTGCCGTTTCCGCCGGGCGCACCGGAAGACTTCGTCACCCGGGTGATGAGCGAGCGCCTGCAGGCCAACCTCAAGCAGTCGCTGATCATCGAGAACAAGCCCGGCGCCGGCGGCAACATCGGCGCCGAGATCGTCGCCAAGGCGCCGCCCGACGGCTATACCATCATGGCCTCGATCGATACGGTGGTGACGATCAATCCGCACATCTACAGAAAACTCTCGTTCAAGCCGGAGGCCGATTTCGTGCCGGTGGCCTACCTCGCCAATACCGCGCAAACCCTGGTTTGCCACCCCTCGGTGCCGGCGAAGACGCTGGCCGAAGTCGTGACGCATGCCAGGGCCAACAACCTCAACTATGCCTCGGGCGGCCAGGGCGTGCCGGGCCACATGGCGATGGAATTGTTCCTGGCGGCCAGCGGCCTCAAGATGACGCATGTGCCTTACAAGGGCCCGGGCCCGGCCACCCAGGATGTGCTGGCCGGCCAGGTGCCATGCGGCTTTCTCGCCACGCCGGTGGTGATTCCGCATGTGAAATCCGGCAAGCTCGTAGGTCTTGCGGTCAGCCAGACCAAGCGCTCGCCGATCGCACCAGAACTACCGACCGTGGCCGAGGCCGGCTTTGCCGGCTACGACGCCGGCTTCGGCCTGTTGCTGCAGGCGCCGCGCGGCACGCCGGATGCCATCGTGCGCACCCTGGCCGACGAAGTCGCCAGGGTGCTGTCCATGCCCGACATTCGCGAACGCATGCTGGCCGCCGATCTTGAATATGTGCCCGGCACGCCGGCCAGCGCGGCGGCGCGGGTGGCGGGCGATTCGGCCAAATGGCGGCAGGTGGTCGAGCGCATCAAGTTGCAGGTTGATTGAAACGCCGGCAACGCAAAACGCTTTACCCGATTCACTTTCACTGGGTATCCCACCGTGGCAAAAGTCAAAAACATCCTGTTCATCATGTGCGACCAGTTGCGCCAGGACTACCTCTCCTGCTATGGCCACAAGCATCTTTCCACCCCGCACATCGATGCGCTCGCCGCACGCGGCACTCGTTTCACGCGCGCCTATGTGCAGGCGCCGGTGTGCGGACCGTCGCGCATGTCCTACTACACCGGGCGCTACACGCTGTCGCATGGCGCCACCTGGAATTTCGTGCCCTTGCCGGTGGGCGAGCGCACCCTGGGCGACTACCTGCGGCCGGCAGGCTTGCGGGTGGCAGTGGTCGGCAAGACCCACCATGAACCCGACGTGGAGGGCATGAAGTGGCTGGGCTTGTCGCCCACCGAAGGCATCGGCAAGCTGATCGGCGGCGGCGGCTTCGAGGACTACGGGCGCGACGACGGCATTCATCCCGACCACAAGGTGCCGCCGAACCTGCGCTACAACGAGTATCTGCGTGCCAATGGTTTCGCCAGCCCGAACCCGTGGCACGAATGGGCCAACGCCGGCACCGACGAAGCGGGGCAAATCGCCAGTGGCTGGCTGCTGCGCAACGCGCATCGCCCGACCCGCCTGCCGGAGCAGTTCTCCGAGACCGCCTACACCACCGACCGGGCGATCGACTTCATCACCGAACAGGGCGACAAGCCCTGGTGCCTGCACCTTTCCTACATCAAGCCGCACTGGCCGTACATTGCGCCGACGCCCTATCACGACATGTACGGGCCGGAAGACATACAGGCCCCGGTGCGCTCCGAAGAAGAGCGAAGCGATGCCGCCAACCCGATCTTTCGCGGCTTCCAGGAGCATCCCGAATCGGTGTCGTTCTCGAAGGACGAGGTGCGGATGAACGTGCTGCCGGCCTACATGGGCTTGGTCAAGCAGATCGACGATCACATCGGCCGGCTCACCGCATTTCTGCAACAGGCCGGGCGCCTCGACGACACCCTGATCGTGTTCTCGGCCGACCATGGCGACTACATGGGCGACCACTGGCAGGGCGAGAAGGAATTCATGTACGAGCAGGGCGTGCAGGTGCCGTTCATCATCGTCGACCCGTCCGAGGGTGCCAAACGCGGCGCTACCTGCGACGAGCTGGTCGAGGCGATCGATTTGGTGCCCACCTTTCTCGACGCGCTGGGACAGGCGATTCCGACCCACATCCTCGAAGGGCACTCGCTGCTGCCGCTGTTGCATGGCAACGGCGGCAGCGTGCGCGAGGCGGCATTCTCTGAACTGGATTTCGACATCTACCCGACCGCGCGCAAGCTGGGCCTGAAGTCGCGCGAGGCGCGCATGGTGATGACCTGCACCAGGCGCTGGAAACTGGTGCACTTCGGCCCGCATTTCGCGCCGCAATTGTTCGACTTGAAGGACGACCCGCTCGAACTGCATGACCGCGGCCGCGATCCCGGCGCTGCTTATGCCGCGGCACGCGACGAGTTGTACCACCTGATGTTCGACTGGATGCGCGCGCGCCGCAACCGCATCGCGATGACCGACGAGACCGTCAACCGCCGGCCCAGCCCGTCGGCCGCAGGCGGCGTCAAGATCGGCATCTGGTAAGGGCCTAAGCGAGATGGCCGGCATCATCGACACCATCAGTGTCGCCAACCGGGTGGTGATGATCAGCGGCGCCGGGCAAGGCATCGGCCGCACTTACGCACTCGAATTCGCGCGCGCCGGCGCCCGGATCGGGATTGCCGAGATCAACCCGGTCAAGGCACGCGCGGTGGCGGCCGAGATCGTGGCCGAGGGCGGCCAGGCCTTCGCGGTAGCCACCGATGTCGGCTCGCCCGATTCGGTGCGCGCGGCCGTCGCCGCGATCGAAGTCGCGCTCGGCCCGATCGAGGTGCTAATCAACAATGCTGCCATCTTCACCCCGCTCGGCCGCCAGCCCTTCGATGCAATCCCGTTCGATGAATGGCAGCGCGTGATGCAGGTCAACATCACCGGCAACTGGCTGTGCGCCAGCGCGGTCGCCGCCGGCATGCGCCGCATGGGCTGGGGTCGCATCATCAACATCTCCTCCTCCACCGTACCGTTGGGCCTGCCGATGTTCACCCACTACGTGACCTCGAAAGCCGCGATCATCGGCATGACGCGCGCAATGGCCACCGAACTCGGGCCGTACGGAGTGACGGTCAACTGCATCCTGCCGGGCCTGACCGAAACCGAGGTCGACAACCCAGGGCGCAGCGACGCGATGCGCGCGAAGGCGGTCGACATGCAGTGCGTCAAGCGTCTCGAGGTACCGGAGGACCTGGTCGGCATGCTTCTGTTTCTCGCCTCACCGGCCAGCGCGTTCATCACCGGCCAGTCGCTGGCGGTCGAGGGCGGATCGGCGTTTCTCTAGCGCAAGGCCTGAATAGACATGAAAACGAAATCGCTGGAGCGCGTTTCAAAACGACTGGTCAAGGCACCGCCGATGAGCCTGATCAGCATGCGTCTGCCAGAGCACATGATCGACGAACTCAGGGAAATCGCGGCGGCCAGGGGATTTTCGGGATATCAGGGCCTGATTCGCTATTACATCAGCCAGGGCGCGCGCAAGGACATCGAGGAGATGGATGCGCCGAATCTCGAAAACGTCGCCCGCGCCCTGAAGGAACATGGCGTGCCGAAAAAGGTCATCGATGAGGCACTGAAGGCCGCGTGACGCGGCGCATGCGATCAATGCCGCCGGGCGCCGCGCAGGTCAACCGGTCATCAGGTCGATGTAGTGATTCTCCATGTGATGCAGGGCCTCTTCGAGTGGCGCCATCGGCCCGGGCTCGAAGAATCTCGACGCCGCCGCGTTCTGCAGTGACTCGACCATCACCGAATCCTCGGCGATGATCTGCTCGACAAACTTGCTGTAGGTCGCCAACTCGATGTCGAAATCCGCGATGCCGAACGCCGCCTCGGGAAACAGCAGGTAGCAGGCCACCCGCGTGGTGCCGGGTGACTGCGGCCACACATGCCACATGCGCAGGCTGTCGGCGCGCAGCGAGATGTTGAGGTTGGGATAGATCCCTGCCTTGCAGGCGATGCCGGGCGACTCGGCCGCAAGCCACGGCAGCGTCGGGAACACCTGCGCGCCCGAGCTCGAATGGGGTCGCGCCTCGTAACGGGTGTGCCAGCCGCCGTTTCGCTCAAGCACATAGTCGATGCGGGCGCCCTTGACAAAGCCGCCGAAGCTGCTGCGGTGAATCACGCCGACGTGATACATGTCGATCAGGTTCTCGACTAAGAACTTCCAGTTGCACCTGACATCGATTTCCACCACGCCGGCCAGACGGCATTTCTCTATGACCAGCGCGCGATGACCAGCGCGTGGTCGGCGCACCGGTAAGCAATAGCGAAGGCGGGCGCGTGCCTGATGGTGAACGTGACTGCTTCCCCTTGATTGTGTTCTTGATCCCGCATCGAGGTATGCAATCGGCGTTCGGAACCGGGCTCGAACGCTGGCCGCCCGGACAAAGCCACGTCCCGCTACCGCGATTGCGACGCTGCGTGCGGCACTCGCCGCCGGAATCGGTCAGATCGACAGCGCGCCCTCCTGCTGGCCGGGCGAGCACACGAAACGGCGCGGCTCAGAGCACCGAAGCTGCGGGGGCCATCGGTGCTACCGCAGCCGTGCCTATTCCCCGTGGCGAATCAGAATTGGCGCGCGCGCTTTGCGCGCCTGACTCGGGTGCCGAGTAGCCCGAGTGCGACCAGCGCAAGGGTCGCAGGCTCGGGCACTCCCCTAAAGCCGCCACCATCCAGTGTGACCAAACCCGCAAGCGTGGTGGCATTGCCCGCCACGTCCGTATCAACGATATTCAGTCCGCCGACCAGACCAAACGAATTATGAGTCGGGTCATTAAGGTCGGCATCGGTCAATCCCAGCCCTGCACCGAACGCCGACACTGTGAACGGAGGATTTGCGCCGATGGAAGTCACAGCAACCGGTAAATAACCAAACAGGTCTGGCGCGGTGGCGCCATCCAGTAGATTCGCTCCACACGGGAAACACTCGGACGATGCGAACAATCCGCCGCCGCCGTTGATGAACGCCGCGATATCGGTCTTGCGCGCGATCAACCCATCCAATTCAGCACGCGTCAGCGTTCCGCCGAACGATGATGCGATGGCAATCGCGGAATAGGCGGAAAAATTCACAGTTGCCAGTCCGGCCGCTGTCACGACGTCGAAGTTCACGCCGGCCACCGCACCGATGTCATCCAGGCTGTTGGCGCCGCGCACGTGGCCGCCGGGCACGGCAATGTCCGATTCAACCCAGAGGAATTTTTTCGCTGGCGCGGCATCGTCAAACGTGCCACCGGTAACGAAGCCGATACCGACCTTTAACAAGTTGCTGGCATTGCCCAGCCCAGGCTGCGTATGAAAATCAGGATCGTGGCCAGTCAGAAAAACCGGCCCCGCAGTTGCCGGGGCAGCCAATGTCACACTGAATGCCACTACACCAATCAAAGCCAGCAGGTAACGGATGGACATTGGACGTTTCATGATCACTCGCCTTACCTTCCTTGTAGTTCCAGGAACCCTGCATGACGCACAGAACATGCCAGCAGGTAAAATATCGTCAAATCAATCGCTTATATACATCACGCGCGTCAGTCCGCAGGAATGTGTAAAAAATTCCGACTATCTGGTCCGCTGCGGACCATGACTATCCGGAATCGTGCGGACAGTTCCCCCAACTATATCTGGCGACATTTGAGTGAACGGCGCATCCGGCAAGGACCTCGGGGCAGTCGCAAGCCCAAGTCACGCAGCAGCGTCGAACTGCTTTTCGTTGCGGCCCTTGAACGGCGCATAAAACTCCTTGATCGCCGCCATGTCGCGCTCGATATCGCCGCTCGGCGCGAAAATCGGCCCGAGACCGCTGCGCTTTTTGGCATAGTCCATGTAAGCCATCACGATCGGCACGCCGGCACCCACCGCGATGTAGTAGAAACCGGTTTTCCAGGTCTGCGTCTTGCCGCGCGTGCCTTCCGGTGACACCACCAATTGCAGCGGCGGCGCCGCCGCCTGCAGGGCCTCGACCGAGGCCGCCACCAGATTGGTCGACCGGTCGCGGTTCACCGGAATGCCGCCCAGCCACATCATCAGGCCGCGAAATGGTGGCTTGAAGATCGACTCCTTGCCCATCCAGTAGACGTGCAGGCGCAGATGAAAGGCCACCATCAGGGTGTAGGGCAGGTCCCAGGCGCTGGTGTGCGGCGCGGCGATCAACACTGCCTTGGCCACGCCCGGCGGCAAGCTGCCTTCGACTTTCCAGCCCGCCAGTTTCAGGTAAACAACCGCGGCGGCGCGCAACATGGTGTTGACAACCGGTGTATCAAAGATGGTGCGATGCAAGCAAGCCGGCCCTCCCCGGCCAGCGCGCATTTTACGACCGGCAACGGAATTCCCGCCGCGTGCGGCGCGACCGGCAGAGGCGCGACCGGATACACCGCTGGGGCGGGTAAACTTTGTGACTTGCGCGAGGTTCACACGCAGCCAACGAGGAGACACCGATGTCCGCTGTCATGGCAACAGACCAGGCGCGACTGCCACCCGGCCCGATCGGCGGGCCCGCCGCCTGGACCGGGCCGGCGCTGGATGCCGGGCGCGACTGGATCCACCGGTTCACGCCGGTGGAACTGGACGAACTCGACGCCGCGATCCGCCGGCACGTCGCCGCGGGCCGCGCGATGGGCGAACTATCCCCGGCCACCTTTCAACTGCCGACGCTGGCGAAGACCCTGGCCGCGCTGCTCGACGAGGTGCTGCACGGCCGCGGCTTCGTGATGCTGCGCGGCTTCCCGGTCGCGCACTACGGCAATGCCGAAAGCGCGATCGCCTATCTTGGCATCGGCGCGCACCTCGGCAGCTTTCGCTCGCAGAACGCCAAGGGGCACCTGCTCGGCCATGTCTATGACCTCGGGATGGACATCAGCAAGCCCACCACCCGCTACTACCAGACCAATCGCGAACTCGAGTACCACACCGACTCCTGCGACATTGTCGGCCTGCTGTGCCTGAAGACATCGAAGGCGGGTGGCGAAAGCCGGCTGGTGAGTTCGGTGACGCTGCACGACACCATGCTGGCGCGCCGACCCGACCTGTGGCGCGCGCTGTTCAATCCGTTTCCGACTGACCGCCGCGGCGAGGTGCCGCCGGGGGCCCTGCCCTGGTTCGAGCTGCCGGTGTTCAACTGGCATCATGGGCAGCTGTCAACGATCTATTCGGGCCAGTACATCCGCTCGGCGCAGGTGAACTTTCCGGCGGCGCGCCGTCTCGGCGCGCTGGAACACGAGGCGCTTGATTACTTCGATGCGCTGTCGAACGATCCCTCGCTCAACCTGACGATGGAATTCAGGCCTGGCGACATGCAGTTCGTGCACA
This sequence comes from Burkholderiales bacterium, assembly GCA_031423955.1. GTDB lineage: Bacteria > Pseudomonadota > Gammaproteobacteria > Burkholderiales > JAEUOS01 > JAEUOS01. Next base: position 15,200 of record JANPGJ010000656.1, read on the forward strand.
ACCATCAGGTGCTGCACAGCCGCACCGATTTCGAGGATTGGCCCGAGCCGGAAAAACGGCGCCACCTGCTGCGCCTGTGGCTGGCACCGGCAGCGGGCCGCGAGCTGCCGCCTGCCTATGCGCAACGCTACGGGTCGATCACACCCGGTAACCGCGGCGGCATCATCACCAGCCAGACCACGCTGACCTTTGTGCTGGAGCCGCAATAATGTGCGCGGCCATGGCAACCCCCGCAGGGCTGGCGCATGCGGCAGCGCGCACGCGCAGGCACCTGATCTTGGCCGCACCTGCGGCGGCAGTCCTGCTGGCAACGCGCGGCGCGCTCGCGCAACCCACGGGCTATCCGAACAAGCGGGTGCGCATCCTGGTCGGCTTCGCGCCCGGCGGCATTGTCGACGTGCTGGCGCGCCTGTTGGCTGATCGCCTGCAGCGCTCGATGGGCCAGCCGTTCGTGATCGAGAACCGCCCCGGCGCCGGCGGCAATCTCGCCACCGGCCTGTTGGCACGCGCCAAGGGCGACCCTTACACATTGCAATTGGGCAGCAGCGGCCCGCTGGCGGTGAGCCCGACGACGGAGACCAATCTCGGCTACGACGTTGCGACCGACCTGATACCGATCAGCCTGATCGCCAAGACGCCGCTGGTGTTGGTGGTGCCGACCGCGTCACCCCACCAGGACATGCAGTCCCTGATGCAGGCGTCGAAAAGAGCGCCGCAAGAGGTGCTGTACCCGACACCGGGCCTGGGTTCGCCGCAGCTGCTGGCACAGGAGGCGTTTCGCCAGCGCGCCGGTTTCGCGGCGGCACCGGTGCACTATCCCGGCAGCGCGCAGGTGGTGACCGCCATGCTGAGCGGCGAATTCGGCTTCACCATCGAGAACCCGCTGCTGGTGCTGCCGCACATCCGCGCCGGCAAGTTGCGCGCCCTGGCCGTCACCGCCAGGCAACGCACACCCTTGCTGTCGGATGTGCCCACCATGGCCGAGGCGGGGCTGGAAGGATTTGAAGCCGGTGGCTGGTACGGGCTGGTGGCACCGGCGGGAATAGCGCCTGAAATTGTTGCACAACTGCACAGCGAAACCGTGGCCGCGCTCAAGGAGCCGGACATGGCGCGCCGCATCGCCGACATGGCCTCGCCCAACATCTGGAGCACGCCGGATGAGTTTCGGGCCTTCATCGCCAGCGAAACGCAGAAATGGCGTTCGGTGCTGCAGGCCTCGAAACCGGCGGCACGCTGAGGCCACGCCTGTCGCACGCGCCACAATTCACCACGGAGACCGATCGATGATCGAACGCATTGCAGAACTCGTCAACGCCGACCCGGCCATCATGCGCTGGGGCCGCCACCTGAACGACAGCTTCATGATCGAAGTGGGCGGCGACCAGTATTTGCTGACCGTGCGCGCCGGCCGCGTGGAGTCGGTCGAGAAGGGCCCGCTGGTGCAGCGCGCCTGGCGCTTCGCGATTCGCGCGCGCGCCGAATGCTGGGAGAAATTCTGGCAAAAGGTGCCGGCACCCGGCTGGCATGACCTGTTCGCCCTGTTGCGTCGTGGCGACCTGGCCTTCGAAGGCGACCAGCGCGTGCTGATGTCGCATTTGTTGTATCTGAAGCTGCTGCTGGCGTCACCGCGCAAGGTCACGGCATGAACGCGCCCGCGGAAAGCACGCGCATCGAAGGCATTGTCGGCCGCTATGCCCACATCGAGATCGACGGCAAGCCGCATCGCGTGTATTTCGAGGAGGCGGGCCAGGGCATCCCGCTGATGTGCCTGCACACCGCAGGTTCCGACGGTCGCCAGTTCCGCGCCGTTCTCAACGATCCGCAGATCACCCGGCACTTCCGGGTGGTCGCGTTCGACATGCCGTGGCACGGCAAATCGTCGCCACCGGCAGGCTGGGAGAAGGAAGACTACAAGCTGACCACCGCCGCCTATACCGACCAGATCATGGCCGTCGCCCGTGCGCTCGGTCTCGATCGCCCGGTGGTGATGGGATGCTCGATCGGCGGGCGCATCGTGCTCGATCTCGCGCTCAAGCACCCCACCCTGCTGCGCGCACTGGTCGGCCTGCAATCCGCCGCGTACGTCGAGCGCTACTACGAATCGGCGTGGCTCAACCATGCCGAGGTCCATGGCGGCCAGGCCTGCGGCGCCATCGCCTACGGCCTGATGTCGCCCTTGAGCCCGGAGGCGCAACGCTGGGAAACCGTGTGGCACTACATGCAGGGCGGCCCGGGAGTATTTACCGGCGACTTGTTCTTCTACCAGGTCGAAGGCGACATTCGCGAGCGCATCGGCGCGATCGACACCACGCTGTGCCCGCTCTACATGCTTACCGGTGAATATGACTACTCGGCAGCGCCGAAGGACACCGAAGCGGCGGCGGCGCGCATCAAGGGCGCCAAGGTCACCATCATGAAAGGCCTGGGGCACTTTCCGATGAGCGAGAACCCGCAGGTGTTTCTCGATTACCTGCGGCCGGTGCTGGACGAAATTCGTTCAAGCACGAAGTAGGCGGCACCAAGCCGCGCCCTCACCGGGACCGGTGCCGACGGCGCCACAACTTGCCCGCGCCGTCAGCAGCAGCTCAGATCGGCTCCCAGGTGTAGATGTCGCCCGACTGCTGCACCGGGGTGAACGAGCCCTTGAGCGCCGGCATGCCGTGCTCGGCCAGCGACTGCGGCGTCCAGCCCTCGCCGCGGTGCACCGAACGCAGCGGCCGCATGTGGCTGTAGAGCAGCACTTCGTTGGCACGCACATGGAACACCTGGCCGTTGACCTCGCGCCCGGTGTCGCTGCACAGGTAGACCGCCAGCGGCGCGATAGTGGCGGCCGCCATCTTGGCGCGCATGCGTTCGACCCGCGCCAGCTTGGCCGGCGTATCGGTCGGGATCGAGCCGATCATGCGGCTCCATGCAGAGGGCGAAATGCAGTTCGAGCGCACGCCCATCGGACCCATCTCGATGGCGATGTTCTTCATCAGGCCGACCATGCCGAGCTTGGCGGCGGCATAGTTGGCCTGGCCGAGATTGCCGATCAGACCCGAGGTCGAGGTCATGAAGATATAGGCGCCCGACTCCTGGGTGCGGAAGTGCGGCGCCGCCGCGCGCGCGACGAAGAACGAGCCCGACAGGTGGACGTTGATCACCGATGACCATTCTTCCTCGTTCATCTTGTGGAACATGCGATCGCGCAGGATGCCGGCATTGTTGACCACCGCGTCGACGCGGCCGAAATGGTCGAGCGCGGTCTCGACAATGCGGTGCGCCGATGCCCAGGTGGCGACGCTATCGGTCGAGGCCACCGCGCGCCCGCCGGCAGCAGTGATCTCGTCCACCACCCGCTGTGCCGGGCCGGCATCGGCGCCGACGCCAGCCACGGAGGAGCCAAGGTCGTTGACCACCACGCTGGCGCCCTCCTTTGCCATCAGCAGCGCGAATTCGCGGCCGATGCCGCCGCCGGCGCCGGTAATCACCGCAACCTTGCCTTCCATCATTCCAATCATTTGCTTGTCTCCTGTTGTTCGCGGTCTTTGCGCGCAGCTGTTATATCGGCCAATGCGTAACCTACTGCGCGGCGCTGCATCGTGTTGCGACCGGAAGCAGCGGCACGCCGACGCGGCCGCGAAGATCATAACGCAGGCCCGGGCACACAGCCGGCAAATGAATTGTCGTTTATGCTTCTAGGGATTGACGCTGGTGCATGCAGCGCGCGCGGTTTGAATCAAGATGGCCCCGCTGGCAAACACACCGACTTTCGCCTGCTTTACCACACGCCCGGCGAATTTTTGCCCGAGGGGGACGTCGCAGTGAGCGAGACCATGACTGACACCGCAATCCCCGTGACATCCCAGCGCTCGCCCGGCCGCGGCGACGCCTACGTTCCTGCGGCCAGCGCGACCGCACCCGCGCCGGCCATCCCGATAGACCCGCACGAATGGAAGTTGCGCCAACGCCTGGCCGCCGCCTACCGTGCCATCGACCACTTCGGTTGGTCGGAACTCACGGCCAACCATCTCACCCTGCGCGTCAAGCAGGACCCGCCGGAGTTCCTGATCAACCCGTATGGCTTGCTCTATTCGGAAGTCACCGCTTCAAACCTGGTGCGCATCGACCTCGACGGCAACGTTCTCACGCCCACCGAGTACCCGATCAACCCGGCCGGCTTCAACATCCACGCCGCGATCCACGCCGCCCGCCCCGACGCCCATTGCGTGATGCATGTACACACGGTAGCCGGCATGACCGTCTCATGCCTGCGCGACGGCCTGTTGCCGCTGACGCTCGAAGGCACCGACTTCCACAATCGCATTGGCTATCACGACTTCGAGGGCCCGAGCCTGGCGGTGGATGAACGCGCGCGCCTGGCGGCATCCCTGGGTGACAACATCGCGCTGATCCTGCGCAACCATGGCCTGGTGACCATTGGCGAGACGGTCGACTCGGCGTTCCTGCGCATGTACCGCCTGATCCTCGCTTGCGAAGTGCAGTTGAAGGCGATGATGACCGGGCAGGCGCTGATCCGCATTTCGGACGACACGCTGGAAAAGTCGGCGCAGCGGCATGACTGGTTTTTCCGCATCGGTCCGGGCGGGCGCCAGGTCGGGCATGGCGAACTCGATTTTTCAGCGGTGATGCGCCTGATGGCGAAGATTGACCCGACGTGCCTAACCTGACCCTCAGCGAGCGACCCGGACCGTAGCCACCCCTGTTCACCAGATCGCCGAGGCTTTCGCCGGCCCCCAACGCCTCCCCGAGGTCGGCTGCGAGACCGCTCGCCGGCCAAGGGCGGGAGCATGACACCACTAGCAACGCACATATCCGGCTTTGGCATCAAGCCCGAACCGGCGGCAGGCTCACGCGCCCGCAGCGCGCCGCGCTCGCGACGACTTGTTCGTCGACTTGCCCGCCGGCAGCGGCGCCGGCTTGACCACCGTCAGCCGCGGCTTGCCGCGCAGCGGCTTGGAACTGACTGCCGCGGTCACCGTTGCGGGTGTCTCCGGTTCAACCACCACCGGCGCAGGCAGTCGCCGCATGGTCTCCAGTGCACGCTGCAGTTGCAGTGCCAGTTCACCCACGTCCGGCATCGCGCGCCGACAGGCAATCAGGCCGAAGCAGAGCTGCCCCATATAGCTTTGCACCGTGATGTTGAGCGCCGCGCCATGCGCGACGATCGATACCGGGTACAAGGCGGCCATTTTCGCGCCGGCCAGGTAGAGCGGCACCTGCGGCCCGGGCACGTTCGAGATCACCACGTTCATCACCCTGAGCACACCGGCTAAGCCGGAGCGCCCGTAGAGCGACGCCAGGCCACTCAACAGCCAGGGCGAGCCCAGGGACGGAAAATCCTTGGGCATCAGGCTGCCGAAGGTGCCGATCTGCGCCTTCATCGCGCGCGTGCCGGCCATGATGTGCGCAAGGCGCAGGAGCGGGTCCTTGACCTGGGTGGCCAGGTCGATCACCGTACCGGACACCTGGTTGTTGGCGCTGGTGTCGCCTTCCGGGCGCAGCGAGATCGGCACGCCGGCAACCAGGGTCTTGTCGGGCAGTTCACGCGCGTCGAGCAAGTATGAGCGCAGGGCGGTGCTGCACAGCCACAGCACCATATCGTTGATCGAGGCGCCGTGCACTTTGCCAAAGGCCTTGACCTCCTGCAGAGGCAAGGAAATGCCGGCAAACGCGCGCTGGTTGGTGATCGAGGTGTTGAACTGGGTCGCCGGCGCGCGCTTCAAGCGCGTGCCGGGCGCGCCGGTCGCCGTGCCGGCACGCCGTGCGGCCAGTGCGGCGCGCGCCGCCTGCAGGCCGGCGCCCGCGAGTGGCGGCAGCAGTTTGGCCAACTGCACCACCTGCCGCACCTGGTTGCTCAAGGCTGCGCCCAGCAGTTCGGCGACGCCCAATTGATAGCGATTGCCGCGCCGCGGGCGCGCCGGCTTCACCCGTCGCGGCTCCGGCGTGACGTCGAACACCGTCTCGCCCAGCGCCACCGCGGCCTGGCCGTCCACGGCGGCATGATGCAGCTTGGAGTAAAAGCCGATGCGGCCATCGGCCAAACCTTCGATCACATAGAACTCCCACAGGGGCCGGCTGCGGTCGAGCAGGCTGGAATGCAGGCGCGCGGCCAGCGCTTCCAGTTGCGCCACGGTGCCCGGCTTGGGCAGCACCAGGTAGCGGATGTGGTAATCGAGATCGATGTCGTCATCCTCGATCCACACCGGATTGGCGAGGTCGAAGGGCATCAGTGCCAGCTTGCGCGTGAATACGGGTGCCAGGTGCATGCGGCTGACCACATGCGCCTTGACCGCATCGAACCACGGCACGTCGGACACCGGCGGCTCGAACAGCGCCAGGCTGCCCACGTGCATCGGCATCTCCGGGCTTTCGAGATGCAGGAACGCGCCGTCGACAACACTCAAGTGCTTGAGGTCTTTCATGCCGGGTCTCCCTGGTGCGCGAAGCGCGCTATTGTGAACATGAAACGAGTATCGCCGGGGGCGGATGCCGGCGTCAATCGACGATTGCGCCCGCACCCGGCGCGGGCGCCGGCGTCGGTGCGATCGCGGCCCACCTTGCTGCCAACACCCGCCCTGCAGCCTTCGACACGGGTGTTGAATTGCGGTATAAGAGATCGTTGTGCCAACCCGGCCCAGGCAGGGCCATCAGACGTACCTAACGGAGGAAACGATCATGGCAACCACCAAGAAAGCCGCGGCCAAGCGCCGCCCGGCAGCGAAAAAAGCCGCCCCGAAGTCGCGCGCGGCGCCAGCCGGCCGCGCGGCCGCACCAAAAGCAGCCGGCATTGCCCAAACGCTCAAGCAGCTCGACCTGACCGGGGTGGCCGGCAAGCTGGTCGAAGGTCGACGCAAGGACCTGCAAGCGATCGTCGAGGCCAACAAGAAGTCCTACGCCGGCATCCAGGCCGTGGTGCAGCGCCAGACCGCGATGCTCAAGGAAGCGATCAGCCAGTGGCAGGCGCTGGCCGGCAGCGTCTCGGTGGCGGAGCCGCGCGAAAGCATTGCCAAGTTGAACGAAACGGCGCGCGCATCGTTCCAGAGTTCGCTGGGCAACATTCGTGAATTGGCGGAACTGGCCGGGCGCAGCCAGGCCGAGGCGTTTGAAGTGCTCAAGAGCCGCATCCAGGAAAACGTGGATGAGGTGAACCAATTGCTCAAGCGCGGCTGATTGCGGGTAGGCGGCGCGCCGCTGCTGGCCGCCGCCGGCGACAACGCGGCGCCACCCCATGCACCGGCCAACCGGGGCCGGCCCGCTGCTGCCATACGCCTGGCGATCCGCGCTCGCGCTAGACTGCTGCCCTGGAACAATCCGCGGAGAAGCACCATGGCAGTGATCGAACAATTGGCCAGGCTGGCGCCGGAAATGACCGGCTGGCGGCGCGACATCCACGCCCACCCGGAGCTCGGATTCGAGGAGCGGCGCACAGCGGAAATCGTGGCCACCAAGCTTGCCGCCTTCGGGCTCGAGGTCCATCGCGGCATTGGCAAGACCGGCGTGGTGGGGGTGCTGCGCGCCGGCAGCGCCAGTCGCTCGATCGGTCTGCGTGCCGACATGGACGCCTTGCCGATCGTCGAGGCCAACACCTTCGCGCATCGCTCCACCCAGGCCGGCCGCATGCATGCCTGCGGCCATGATGGCCACACCGCGATGCTGCTCGGCGCGGCCAAGTACCTGGCGGAAACCCGCGCCTTCGACGGCGTCGTCAATTTCATTTTCCAGCCGGCCGAGGAAGGCATCGGCGGCGCGCGCGCGATGATCGCCGACGGCTTGTTCGAGAAGTTTCCGTGCGAGGCCATTTTCGGCATGCACAATCGGCCCGGCCTGCCGCTGGGCAAGTTCGCGGTGCGTGCCGGGCCGATGATGGCCGGCGGCGCCTATTTCGACATTCATGTCGCCGGCCGTGGCGCCCACGGCGCACGGCCCGAAACCGGCATCGATCCGGTGCTGGTGGCGTCGCACATTTCGATCGCGCTGCAAAGCATCGTGTCGCGCAACGTGCGCCCGCTTGATGCGGCGGTGCTGTCGGTGACCAAGATCCACGGCGGCGACGCCTACAACGTGATCCCGCAGACCGCCCAGCTGTCCGGCACGGTGCGCGCCTTCACCCCGGAGGTGATGGCGCTGGTCGAGAGCGGCATGCGGCGCATCGCAAAGGGCACGGCCGAAGCGTTCGGTGCCACCGCGGAAGTCGATTTCCGGCTGATTTTCGCGCCCACCATCAACGACGCAAACGAGGCCGAATTCGTCGCCGGCGTGTGTGCCGCCGTCGCCGGCACCGACAACGTCAACCGCAATCCGAACCTGATCGTCGCCTCCGAAGACTTTTCGTTCATGCTGGAAAAAGTTCCCGGCTGCTATTTCAATATCGGCAACGGCGCCGGCGAGGGCGCCTGCGAAGTGCACAACCCGTCTTACGACTTCAACGATGGCGCCCTGGCCATGGGGGCGAGTGTGTTCGCGCGGATTGTCGAAACCCGCCTGACCAAAGGCAGCTGAGGAGCATGGGCAGCGGTCCGCAAGTTCGAAGCAACCAGGGATTTCCATGAACAATCGCCGCAAACTGACTCTCGCCTTGAGTGCCGGCGCGCTTGGCGTACCACTTCAGCTGCGGGCGCAGCAGGCGGGCGCCTACCCGAACCGGCCGGTGCGCATCATCGTCGCAGCGGCGGCCGGCGGCGGCGACGATATTCCCACCCGCCTTCTCGCAGCCAAGTTGAGCGAAGTCACGGGCCAGCAATTCGTGGTGGAAAACCGGCCCGGCGCCGGCGGCATGATCGGCCAGACCTATGTGGCCAAGGCAGCGCCTGACGGTTACACCCTGCTGTCGGCCGGCGGATCGATGGCCGGCCAGCATCTGGTCAACGCCAACATGGGCTACGACCTGCAGCGCGACTTCACGCCGATTTCCCTGATTGAAACCGTGCCGTGGGCGTTCGTTGCAAATCCCGCGCTGCCGGCTGCGAACGTCGGGGAATTCATCGCGCTGGCGCGCGCGCGGCCCGGAAAAATGAGCTTCGGCACCCTGGGCGTCGGGCAAATTCCCTATTGGAGCGTGATGCTGTTCAACCGCATGGCGGGGATCGAGGCGATCGAGGTGCCGTACAAGGGGGCACCGGAAGCGATCATCGACCTGATCGCCGGGCGGCTCGACTATTTCTTTCCTGCGCTGGCCAACGCGGTGAGCAACAAGGACAAGCTGCGGATTCTGGCGGTGACTTCAAGGGTGCGTTCGGCGGTGTTGCCGGAGGTGCCGACCATGATCGAGGCCGGGCTGCCGGACTACGAAATGCCGGCCTGGCGCGGCATCATGGGCCCGGCCGGCATGCCGCGCGAGATCGTCGACATCCTCAACCGCGCGATGGTGCAAAGCCTGGGCTCAGCCGACCTGCGCGAGCGGCTGGCCAAGACCGGCTCGGTCGCCACCGCCAGCAGCCCGGAGGAATTGCGCAAGCGCTATGCCGACTGGAGCGCCATTTTCGGCCGCATCGCGCGCGATGCCGGACTCAAGCCGCAGTAATTACACCCAACGCTACATCAAAGGAGAACGTCATGCACCCGAAGGCCAAGTTCCTGCTCACCGCCGCCATGGACATCGACCCCGACCGCGAAGCGCTGTTCAACGAGGTCTATGACACCGAGCACATCCCGGAACTATTGAAAGTGCCGGGCGTGCTGGCAGTCCATCGCTACAAGCTGGTGCCGCTCAACATGAGCATCGGCGGCACCACCAAAACCATGGTGGCCGAGGGCGAACCCAAGTACAGCGCCACCTATGAGCTGGAGAATGCGGACGTGCCTGCCAGCGCCGCCTGGGCAGCCGCCGTGGAAATGGGTCGCTGGCCGACGCAGGTACGGCCATACACGCGCAACCGCCGCCATACGCTGCGCGCGGTCATGTAAGTTCGCCGCCACCTGGTTGCGGCGTGCCTGCCAGCTTGCCGCGCAGCAGGTCGGGAACAGGGCACCGCGCGACGCGCGTTCCCGTCGGCGCGACCAGGCCATGTGCAGACCGGCGATGTGCCGCGCAGTCCGGTTGCGCGACGGCCATAGTGTCGAAAATTTTTACAGTCAACATCGAATTGGCCGCGGTCGGCGCTCTCGCAACGGTTCAAGCCTTTGAAACGTATTGTTATTTGAGATAACCAGGATTGACGGCACGAAATATGCGGCATATTCCGTGGGTGATCGTCAGCCTCGCACGGTCACAACCAAGCAGTGCTTAGAGGCCAAGACAGTTCCGGGTCATACCCCGGCTTTAGGTTGTGCCTTCTGCTGTATTGACACCCGTTGGCGTGAAGTTGGCGACAATTCAGAATTGATGGCACGTTTTCCTCGGATTGCAAAACCAAGGAGTCAGCCATGAATTGCGCCTCGAACCCACTGAATCGCCGATCGAATGGCACAGCGCTGCCACGTAATCGCACAAACGTTGCCTGGCTAGCTCTCGCCGCCATGTTTGCCGCGTTTTTTGCGCAGCCCGATCCGGCATCTGCCGCAGTTGTCGCAACCGCCGACTGCCTGCCCCCAGCGGGGCAGCATTTCAAATACACGTCCCCTGACTTCCATGCGCGATATGCCAGCGGTGGAAACGTGTTCGACCTGAGCAACCCCGTGCACGCCGGCTTTACCGCCTGCGTCAGCCCACCGGTTGCCGGTAGCCAGCTCGAAAGTTTTGGTTCAACCGTGGCGTTCGATTTGTCGATCAACAGCGGCCCCTTGTTGCACCTGAGCGCGCTGGCCGCGGTCTCAGTCGTGGTCACCTTCAATCACGCCCTGGGTGCCACGCGCTTTTTCGATACCGAGATGACGCAACTCGATATCAGCGGCGGCACTCTGCCGCCAGGGGTGCTGGTGCGCGAGAGCCCGACCCTGGCATCGACCGGGCAAACCTCGATCGAGGACCTGGGCGGTGGCTTGTTCAAGATCGACAGCTTCTTCGACATCTTCACCGAGTTGTCGCTCGACAATGGCAGCACCTGGATTCCGAGCACCGACAACCAGAATCAGCCGCAATCGGGTCGGGTGACCTTGCGGGTTCCAGAACCGGCAACGTTGGCGTTGCTTGGCCTCGGGCTGGCGGGCATTGGATTTGGCAGGCGCACTCGCGTGTAAGTTCAACGCGACCCTGGTCAAAACCCCGCTGTGGCGGGGTTTTTTGTTTTTCGGTAGTTCGCACCCTGGGCGAGCGCCATGTCGGCTACGGAGTCCGGAGCGCGCACTACGCCACAGTCGGCGAGGGGCTGCTGTGGACCCTTGCGCCGAGCTCGGTGCGGCCTTTACGTCCGAGGTCAAACAGGCCTGGGCCGCGGCACATGGACTGCTGGCGGGGGTGATGCAGGGCAGGAAGCGAAGCCGGCACGGGCCGCCGCGGGAGTGCCGCGCGCCAGACGATCCGGTTGTGCTCGGCCGCGCCGTCGCAGCACCATCATCGCCCGCTGGCACGCAGCACCAGCGCGGCCGGTTCCGCCGCGTTGCCCAACCGGAGCGTGCGGTAGCGCAGCGCGATATGGATGCGTAAGAGATGTTAGGCTCTCGCCCAACGCAAATCACCAAAGGAGCCGCTGGATGCCGGACACCAAAGTCACTGACCTGAGCCACATTCGCCTGCAATCGCCAAGCCTGGATGAAGCCGAGGAATTTCTGACCAACTTCGGCATGGTCAGGAGCGAGCGCACCAACGATCGCCTGTACATGCGCGGCACCGACCCCAGCCACCATATTCACGTGACGCACCTCGGTGCGCCGAAGTTTCTGGGTTTGGCATTTGCCGTCGAGGACGAGGAGCAGCTGGCGCGCTTCGCGAAGCTGCCGGGCGCCTCGGGCATCGAGCACATCGACGAGCCGGGCGGCGGCAAACGGGTCCGCCTGCAGGACCTCGATGGCAATGCGCTCGAGATCGTGCACGGCATCGCCACCGCGGCGCCGCTGCCGACGCATCGCAACGTGCTGAATTGGGGCGAGGAGCGGCTGCGCCGCGCCGGCGAGCTGATGCGCCTGCCGCGCGGCCCGTCGCAGGTCAAGCGTATCGGCCATGCGGTGATCATGACCCAGGAAGCGCTGAAGAAGACCGAGTGGTATCGCCAGACCCTGGGTTTCGTGCCTTCCGACACCGTGTATGCGGGCGAAAAAACCAACGTGATCGCCACCTTCAATCGCCTCGATCGCGGCGAAACCTATGTCGACCACCATGTGTTCCTGTGTATCGAGGGCCCGGCGCGCGGTCTCAATCATGTGTCGTTCGAGGTGCAGACCATCGATGACGTGATGCTTGGCCACGAGCATCTGCGCGGCAGGAACCGCTACGAGCATGTGTGGGGCATCGGCCGCCATCTGCTCGGCAGCCAGGTGTTCGACTACTGGAAGGATCCGTGGGGCCGGGTGCATGAGCACTGGACCGATACCGACGTGCTCAACAACCAGAACACGCCAAACGAGTTTCCTGCCGAAGAGGGTCTGGGCTCGCAATGGGGTGAACCGGCGCCGGCGGCATTCATCGGGCACGCTTCGCCTTGACGTGACGGGCCTTGATGTGACGGGCCCTGATCTGGCGGGCATTGGTGCGGCGCTTGCCCGCACCGCTGTCCCGAGGTCCTGATCGCTCGCGCTGTCAGCAATGCGCAGGCCGTTGCCGGCCGTTCGTGCGGCACGCCTCTCGAGGCCTTGCTGCCGCGCGACATGTGAAGGCGCGACCCGCCATCCGAAACCTCATCGAAGGTCGACTTTCAGCGCCGCCTTCTGCACCTTGCCGAGCGCTGTTTTTGGCAGTTCCTGCACGAACACGACGCGCCGCGGGTGCTTGTACTTCGCGATGCGGCCATTGAACAGCGCAAGCACCCCTTCCTCGTCGATTTCTGCACCGGGCTTGCGAACCACTACCGCGACCGCGACTTCGCCCCATTTCTCGTCCGCCATGCCGACCACCGCGGATTCCGCCAGTTCGGGACAGTCCGCCAGCAGGTTCTCCAGTTCGGCCGGGTAGATGTTTTCGCCGCCCGAGATGATCATGTCCTTCGAGCGACCGACGATGTGGAAAAAGCCTTCGTTGTCCTGGCGCGCCAGATCGCCGGTCTTGAACCAGCCGCCTTCGAATGCCGGATTGTCCGCATCGCGCCAGTAGCCGCGCACGACGTTGTTGCCCCTGAGCCAGACCTCGCCGGTTGCACCACGCTCGACTTCGACCCCGCCCGCCATCAGCTTCGCTTCCACATGCAGGGCCACCTTGCCGCAACTGCCGACATGGCTCATCGCATCTTCGGCGCGCAGCGCGATCGACACCGGCCCGGTCTCGGTGGCGCCGTACACCTGGATCACCGGGATGCCGCGCGCGTGGATGGCGTGGATCAGCGAGTGCGGCACCACCGACGAGCCGCAGTTGATGCGTTTGAGCGATGACAGGTCGGTATCGGCGAAATCCGCATGCTCGATGACGGTTTTCATCACCGCCGGCACCAGCAGGGAAATTGACGGCCGGCGTGCCGCGCAATCGGCCAGCCAGCGCGCCGGATCGACCCGCGCGTGCAGGGTGATGGTGGCGCCCAGCGACAGCAGCGGCAGGGTCTGGATGCACAGCCCACCGACATGGAACATCGGCAGATTGAGCAGCAGATGGTCGTGATGGGTCAAGTCCTGGCTGGCGATTGCGCTCTGGATGTTCCACAGCAGGTTGGCCTGCGTGTGCAGCGCGCCCTTCGGCCGCCCGGTGGTGCCTGAGGTGCTGACAATGAGCACGTCATCGGCGTCGGAGCCCGGCATCTCCGGCCAACGCTGTTGACTTGCCGCGCCTCCGGCGTCGGCACACAGCGCATCGAACGGGCGCACAGCAATACCTGCCGCGCGGGCGCAGTCGGCTCCCAGGGCCTGCATCGCGCGATCGACCATCAGGAAGCGCGGCTCGCTATGCGCCAGCAGTTCGGCAAGCTCGGGCACGGCCAGCCTGAAATTGAGCGGCACCACGATCGCCCCGAGGCGCGCGCAGGCCATCAGGAGCGCGATGAAATCCGGATGGTTCAACCCGAGAAACGCGACCCGGTCGCCTGGCATTACGCCGCCGACCTGCAAATGCGCGGTGGCCGCCAGTACCCGCTGCCACAACAGCGCATACGACAGGTCGTTGCCCTCGAAATGAAACGCGGTCCTGGCGGGCGCCATCAATGCCCAGTGCTCGATGATGCGCGAAAGGTTCATTGCGCTTCGCACCAAAGGTCAGACTGCGGGTTCGTCGTCGCGCTCGCCTGGTTCGTACAGGCATTCGCGCCCGAGCCGGTCCAGGCACAGCTCGGCGGTCCAGGGGAGCATCAGCGAACCGCAGCGCGAGTCGCGATACAGCCGTTCCAGCGCCAGGGTCTTCAGCATCGACTGCCCGCCGCAGGTGCGCACCGCGAGCCGGCACAACTCGTTGGCGTTTTCCATAATGGTGTAGTGCGCGGCATAGCAGCGCAGCCGGGTTTCCTTGTCAGGGTCGACGCGGGCATCGCGCGCGTTCTGCAGGAACAGCGCCCGCGTCTGCTCCAGCTTGATCTTCATCTCCGCCACCGTGATCTGCTTGGTCGGATACATGCGGCGCTTGACCGGCGGCGTGCCCGGCATTTCCCCGCGCAAATAGCTGATGGTGAAGTCATAGGCGGCCTGCGCGATGCCCATGTAGGTTGGCGACAGGGTGGTGAACATGTGCGGATAGCGCAGCGCAGCCTGCAGATAATGGCCTTCGGGAATCAGTCGCTCGCAATTGGCGACGAATACGTCCTTCAACAGCAGGGTGCGCGAGACCGTGCCGCGCATGCCCAGCGGGTCCCAGTCGCCGACCACGGAGACGCCAGGGGCCTTGGCATCGACGGCCAGATACAGCGAATCTCGCATGGTCGCATCGGACTTGTCGATCGTGCACAGCACGCCGTAGTAGTCCGCCGCCCCTGACAGAGAGGCAAAGATCTTCTTGCCGGTGACCAGGTAGCCGCCATCGACCTTCCTGGCCAGCGTGCCCCACGGCGCGCGGCCGGCGGCGGCGGCACCGCCTTCGGAAAACGGCTGCGAGTAGATCTTGCCCTGCTTCGCCACGCGCTCGAAATGGATGGCACGGTTGCTCTCGTGCTCCGCGCGTTCAGGCGCGCTCATGTCGAGCGCGTCGGCGATGAAGCTGATCCACATCATCGAACACACGTGCATGTTGTACGAGAGCGCGGTGGCGCCGCAATGGCGCCCCATCTC
>JANPGJ010000657.1:0-7893 GCA_031423955.1 Burkholderiales bacterium
TTGCTCATGATCGGGTGGCGTCCTGAAATTGGGGTTTGAGGCGAATGTGCGGGCCACCGTTTTGCGTCAGCGGCGGCCTACGAGTTTACTTGATGGGGCACCGGCACCGGCACCGGCACGCGCGATGAAACGCCGATGCAGCGCCAGCCTGGACTGCGCCCCAACGGCCGGCGGCGGGCGCGACCGCCGCACCAATGGCGCTGTCGACACGAAAATCGGCCAGCGCCGGCTGGCCCGAATTTTCAACGCGCCAGCGGATCCGGCCGAAACTGGATGTGCACCGCGCGCGGCATGCTGCCCTTGCCGCCTTCCATCAGCCATGACGTGCGGTCGCCGCTGGTGCTCCACAGGCCGCGGCCTTTCCAGCCGGCTTTCGGATCGTCGATACGGCCGTCGAAGCCCTTGGCATAAAAGCCTATCGGGTAAGGAATGCGGATCATCACCATCTTGCCGTCCTTGAGGGCGACGAAGCCGTCATTCAGGTTGGCGGTCGACATCGGAATGTTTTCGCCCAGGCCGGAGGTATTGTGCTGGTCCACCCAGGTGTAGTAACTGGCCTCGGCGCTGCTCTTGCCCGCTCCCTCGAAGCCGGGGCCGGGATATTGATGCAGTGTCCAGCCTTCGGGGCAGTGGTCGCCGGTGGCCTTCAGGCCGTTTAACGGCCCCTTGCATTTGCGGCGATCGAAGCTGCCCAGGTGCCCGCTCGACAGCGAACCCCACAGCACGCCGTTCTTATCGATGTCGCCGCCGCGGATACCGAACGCCGGTTTGGGCACGTTATAGATTTCCGACAAGCCGGTCTTCGGATCGAAGCGCAGGAAACCCGGCGTGCCGGCGAAGGTGCCGACGGTGTACCAGATCGAACCGTCGACCGGGCTTGGCATCACGGCATAAGGCCCCGAGCCTGGCGCGATGCGCCGATCGCGCGCCGGGTCGGCCGGCTGATTCGGCTCGTCATAGTCGTCGCGCTTGCCGTTGCCATTGCTGTCCTGGATGAACGGCGACCAGCCTTGTGCTTTGGCAGCGTCGCCGGTGGCATCGAACACCTTGGTATTGATCCATCCGGCCACCGCGCCGGTGCCGCTCAGCCACAAGGTGTCGTCCGCGTCATAGCCGAACTGCGGGTGGTGGGTGCCGAAGCAGGTGTCGATGAAGGTGTATTTCATGGTCTTCGGGTCGAGCAGCGCCACCTGGCGCGGCGATTGCTCGAGCGGGAACACCTTGGCGGAAGGATGATCGGAGCCCTTCTTGCAGAACGCCGGATTCGGCATCGCCCGCACCGAGGCCGCCAGCCACAGCCGACCCTGTTTGTCGAACATCGAATTGTGGTTGTTGGCGCGCGTGTCCCACAGCTTTTCGGCCCCCCAGTAGGCCGAAGGTTGCAGCGGATTGATGCTGGCAGCGTGACCCGGCCCGAGCGACTCCGGCATGTCGGCGTCACGTACCGGCAGCTTGAAGAAGGTCACCTTGTGGGTCTTCGGATCGAGGATCGGCATGTTGTCGGTGCTGTACTCGGGGGCGCCGTACAGCGGGCCGTAGGCATTGACGGTCGGATTGCGCCGGTCCGAGGCGATCAGGTCATGCAGGTATTTTTTCGGCGTCGACCATTCCCAGGATGTCACCACGATGTTGCGCTCGACGCCCTGCGGGCGCGGCGGCTTGTGTTGCGGCAACTCGCCCTTGGCGATGCGATCGGTCCAGTCGGCGAAATACTTGTAGGGCGCACCGCCAAACTGGCCGGCGATGCGCACCGTCATCTGCTCGCCATACTGGCCGGACTGGATCCGTCGCATCCATGCCTCGGCGCCGGACTTGCCCTCGGCAAATTCCTTCGGAATGGTGCGCGTCGATTCCTGCCCAAGCTGGTGGCAACCGATGCAATCGACATTGTTCATCTGCCGGCGCCAGTCGTTCATGCTGATCTTTTCCGGTATCCCGCCCTTGCCGCCGAATTCGCCGGCCGCCGGCAGCTTCATCATGGTGTACCAGTAGATCGCCGGGTAATAGTGGGCTGCCGCTGCAGCATCGGGCGCCGGCACCGCACGGTGATCGAGCGTCTGGCCCGGCTTGGCATCCTGCCGGGGCGAATCCACCAGGCCGTAGCCGCGGACCCACACCTTGTAGCCGGCCGCCGGCAAGTCCGGAATCAGGTAGCGGCCACGTTCGTCGGTGACCACCGTGCGGGCGAATTTGGTCGGCAGGTCGGTGGTCTCGGCGATCACCCAGACGCCGGCTTCGGGTCCCTTCGGCCCGCTGACGACACCACCGATGTCGGTGGCGCCGATTGTCACCGCGGGCCTGGCCTGGGCGTTGGCAACAGTCGCGCAGGCCGCCAACAGCAGTGCCGCCCCGAGCGCGATCGCCGACAAACGCAGGGTATGCAACAGTTGTGACATCGCATGGTCTCCTCTGGTGGCCTGGTCTTTATCGTTCCTGATTCGCTTCGTCTTGGCGAAGTCGCGCAGTGTGCGTGCAAGGCAATGCGAACGGGCAGTATGCCTGAACCTTCACGCGATGACCGCGCCGGCGAGCAGAATGCACACGCCGATCATGGTCACGCTGAAATCAGCCGTCACGTGCCGCCTACACGCGCGAACCGCGTTGGAACCCGAGTTGCAACCGGCGACATCGCGTGAGCGTCCGGCGGCGCGACATCGGTCAACGTACGCAGGTGTGCTCGCTTCGCAACAGGCGTCAATTCACGCCGTCGCTGTTTGCCTGCGGCCATGACGCGCGACGATCGCTCGGGCTTCGTTCATGGCCTGTTCGTGCGGGACGCCCTTTCCGGCCTCCAGTTCGGCGATGCCCGCGTTGGACTGGCGAATGTCCTGCTCGACAAAACCGAAACCGAACCTGAGCATGTCGTCCAGCAGATCCTGCGGTTCGCAAGCGCATTCACGTGCCAGGCGCGCCAGGCGGCGCTTGTGGACCGGTGTCAGTGCGAGTTCGGCAATCATGGAAAGCCTTTTGACGTTCGACTGGATGACTGAGTCACGCGCAGCCCCGCTGGCCGCGCAGTACTCAGGCGATGGCCTGCATCTTGTTCGCGAAATCGCGCCCCGAAGTCGGAGGCGGGAGCGCCTTTCCGCCGCGGCGGTAGAGCGCGACGGCGTCCTCAACGACCTGGCACAACTGGTCGAACACAGCTTGTTCATCGGTGCCATGACAGCCACCGTAGATCAATCCAGGTGCGCTGCCGACATAGCATTGATCATCTTCCGACCATTCAACAATCTTGGCGTACAACGCGCTATCTCTCATGACTTCGACTCCTCAACGGCGAGTTTGACGGCCTGAATCTGGTATTGCTTCGCATCGTCGCCCGGCGCACCGGAGATCGCGACCGGTCTGGCTACCTGCGGATGGACAAAATTCCGGTGACTGCCGTTGCCGCCTCTGTCCACGAACCCGGCACGTCTCAATTCCGCGACGAGTTCCCTGACTTTCGGGGCGCTGGGTGTCGAGGTAGTTGTCGCACTGCTCATTCCGCCAGAAGCCGCTCATCATGATTGTCGATATCGCGCCATTTCGTTTCCCTGAATCACGCCCTTGTGCGGAGCATGGTGATGCCACGACTATTTTGACACTGATGCCGCCGCCTTCGGCCCCAGCGCGAAACCAAGCAACACCGCGATCACCGCCAGCAACACCAGCGTCGACAGCGCCAGCGACCAGTGGATCCCGATCATGCTGCCCACCAGGCCGACGGTGACGCCGGAGAAGGCGCGCAGGCCAAGCGATGACATGTTGAACAGGCCGATCACGCGGCCGCGGATCGCGGCTGGCGCGCGCATCTGCACCAGGCTCTGGGTCATCGAGCTGAACGACAGTTCGAGAAAGCCGGCGGCGAACAGCAGCATCAGGGCGCCCGGGTACCAACTGCTCAGGGCAAAGCACAGCAGGGCGGTGCACCAGGCCATCGCCAGCAGTACTGCGGTGCGCGGGTTGGGGGCGAGCCAGCCGCGGCCCTCGAGGAGAAAGCCGGCGGTCAGCGCGCCGGCGGCGTCGGCTGCCAGCAACATGCTGTAGGTGAGGCCGGGATCGCCGTGGCCCAGGTCGTGGGCGAAGCCGGGCATTTGCGCGTGGTAGGCGCCGCCGACAAAAAACGAGGCGCAGCCGGCCAAAAGGATCATCGAGACGATCACCCGTTGCCCGGCGATGTCGCGTATGGTCTGCACGATGTCGGCCAGGCCGCGCACCGCGCGTGGCGGCGGTGCCTTGCCCTGGCGAAAACGCGGGCCGTAGGGCGCGCTGATCATCCAGATCGTAAGCGGCAGGTAGAACACGGTGTTGAGCATGATGCCGTAGGTCGGGCCCAGCCCCAGCATGATCAGACCGCCGACACCGGGCCCGATCAGCACACCCATCACGCGCGCGCTGGCGTTCAGGCGCACCGCGCTCGATAACTGTTCCGGCTTGACGATGTCGTGCAGCAACAACTGGCTGGCCGGTTGCCACAACACGCCGGCGAAGCCGTGCAGCACCAGGAGCAGCATGGCGTGCCAGGTTTCCAGCGTGTCGGTGAGGAAGAACCAGCCCCAGCCAAGGGAGGCCGCGATGAACATTCCCATGCCGATCTGGATCAGGCGGCGCGGGTCGAAGCGGTCGGCCAGCGCCCCGCCATCACCGAGAAAAACAGGAACGGCAGCCAGTGCGCGACTACCGCGAATCCGGCCAGGGCGGGCGAGTTGAACTTCTGGTACATCACCCAGTAGCTGATCACGTGCTCGATGTTGTCGGCCATCATCGCCAGCACATAGGTGATGAAATGCGTGCGATAGCCCGGATTGCGCAGGGCGGCGAAAGATTGCTTCGGGGTGGTCACGTCGGGGCCGGCCGCGCGACGCGCGTGCGGTGCAGTGCGCGAGAGTGTGGCGATTGTCGCATGTGTGGCTTGCTGGATACTGCCTGCGGGTTCGCGGCGCAGCGGTTAGCATCGCGTCTGTGATGAACTTTCCAACCAACATTCAGGCGCCGCCGCCGGTCCGTCGATGAGGGCGCTGGCATGGGTCGCCGCGCTGCTGGCGCTGCTGGCGCTGACCGCACTGGCGTTCTCGGTCGGGCGGTTTGCGCTGGCGCCGGCCGATGTGCTGGCAGTGCTGTGGGCCAAGTTCGGCGGCGGCTCCGGCGCCCTGCCGGGCAACGCGCAGGCGGTGGTGCTGGAGATTCGCGGCCCGCGCATCGTCGCCGCGCTGCTGATCGGTGCGGCGCTGGCCGGGGCTGGTACTGCCTATCAGTCGGTGTTCCGCAATCCGCTGGTGGCGCCGGACATCCTTGGCGTGTCGGCCGGCGCCGCGCTCGGTGCGATGATCGGATTCTGGCTTTCGCTCGATGGCTGGGCGATCCAGTGCCTGGCGTTCGGCGGCGGGCTTGCGGCGGTGGCACTGGTGTACGCGCTGGCCGCGGCCTTTCGCCAGCACGACCCGGTGTTGCTGCTGGTGCTGGCCGGAGTGGTGCTGGGTTCGCTGTTCGCGGCACTGATCGCCCTGGTCAAGACCCTCGTCGATCCGACCAATCAGTTGCCGGGCATGACCTGGTGGCTGCTCGGCAGCCTGTCCGCGGTGACGCCGGGCGATGCCTGGGCGGTGTTGCCGGCGATCACCATCGGCCTTGGCGTGCTGTGGCTGTTGCGCTGGCGTATCAATGTGCTGTCGATGGGTGACGAAGAGGCGCGTTCGCTCGGCGTCGACACTCGGCGCGTGCGGTTCGCGGCGATCGCCGCGGCCACCCTCACCACTGCGGCCGCGGTATCGGTTTCCGGCGTGATCGGCTGGGTCGGGCTGCTGGTGCCGCACCTGGCGCGCCTGATCACCGGGCCGGACAACACCCGCCTGCTGCCGGCGGCCTGCCTGTTGGGCGCCGGCTTCATGTTGTTCATCGACACCCTGGCGCGCAGCGTTGGCCAGGTCGAGGTGCCGCTCGGCGTGCTCACCGCGCTGATCGGCACGCCGCTGTTTCTGGGCCTGCTCGCCACCTCCAGGCGCGGCTGGCAATGACGCTCGCCTGCAGCGCCCTCGCCTATGGCTATGGCCGTCGCACGGTCGGCAGCGGCGTCTCGCTGGCAGTGGCGCCGGGCGAGGTGGTGTGCCTGCTGGGCCCGAATGGCGGCGGCAAGACCACCTTGTTCAAGACCCTGCTGGGGCTGTTGCCGGCGCAAGCCGGCAGCATCATGCTGGATGATGCTCCGCTGGCGAATCTGTCACGCGCGGAGGTCGCGCGCCGGGTTGCCTACGTGCCGCAGGCCGCCGGCGGCTACTTTCCGTTCAGCGTGCGCGATGTGGTGCTGATGGGCCGGGCGGCGCATCTCGCTGCCTTTTCCGGGCCGGCGGCGGCGGATCGAAAGCTTGCCGACCGCGCGATCGCGCGGGTCGGCATCGCCCATTTGGCAGATGCGGAGTTCACCCGCATTTCCGGCGGCGAGCGGCAACTGGTGCTGCTGGCGCGGGCGCTTGCACAGGCGGCGCCGATCATCGTGCTCGACGAGCCGACCGCCAACCTCGATTTCGGCAACCAGATGCGCGTGCTCGCTGAAATCAGACGCCTTGCCGCCGACGGCGTCGGCATCCTTTGGGCGACCCATGCGCCTGACCATGCGCTCGAATGCGCGGACCGGGTGGCCCTGGTGGCGAGCGGCGGCTTGAAGGACTATGGGGCAACCGCTACGGTGATCAACGGCGTGTCCTTGTCGGATCTGTATGGTGTGGCCATCGAGATCCGCAGCCTCGCCGGCGACGAGCGCCGGGTCTGTGTAGCGGTATAGGGCAGCTTGCGGCACCTATAATCCGTAGCGCGGAACCTTGGAAAACGCTGAACAAGTCCCTGAATTGCGGATTCCCGAACGAAGCGTCGTATCGATTCAACATATTGCAAGAACGCCTTTCTCGACCTACGGACTTGTTCAGTGTTTCCCTTACATCACCCGGAGACCACCAAGATGCTGTTGCAACGTTTCAATCACGCCCTGCGCGCCGCCGTCCTTGCCGTGCTGGCGCTGGCCGCCGCGCCGGCCGCGGCGCAGTTCCCGAACAAGCCGCTGCGCATCGTGGTGCCGTTCCCGGCGGGCTCGGCCACCGATGCGATCGCGCGCATCCTCGCGCCGTCGGTCTCGGCCGCGATTGGCCAGCCGGTGCTGGTCGACAACAAGGCCGGCGCCGATGGCGCCATCGCCGGGTCGGAAGTGGTGAACGCCGCGCCCGACGGTTATACCGTGCTGCTGGCGACCAACAGCCCGATGTCCGCGGTGCCGGCGCTGCGCAAGAACCCGCCCTACGACCCGGTCGCCGATTTCGCGCCGGTCACCGATGTCGGGCGCTTCACCTTCTTCCTGTTCGCCAGTGCCGCCGCGCCGTTCAAGACCCTGCAGGAGATGATCGCCTACGCCAAGGCCAATCCGGGCAAGCTCAACTACGCCACCGGCAACACCACCGGCATTGTGTCGTTCGCGCAATTGAATTCGCTGGCCGGCATCGAGATGACGCACATTCCCTACAAGGGCGAGCCGGCCGGCATCACCGATCTGGTGGGCAACCGCGTGCAGATGATGATCGCCACCAACACCACCGGCGGCCCGCATGCGCGCGACGGCAAGCTGCGCGTGATCACCACCACCCTGCCGCGCCGCAGCCCGGCATTTCCCGATGCGCCGACCATGGCCGAAGCCGGCATGCCGCAATTCGCGATCGTCTCCTGGGCCGGATTGTTCGCGCCGGCCAAGACGCCAAAGGATGTGGTCGAACGCCTGAACCGCGAATTCGGCGCGGCGATGAAGCGGCCCGAGGTGATCGCGGCGATGGACAAGCAGGCGTTTGCCATGACGCCCTCGACGCCCGAGCAACTGGGCACCTATGTCAAGGCGCAAAAAGAGGCATACACGCGGATTCTGCGCGCCGCCGG
>JANPGJ010000658.1:0-26543 GCA_031423955.1 Burkholderiales bacterium
CGCCCATCAGGAGATTGAGGCCGAGGGTCGCGGCCGCCCACACCAGCCACGGCAGCATGTAGGTGCCCAGGTACAGGCTGTTGACCACGAACGGTGCTGCCAGCAGCAGCATCAGAACCAGGCCGACCAGCCACTGGTCGAACGGCAGGCGCCACAGCCGTCGATCCGACTCGTAGCGGGTGTGGCGGATGCCGGAAGCGCGATAGAACATGCTCAGACCCGTTCGATATGTTCACGGCCGAACAGGCCGTGCGGGCGAATCAATACGGTCGCCAGAATGATCACCGAAGCGACCACGTCGCGGGTGCCGCCGCCGACCAGTTTGTCGAGATAGCCGGCGGCGAGCGCCTCGCAAATGCCGATGACGAGGCCCGCCACCAGCACGCCGGGCACGCTGTCCAACCCGCCCAGGATGGCGATCGCCAGTGCCTTGAGCAGCAGCAGCGAGAGGGTCCAGTCGACCCCCTGCACCGATCCCCACAGAATGCCGGCAGCCGCTGCGGCGATGCCGGCCATGCCCCAGGCCATCGCGATCACCCGCTCGACGCGGATGCCGACCGACCACGAGGCGATCTGGTCATCCGACACCGCGCGCATGGTCACGCCGAGCCGTGAGTTGAAAAACAGGATGGCAGCGGCGATCAAAACCAGCGCGACCGCGCCGCCGATCAGGAAGCCGCGGTTGATCAGCATTTCACCGAGGAACAGCGGGGTCTGCGGGATGCCCAGTTCGAGGCGCTTGACTGCCGAGCCGAACAGG
Organism: Burkholderiales bacterium; assembly: GCA_031423955.1. GTDB lineage: Bacteria > Pseudomonadota > Gammaproteobacteria > Burkholderiales > JAEUOS01 > JAEUOS01. Next base: position 761 of record JANPGJ010000658.1, read on the forward strand.
CCCGGCACCAGGCCGCGCAACAGGATCTCCAGGCCCAGGGTCAGCATGATCACCATGATGATCGGCTGGCCGATCATCCGGCGCAGCACCAGGCGCTCGACCAGCACGCCGGCACCATACAGCAGCAGCACCGTCAGCGGGATCGCCAGCCAGATCGGCAGGCCGGCGGAGGCCGACAACAGCACGCAAATATAGCCGCCGGTCATGGCGAAGGCGCCCTGCGCAAGGTTGGCGTAACGCGAGGCCTTGTAGACCAGCACGATCCCGAGGGCGACCAGGCCGTACATCAGTCCGACCAGGGCGCCATTGATGGTGAGTTCGCCAAAGTAATTGAAATCCATGGTCAGGACACCTCCACCAGGCTCAAGCTGCGTTGCAGGTTGCCGGTTTCGCCGCTTTCGTAGACGATCCGGGCATCGATCACGATGTCCGGTTCCTTGCCATACAGCGCATCGATCAGGTTCGCGTAGCGCTCCTCGATGACGTTGCGGCGCAGCTTGCGGGTGCGCGTGACTTCGCCGTCGTCGGCATCGAAGTCCTTGTGCAGGTTGACGAAGCGGCGGATCCGCAGTTCCGGCTTGAGCAGGCCATTGACATGGCGCAACACCTCGGCGATCAGCGCCTGCACCTCTTTTGCCTGCGACAAATCGGCATACGATGTGTAGGAAATCGATCGCTGCTCCGCCCAGTAGCCAACTGCTTCAAGGTCGATGCAGACGATCGCCGCCAGGTGCGGCCGGTTGGCGCCGACCACCGCCACATTGCGCACGAAGGAATTGAACTTGATGCGATTCTCGATGAAGTTCGGAATGTAGCGCTCGCCGCCGCCGGTGCGCACCACCTCGCTGACCCGACCCAGCACCACCAGATGGCCGTCCGGTTCGAAATAGCCGGCGTCGCCGGTGTGCAGCCAGCCATCGACGATGGCGCGCGCGGATTCTTCCGGCGCATCGAAATAGGCGCCGATCACGCTGCCCGAGCGCACCAGGATCTCACCGCTGTCATCGATACGCATTTCCACCCCCGGCATCGGCTTGCCGACGGTGTGCACCTTGATGTCGCCATCAAGTTGCGCCGCCGACATCGCGCCGGTTTCGGTCTGCCCGTAGAACTGTTTCAGGTTGATGCCCAGCGCGCGGAACAGGACGAAGGTGTCCTCGCCCAAGGCCTCGCCGCCGGTGTAGGCGCGCACTGCGCGCGATAGCCCGAGGTAGTCCTTGAGCGGGCCGTAGACCATGATCTCGCCGGCGGTCGCCAGCAGCCGTTCGCCGATGGTGGGCGCGCCGCCGCCCAGCTTCTTGCGCTCCAGCGCAATGGCGCGCGGCATGAAGAAGTTGTACAGGGCGCGCTTGAGGGGCGTCGTTTCGGCGATCCCCACCTGCAGGCGGGTCAACATGTTGTCCCAGGCGCGCGGCGCCGCAAGATACATGGTCGGCGCGACTTCGCGCAGATCGTGCAACACCGTTTCCTGGCGTTCTGGAATGTTGATCGTGAAATGCAGCAGCACGCCGGCGCCAACGGTGAACATGAAATCGCCCACCCAGGCGGTGGGCAGGTAGGCGTAGTGCTCCTCGCCCGGCTGGAAGAAGCCGCCACGGGTGGCGTTGCCGATCCCGGCGATCACGTTGGCATGGGTCAGCGGCACCCCCTTGGGCAGGCCGGTGGTGCCGGAGGAATGCAGCAGCACCGCGATGTCGCCGGGCCGCGCGCGGCCGGCCAGGACCTTGGCCAGCGCGGGTTCGGCCGCCAGCCGCGCGCGGCCGGCATCAAGCAAGGTCGCGAAGGCGGTGAGGCCGGGAGCGTCGTAGCCGGCGATGCCGCGGCCATCGTCGTAGATGATCAGGGCCGGGCGGCCGATCTTCCCGCGCAGTTCCAGCAGTTTGTCGACCTGCTCCTGATCTTCGGCGAACGCCACATCGGGCGCGCCGTGCCGGGTGTATTGCACCAGTTCGGCCGGCGGCACATCGGGGAACACCGGCACCGGAAATGCACGCAGGGCGGCGATCGCCAGCATCGCGGTATACAGGTGCGAACGGTTGTCGCCGATCACCGTCACCGCGTGACCGGCGGCGACGCCATGCGCCTCCAGCGCGGCAGCCAGCGCCAGCACGTCGCCATGCAGGGCGCGCCAGGTCTGCTCCTGCCAGATGCCGTGATCCCGCTCGCGAATCGCAATCCGCTCGCCGTGAGCGCTGGCGTTGTGCGCCAGCGCCGCGATCAGGGTCGGCGGAAAATCGACCTGCGCGTTCACGCCGCCACTCCCGCCTGAAGCGCGGCGCGCCGGCCGAGATAGGCGGCCACCACCTTGGGATCGGCGATCGCCTCGCGCGGCTTGCCCTCGGCAATCGTCTCGCCGTAACTCAGCACCATCACCCGGTCGCAGATCGACATCACCACGTCCATGTGGTGCTCGATGAGCAGGATCGACACACCCCGTTCGTCACGGGCGTCGAGGATGAAGCGCGCGATGTATTCCTTTTCCTCCTGGTTCATGCCGGCCATCGGCTCGTCGAGAATCAGGAATTTCGGTTCGGCCACCAGCGCGCGCGCCAGTTCGACCCGCTTTTGCAAGCCGGGCGGTATCGATTCGACCGGTTCGTCGCGGATGTCCTGCAACTGCATGAAGTCGATGATCTCCTCTGCAACGCGGCGATGCGCGACCTCTTCCTTCGCCGCCCACACCCAGTAGAACAGCGACGCCAGCGCACTGGGCCGCATGTGCACATGGCGACCCAACAGGATGTTCTCGAGCACGCTCATGCCGCGGAACAGTGCCAGATTCTGGAAGGTGCGGGCCAGCGACTGTTGCGCCACCCGGAACGGTTTCATGCGCGTGATGTCCTGGCCGAACAGCCGCACCGAGCCGTTCTCCGGCGGATAAAAGCCGGTGATCACGTTGACCATGGTGGTCTTGCCGCTGCCGTTGGGTCCAACCAGGCCGAAGATCTCGCCTTCGCGCACCGAAAGCGACACGCCCTTCAGGGCCCGCAGGCCGCCGAACGAGCGGTCGATGTTGTCGCAGGCGAGCACCACCGGGCGCTGCACGGTGGCGGCGGGTTCAGCGCTCGTCGCGCCGGCCGCATGCAGGTGCGGTGATACCGTCACCGGGCCGGCTCCTGCATGTCTGTCTCCTGGTTGAAAGCCATTGTTGTGGATCTTTGCGCGGTTGGTGCGGGGTCCCCCGCTACATCCGGAAAACCCCGTAATGCGGGTCTTCGATCGGCGCATTCATCGCCGCCGACAGCGCCATGCCCAGGGCATTGCGGGTATCGGTCGGATCAAGGATGCCGTCATCCCACAACTCGGAGGTCGAATAGTACGCGCTCGACTCGCGCTTGTAGTCTTCCAGCACCGGATCGCGGATCGCCGCGATCTCGGATGCCGACAAGGCCTTTCCGGCGCGCGCCAGTTGGCGCAGCTTGATGTCGGTCAGCACATTGGCGGCCTGGTCGGCGCCCATCACCGAGATCTGGCTTTGCGGCCACATGAACAGGAAGCGCGGGTCGAAGGCGCGGCCCGACATGCCGTAGTTGCCGGCGCCGAACGAGCCGTTGCAGATCACCGTGAACTTCGGCACCGCGGAGCCGGATACCGCCATGATCATCTTGGCGCCATCCTTGGTGATGCCGGCGCGCTCGTATTCGCGGCCGACCATGTAGCCGGTGATGTTCTGCAGGAACACCATCGGGGTGCGGTTCTGGTTGCACAACTGCATGAAATGCGCGCCCTTCAACGTGCTGTCGTTGAACAGCACGCCGTTGTTGGCGAGGATGCCGATCTTGTAACCCCACAGGTGCGCGAAGCCGCACACCAGGGTGCTGCCATAGGCCGGCTGGTACTCGTGGAAGCGACTGCCGTCGACCATCCGCGCGATCACCTCGCGCATGTCGAACTGCACCTTGATGTCGCGCGGAATCACGCCGTACAACTCGGCCGGGTCGTAGTACGGCGCTTCCGGTTCCTGCCATTCGATTGCCGTCTTTTGCGGCCGGCGAAACTGCGCGACGATGTCGCGCGCGATCGCGATCGCCTCCAGCTCCGACGACGCCGGGTAATCGGCCACGCCGGAAACCCGGGTGTGCATGTCGGCGCCACCAAGCTCTTCGACGGTGACCTCCTCGCCGGTGGCGGCCTTGACCAGCGGCGGGCCGCCAAGGAAGATCGCGCCGGTGCCGCGCACGATCACGTTGTAGTCGGACAAGGCCGGTACATAGGCGCCGCCGGCGGTGCAATGGCCGAGCACCAGCGCCACCTGCGGCACCCCCATTTTCGACAGGATCGACTGGTTGCGGAAAATCCTTCCCGCGTAGTAGCGATCGGCGAACAGCGTCGATTGCAAGGGCAGGAAGCCACCGGCGCTGTCGCACAGGTGAATCACCGGCAGGCGGTTTTCGATCGCGATGTCGAGGGTGCGAATGATCTTCTTGATCGACAGCGGATACCAGGCGCCGCCCTTGACGCTGGCATCGTCGGCATGGATGATCACCTCGCGCCCGGAGACAATGCCGATGCCGCTGACAATCCCGGCGCCAGGCACATCACCGTCATAGGCCATGTTGGCGGCCAGGGTCGAGAGTTCGAGAAACGGCGTGCCCGGGTCGAGCAGGTGCGCAAGGCGCTCGCGGATGAAGAGCTTGTTCTGGCGCTCCAGACGCTCCATGTCGCGTGCCGGCCGCACCGCGCGCGCCTGGTGCTGGCGCTCCTTGAGTTCCGCCGCCAGCCGTCGGTTGTGGGCGGCGTTGGCCAGGAAATCCGCCGAGCCGGTGTCAAGCCGCGATTCGATACGCTTCATGGCGCGCTCCCGGTGTCCGCCTCGAGCGTGACCAGCGGCGCATCGCGTTCGAAGCTGCGGCCGAGTTCGACATGCACCGTCTTGACCACGCCGTCGCGCGGCGCGGCGATCGCGGTTTCCAGTTTCATGCTTTCGATCACCAGCAATGCCTCGCCGCGCCGCACGCTGGCGCCGGCAGCCACATGCACGGCCACCACCGTGCCCGGCATCGGCGCCGGCACGCTGTCGTTGCCGCCGCTCAGGCCCTGGCTCGAGAGCCTGGTTAGTGCGTCGCTGTAGCGCAGCGTATGGGCGGCGCCGTCGAGGTGGATGTGCACCAGGTCGCCGCGTACCGCCACCACCACCGGTTCGCTGCGGCCGTCGACGGTCAGGCGGGTGGCATGGGTGCCCAGCCCCTGCAAGGCGACCGCCACGGCGGCCTCGCCGGCGTGCAGCCGGTAGCCAACCGCAGTGCGCGACAGCCACACCGTATGCGCATCGTCACCATGGTTGAACTGGTGCCCGCTCATGATTGCGCCACCGCCGCACTGACGCCGAGTGCGCAGGCGGCACGGTACTCGCCGGCGATCCGCTCGACCAGTTGTGCCACCGCCGGAATGTCGTGAATGGTGGTGATGCCGTGCCCTGCACTCCAGATGTCCTTCCAGGTTTTGGCCTCGGTATCGGTGAGTGAACTCATGTCGGGCGCTTTCGGCGGCAGGGTCGCGGGATCGATGCCGAAACGGGTGATCGAAGGCAGCAGGAAGTTCGCATGGACGCCGGAGAAACGGTCGGAATAGATCAGTTCGGCCATGCCGCAATCAACGATCATCTGCTTGTATGCGGCCGGCGCCGCCGATTCAAGGGTAGCCAGAAAACGCGTGCCCATGTAGGCCAGGTCGGCGCCAAGCGACTCGGCGGCGCGCACCTGATGGCCGTCGCTGATGCCGCCACCGAGCACCAGGCAACCGCTCCAGAATTCGCGGATCTCGCGCACCAGCGAAAAACCGCTCTGGGTCGACGCATGGCCGCCGGCACCCGCGCCGACGCAGATCAGGCCATCGACCCCGGCCTCGATCGACTTGCGCGCATGGTCGGCGTTGATGACGTCGCAGAACACGGTGCCGCCGTAACCGTGCACCGCATCGACCACCTTGCGCGGGTTGCCCAAGCAGGTGATCACGAATGGCACCCGGTGCGCGACCACGGTCTCGAGATCGGGTTCGAAACGCGGATTGGTCCGGTGCACGATCAGGTTCACGCCGTGCGGCGCCACCACCGCGCGCGGATGCGCGGCCCGGTATGCCGCAAGGTCAGTTTCGATCTGCGTCAGCCAGGCATCGAACTGCGCCGACGGCCGCGCGTTGACGTGCGGGAAGGTGCCGACCACCCCGGCCTTGCACAAGGCGGCCACCAGCGGCGGAAACGACACCAGGAACATCGGCGCGCCGATCGCCGGAATCGCGAGGCGGCCACGGAACAATTCGGGAATCGGCATGGCCTCAGTTTCTCCAGAGACCGATCGCGGCGTGCAGCGCCGGCACCGCATCGGCGGCGTCGCGCACCGGTCGGGTGAACAGCGCTGCGGCGGCGAGCAGGCGCACCATCAGCGCCGCCGGCACCGGCGGGGTTTGCGCGATCTCCGGGTTGGCGTCGAGGAAGCCGGTATCGACGTCACCGGCGGCAAACACCGGGTGATTGAGCAGGCGGCGCAGGAATCCGATGTTGGTGTCGCAGCCGAGCAGCACGAATGCGGCGAGCGCGGCATCGGCGCGCGCCATCGCATCGGCACGGTCGGTGCCATGCACGATCAGCTTGGCCAGCATCGGGTCGAACGCGGCCGTCACCTCCTGGCCTTCGGCAATCCCGCAGTCGACCCGCACGTCCGGTGGCAGGCGCAACGCCAGTACCGGGCCGGTGGTCGGCGTGTAGCCGCGCGCCGGATCTTCCGCATAGATGCGGAACTCGATCGCATGGCCGCGGGTGGACAGGTCTGATTGCACGAAGCGCAGCGGCAGGCCTGCGGCCACGCATAACTGCTCATGCACCAGATCGACGCCGGTGATCATCTCGGTCACCGGATGCTCGACCTGCAGGCGGGTATTCATCTCGAGGAAATAGAACACGCCAGCGCCGAAGATGAACTCCACCGTGCCGGCATTGCGATAACCGGCGGCGCGCGCGATGCCGGCGGCGGTCTCGCAGATGCGCGCACGGGTGGCCGCATCGAGTGCCGGCGATGGCGACTCCTCGACGATCTTCTGGAACCGGCGCTGCACCGAGCACTCGCGCTCGAACAGATGCACCAGATTGCCGTGCGCGTCGCCCAGCACCTGCACTTCGATATGGCGTGGCGCCTCGACATAGCGCTCCACATACAGCCGGCCGTCGCCGAAGTAACGCTGCCCTTCGCTGCGCGCACGCTCGATTTCGGCGGCGAGCAGCGCCGGCTCGCGCACGATGCGCATGCCTTTGCCGCCGCCACCGGCGGCGGGCTTGATCAACAGCGGAAAGCCGACCTCGGCGGCGCGCGCGACGAAGGTCGCGGGATCATCGTCCTCGATCGCCGACGGCGCCACCGGAAAACCGCCCACGGCGACGAAGGCGCGGGCGCGTACCTTGTCGCCCATCAGGTCGATCTGCTCCGCGGTCGGGCCGACGAACACCATGCCGGCCGCGGCCACGGCGCGCGCGAAGCCGTCGTTCTCCGACAGGAACCCGTAGCCGGGATGGACCGCCCCGGCGCCGGCGGCCGCAGCCGCGGCGACGATCTGCGCGCCGTCCAGGTACGCCGCCACCGGCGTCGACCCGGTGATCTCGATCGCCCGGTCGGCCTGCCGCACCGCAGGAGAATCACGATCCGCGGCATGAAACACCACCATTGCCTCGAGGCCGAGCGCGCGCACGGTGCGCAGGATGCGCAGCGCGATCTCGCCGCGATTGGCGACCAGCACGGAACGAAACGGCCAGTCGGCAACAGCGCTCACGAGGCCACCTTCCTTCGACTGCGTGACATCGTCCGCGGAGTCTGATGGGCCTCGGCCGCAGGCGGCCGGGCAGGAGGGCTCATCCCCGCCCCCTGGCCGACGGCCTCGAATTTTTTCGCGATCACTTCCAGGCGCGTGGTTTCACGCCGCAGGCCGGCCAGCAAAACGCGATCCCCCGCCGCGCGCAGGCCGAGACCGTCGCACAGGACATCGGTGATCTGGTCGGCGATCCGCTCGACATCGAGCGTGCCGCGGCCGCACAGGAAGTTCCAGGCCTGGTGCTCGATGGCGCCGAACGCCATGTCGCGCACCATGGCCGGCGCCATGTCATTGCGAAACTCCCCTGCGGCGATGCCCTCGCGCACCACGCCCAGCAGAAATTCGGTGTAGCGGGCATTCATGCGGTGCAGTGGCGACTGGAAATAGTCGTCGCGCAAGCGCACCTCCTGGAACATCAGCCGGCTCAATTGCGCATCGCGACGAATATTCACCAGATGCTGCCAAAGCAGAAAGCGCAGACGATTGCGCGCACCCTTGATGCCGGCCAGGCCGTGACTGAACTGCTCGACCAGGCCTTCGTACCAGGTTTCGATCACCTTGAGCAACAGATCGCGCTTGCTGGCGAAGTACTTGTAGACGCTGCCTTCGACCACGCCGGCGCGCGCGGCGATGTCGGCCATTGTGGCGTTTTCATAGCCGCGCTCGGAAAAGCTCTGGCGCGCGGCATCGAGAATCTCGCCGATGCGCCGCGCGCGCGATTGCCGCACCACCACCTTGCGCGGTGCTGCGCCGCGCGCGGCCGGGCGTATCGTCAATCCTCCCGCAGCATTCATCGGCAGCCATTCCATGACAAGAAAGTTCAAAACTGCGGCAATGGCCAAGCCTTTGCCGCGCGGTTCATGCACTGCTAATGAGTATTACTCACTTGCTGCTTTCTGTCGCGGTTTTTTTATTGTGCATTGCGATGCATGGTCGCAGCCGCAAGCGCTCTATTGCTTTTTGCAGGGCAAGTTCATACCATTGATGAGCGACCCTCATTATTTGAGCACGCGTCGTTTCCTGACCACCCGCGGCGATCGCGCCATTCCTGCAAAACCCGGACTCCCAATGTCAAATCAAAGCCAAGCCAGCTACGCCGCACCGAGCGTGACCCAGGCCTTCACCGGCCTGTCGCGCGATGAAGAGGAAATCCTCGATCAGGCCAACGCGTTTGCCGAGCGCGAACTGTTCCCCATGGCACCGCGAATGGACAAAGAGGAATGGTGGCCGGACACGGCATTTCCGCTGATCGGCAAGACCGGGTATTTCGGCGTCACCGCGCCGGCGGAATACGGCGGCGCCGGCATGAGCCTGTTCGCCAGCGGCCTGGTGGCACAGGCGTTCGCGCGCTGGAACCATGCGCTGGCCCTGTCCTGGGTGGCGCACGAAAACCTGTGCGCCAACAACATCCTGCGTAACGCCAATGCGGCGCAACGGGCGCGGTACCTGCCGGGCTTGAACAATGGCACCGCGATTGGCGCGCTCGGCCTGACCGAGCCCGGTGCCGGCTCCGACGCACTGGGCTCGATGAGCACCACCGCGGTTCGCGACGGCGACCACTATGTGTTGAACGGCACCAAGCTCTACATCACCAATGGCCCGGTCGCCGATGTGCTGCTGGTGTACGCCAAGACCGACCGCGAGCGTGGCGCCCAGGGAATTTCGGCATTCGTCGTCGAAAAGGGATTCACCGGATTTCGTGTCGCACAGAAGCTCACCAAGATGGGCTTTCGCGGCAGCCAGACCGCCGAACTGGTGTTTGAAGACTGCCGCGTGCCGGCCGCCAACCTGGTGGGCGAGGAAAACCGCGGCGTCAAGGTGGTGATGAGCGGTCTCGATCTCGAACGCGCGATGATCTCGCCGCTCTGCCTGGGCATCGCCGAGCGCGCCCTTGCGCTGTCGATCGACTATGCGCGCACCCGCAAGCAGTTCCGCCAGCCGATCGCCAGCTTCCAGATGATCCAGTCGAAGATCGCCGACATGTACGTGTGGGTCGAAGCGATGCGCCTGTTCACTTACCAGACCCTGCGCGCGGCCAGCCTGGTCGAAAGCGGCGACGGCGGTCGCGGCGAAATCCACAAGCTGACCGCCGCCTCGGTGATGTTCACCGCCGAAACCCTGAACAAGGTATTGAACGAAGCGATGCAGATCCACGGCGGCACCGGCTATATCTGGGAGTCGGAGATCAATCGCCTGTACCGCTCGATCAAGCTGCTGGAAATCGGCGCCGGCACCACCGAGGTGAGGAAGCTGATCATCAGCGGCGAGTTGCTGGCGTGAGCGAGACGCCGGTGGCACCGGTGATCAGCGCCGACGACCTGTGGAACGCCGAGACGGTGTATCGCCCCGACCTGTTCGCCGGTCGCGTGGTGCTGGTATCAGGCGGCGGCAGCGGCCTCGGGCGCGCCATTGCGCTGCTGTTTGCCCGGCTCGGCGCCGCGGTCGCGATCTGCGGGCGCACGCTGGAAAAGATCCAGCGGGTGGCCGACTTCGCCAACGGTCGCGGCGCGCGCATGCTGGCGCTGGAAGCCAATATCCGCGAACCGGACCAGGTGGCGGCGCTGTTCGCGCGCATCGAAGCCGAACTCGGGCCAATCGACAATCTGGTCAACAACGCCGGCGGGCAGTTCCCGCAAGCAGCGATCGACTTCTCGATCAAGGGCTTCGACCGCGTCATCAACAACAACCTCAACGGCACCTGGTACATGATGCAACACGCCGCGCAACGCTGGCGCGACTTGCAGCGCGCGGGCGTGATCACCAACATCGTGGTGGTCACCGACCGCGGCATGCCCGGTGTGGCGCACACGGTGGCGGCGCGCGCCGGCGTGATCGGCCTGACCCGTACGGTGGCGGTCGAATGGGCGCCGCTGGGCATTCGCGTCAACTGCATCGCGCCGGGCCTGATCGGCACCGAGGGCCTGGCGGTCTATCCGCCGGCGGCCTTCAAGGAGTTTCCGAAGGCCAACCCGATGAAGCACTGGGGCACGCCGATGGATATCGCGGAGGCCTGCTGCTACCTGGCAGCGCCGTCCGGCAAGTACATCACCGGCGAGGTGATGACCATTGACGGCGGCGGACGCCTGTGGGGCGAGTTGTGGACGGCCGGAAGGCCGGAGTATTTCAATTCATAGCGCTGCACAGGGTGAACGCGCCGGCTTGGTTGCCCGGTCAGCTTCGCGGCCTCGCTTCAGAGGCCAAGATGCAGACGCAGCGCATCATCCACTTGCCGCATCTTCAATGCCGGAACCTGGCCTTTGCGCAGCGAGCCCAGACGAGCCTTGTCGATGGTACGCACTTGCTGCGCCATCGCCTTGCTGTCCTTCGGCAGACCGGTCTCGCGCGCACCCAACTTCACTTCAAACGGATGAACGTTCGACACGTTCGAGGTCAAAGGCACAACGGTGACCAGGGCGGCCGCGCGATTGGCGGCGTCATTGCTGACAATGATCACCGGTCGCGTCTTCTGGATCTCCGATCCGCGAGTGGGGTCAAGAGTCGCGAAAAATATCTCACCACGCTTCATGATCAAGCCCGTCGTTGTCGGCGGCTGAAAACTCCGCTGCGATCAGACGATCCGGCGCGGCGCACATCGCATATGCCGCTTCAAGCTGCGCCTCCTGCTCCTGTCGCTGCAGCAAACGCAATGCCTCGCCGACGACCTGCGAGCGATTCTTGCCGCGATGACGTGCAAGGTAGGACTCGATGAACTTCATCGTTGCGGTGTCAAGCGAGATTGATATTTTTTGCGCAAGCATGGCAGTATGCATACCGTATATGACACCGATAATCCTACCAGAATCCTACTATTTTCGGAAGCTTTGTGAAACCGGAATGCTGCCTTACCCAGACTTGCAGACCGCAACTCCGCCTGCGATGTCCGCTCTGTTTTTTGTGCCGGCCGGCCCGATCCATCGCCCGCATGCCGGATCTGCCGGCCCACCTTGCGAGTAGACTGCGCGAGCGGAAATTGAAATGAAAAGAGGCTTTTGACGTGAATTTTCCAGGCTTGACCACTCTTTGCGCGGCGCTGCTCCTGGCGCCGGCACACGCTGCCGACTACCCTGCCAAACCGGTCACGCTGGTAGTGGCCTACGCCCCTGGCGGCCTCGGCGATGCGCTGGCTCGCGCCATTGCCGAACGCCTTGCCGTATCGATGAAGCAATCGGTACTGGTGGAAAACAAGCCGGGCGCCACCGGCGCGATTGCCACCAGGTTCGTCGCCCGCGCCAACCCGGATGGCTATACCTTGCTGCTTGGGCAAACCGGCGAAATCGCGATCAACACCGCGGTGATGAAGGACCCAGGGTATGACCCGGTCAAGGATCTCCGGGCCATCGCATTGGTCGGTGATTCGCCGCTGGCGCTGGTGGCGCCGCCGAACGCGGCCTTCTCCACGGTGCGCGAGATCGCGCAATCCGCCGCCGGGGGCGGGTTGACCAGCTATGCCTCGTCGGGTACCGCAACGCCCGGCCATCTGGCGGCCGAAGCGATGATCGGTGCGCTCAAGGTGCAGGTCACGCATGTGCCCTACAAGGGTGCCGGCCCGGCCTTGACCGACGTGCTGGGCGGTCACGTGTCGTTCTTCTTTTCCAGCGCCGGCGCCACCTTCGGGCATGTCCGGGCCGGCAAGCTCAAGGCCATTGCGGTATCGAGCGGCACGCGCATCGCCGCCCTGCCCAACACGCCGACGGTGGCGGAATCGATTCCCGGCTTCCAGTTCGGCCTTTGGGGCGGCGTGTTCGCGCCGGCCGGCACACCGGCTGAACTGGTGGTGCAATTGAACCGCGAGATCAACAAGGTGCTCGCCGAGCCTGCCACCCGGCAGAAGATCGAAGACCTGGGCGCGATCGTGCGGCCGCTTGCGCCGGATGAATTTTCCGAATTCGTCAGGCGCGAAACCATCAAGTTCGCCAGCCTCGTCAAACAAATCGGCATCAAGCCGGAGTAAGGAAAGAAAGCAAATGCGCATCGTTGTCCTCCCCGGAGATGGTATCGGCCCCGAAATCACTGCTGTCACCGTTGCCGCAGTCGAAGCGGCCTCGAAGAAATTCAATCTCGGCATCACGCTCGATCATGATGTCACCGGCCTCGAAGGCTTCAAGCGCCACGGCAAGACGGTGACCCCCGAGCTGGTGACAAAGGTTGAAGGCGCCGATGGCCTGATCCTCGGCCCCACCGACACTTACGTCTACAAGGGTGAGGGTCAGATCAACCCGTCGATGTTTTTCCGCAAGCGCCTCGACCTGTTCGCCAACATCCGCCCGGCGCGCACCTATCCCGGCGTGCCGACGCGGGTGAACCCGTTTGACCTGGTGGTGGTGCGTGAGAACACCGAAGGTTTTTATGCAGATCGCAACATGGCCTCGGGCGGCAGCGAAATGCTGGTCACACCGGATGTGGTGGTGTCGCTGCGTCGCATCACCCGCGAATGCTGCGAACGCATCGCGCGCGCCGGATTCGAGCTGGCGCAGCGCCGCCGCAAGCAGGTGACCCTGGTGCACAAGGCCAATGTGCTCAAACTCGGCGATGGCCTGTTTCTCGAGGTCTGTCGCAGCGTCGGCCGCGAGTTTCCCGAAGTCGCGATCGACGAAGTGATTGTCGATGCGATGATGGCGCACGTTGTGCGCGCACCCGAAAAATTCGATGTCATCGTCACCACCAACATGTTCGGCGACATCCTGTCCGACCTCACCGCCGAGCTGTCCGGAAGCATTGGTCTGGGCGGTTCGGTGAACGCGGGCTTCAAGCACGCCATGGCGCAGGCCGCGCATGGTTCGGCGCCGGACATCGCCGGCCGCGACATTGCCAATCCGTTTTCGCTGGTGCTGTCGGCGGCGTTGCTGCTTGATTGGCACGGCCGCCGCAAAAACCTGCCGGCGTTCAATCTGGCGGCGCGGGCGATCGAGGACGCAACCGTGGCAGCGGTGGCGGCGCACGAAGCCACCGGCGACATCGGCGGCAAGCTTGGTACCCGCGCCACCGGCGCCGCTTTCGCGGCGCGAATTCTTGCCGCGTAACGGAATCGGCGCGCGCCACGGCGCCGACGACACGCGCAGATCGGGGCACGCAATTTGCGTGGGTTTGAGCCAGTTCATCTGACATCGCGCACTACGTCCTGCAATGCAACTTCTTCAGCAAATCATCAACGGCCTGATGCTGGGCGGCATTCTGGCCTTTGTGGCAGTGGCGTTCACGCTGACCATTGGCATGCTGAACTTCCTCAACTTCACCATTCCGGCCCTGTTCATGATCGCCGGCATGGTGACCTGGGCCTTGTCTTCGACCGGCTCACACCTGTTCGCCTGGGGCTGGCACTGGGCGTGGGCGGCTTGCGCCGGCATCGGCATTGCGATCCTGGCCTCACTGCTGATCGAACGCTTCACTTATCGTTACATGAAAGCCCGCTTCGGCGACGCCACCGAGCATGCGCTGCCGCTGGTCAGTTCGCTCGGCTTCCTGATCGTGTTCGAGCACCTGGCAATGAGCCTGTGGGGCGGCGATCCGCAGCGTTTCGAGTTGCCGTTCAAGGATTCGAACCTGCGCATTGGCGGCCTGATCTTCGGCATTCCGCACCTGACCAGCCTGTGTCTGGCGATCGGCCTGGTTGCCCTCTTGCACTGGTTGCTGACGCGTACCCGCATCGGCCGCTCGCTGCGCGCGATCGCCGAGAATCCCGACGCCGCCACCTTGATGGGCGTCGAGGTGCAGCGCATCGTGCCGGTGGTATTTGTCATCGCCGGCGCCCTGTCCGCCCTGGCCGGCATCCTGTATGCGGCCAGTTACGGCACGGTCACGCCGTTCATGGGTGACGCCATCGCCACCGACGCCATCGCCGGCATGGTGCTGGGCGGGCTGGGTAATATCTGGGGGGCGATCGCCGGCGGCCTGCTGGTCGGCCTGGTCAAGGTGCTGGCGATCAGCACCTTTGGCGCGGAAGTCGAGAAAATCCCGGTCTGGGGCCTGCTGCTGGTAATCCTGATCCTGCGGCCGTCGGGCCTGTTCGGCCACACCAAAATCGGCAAGGGCAAGTTCTGATGTCGGGCTACCTGGCCGGTTTGCTGGCGGTGCTGGCGATCAACATCATCGTTGCCTACTCGGTGTTTGTGCCGGCGGCGGCCGGCCTTCTCAATCTCGGCGCCGCCGGCTTTGTGCTGGTCGGCGCCTATGGCGCCGGTGCCATGACCGCACTGTTCGGATTGCCGTTGTGGCTGGCGATTGTTGTCGGCGCCTTGCTGGCCGGCGTGGTGGCATTCCTGATTTCGTTTCCGATCCTGCGCACGCGCGGCATTTACATGGTGCTGGCCACCTTCGCATTCGCCGAAGTGGTGGCTGGCGTGCTGCTCAACATTCCGGCGCTCGGCGGCGCGGCCGGCCTGTCGGTGATGGCCTATGCCGGCCTGCCCGTGGTCATACCGGTGGCGCTCGGCGTGGTCGCCTTCGTCGCCTGGCTGATGTCGACCCGCTTCGGGCTGTCGGTGCGTGCGATCCATGACGATGAGAACGTTGCCCACCTGTTCGGCGTCAACCTGCGCAGCACCCAGGTCGCCGCGATGACCATCGGTGGCGCGATCGGCGGCATCGGCGGCGCCTTGCTGGTGCACCAGTTCAATTTCATCGATGTGCAGTCCACTGGCGTACTGTTCAGCATTTACGTGCTGCTCTACGTGCTGATGGGCGGCACGCAAACGGTGTGGGGGCCGCTGTTTGGCGCGCTCTTTTTCACCCTGGCGCCGGAGGGCTTGCGCAAGCTCGCCGAACTCGACCCGGCGCTCAAGTTCCTCGAGGGCAGCCGCTACATGGCGTTTGGCGTGGCGGTGATTCTCTTGATGATGTGGCGCCCGCAGGGCGTGGTCACGCGCACCCTGATCGAGCGCCTGGCCGGGTCGCGCAAGCCGGCCGCGGCTGACAGCGGAGCCGCCGCGTGACCAGCGCGCTTGAATTGACGGGTGTATCGAAGTCGTTTGGCGGCCTCAAGGTGATCGACGACGCGTCGTTTGCCGTTCGCCGCGGCAGTCGCACCGCGCTGATCGGGCCCAATGGCGCCGGCAAGTCCACCCTGTTCAACCTGATCTCCGGTGTCTACCCGCTCGATGCCGGGCGCATCGTCGCACTTGGCACTGACATCACCGACATGTCGGTACCCAGGCGCATCGGTCACGGCATCGCGCGCTCGTTCCAGAACATTCGCCTGATGCCGCACTTGTCGACGCTCGAGAACGTCATGCTTGGCGAGCATCACTCGGTCTCTCCATGGGCGCTGGCGCGCGGCGCGCGCGCCTCGGCCAATGCCCGCGCCGTGCTGGCCAAGGCCGGTCTCGGTACCTATCCGGGACAGGTGGTGGCCGACCTGCCCTATGGCATCCAGAAGCGCATCGAGGTGGCACGCGCGATCATGGCGCGACCCGCGATCCTGTTGCTCGACGAACCGGCCGCCGGGCTCAACAGCGGCGAGACCGCCGACCTGCGCCGCATGCTGGAACGGCTCTCCGACACCGGCATCACCTTGCTGGTGGTCGAGCACGACATGCCGTTCGTCCGCACCCTGTGCGATCACGTGGTGGTGCTCAATTTCGGCAGGAAAATCTTCGAAGGCACGCCGGAAGATGTGCACCGCGACCCGGGCGTGCTCGAAGCCTATCTCGGCCCGGCCGCCGCCACCGCGGATGATGCGCATGCTGCTTGAAGCCGCCGGGATCGATGTCGTGTACGGCCGCACCCATGCGGTACGCGGCGTCTCGCTGCGCATGGCCGCAGGCGAGATCGTTGCCGTGCTTGGCGCCAACGGTGCCGGCAAGAGTTCGCTCCTCAAGGCACTGCAGGGCGTGGTGCGCCCGGCCGCCGGCGACGTGTCGTTCAAGGGCCGGTCGGTGCTGCGGCACAGTCCCGCCCGGCGGGTCGCTGACGGTCTGGTGCTGGTGCCCGAGGGACGGCAGATCTTCGTCAGCCTCTCCGTGCATGACAACCTGCTGATGGGTGCCTACACGCGCCGCGACGATACCCGCGCCGAGATCGAGGCGATCTACGAGCGCTTTCCCAATCTTGCGCAGCGCCGCGAAATGCCGGCCTCGGTGCTGTCCGGCGGCGAGCAGCAAATGCTGGCCATTGGCCGCGCCCTCCTGTGCCGGCCGGCACTGATGATGCTCGACGAACCCTCGCTCGGCTTGAGCCCGATCCTGGTCAAGGCCCTGTTTTCCCTGATTGCCGACTTGAACCGTGGCGGATTGTCGATTTTGCTGGTAGAACAGAATACACACATGGCCTTGTCCACCGCCCACAGGGCCTATGTGCTTGAACTGGGGCGATTGGTTCTCGAAGGTGATGCCCGCGAGATGGCGACCAACCCGCGCATGGTCGCCGCCTATCTGGGGGAATGAAATGAGGAGTCGCACATGAAATTGCGTTATTTGCTGGTCGGCATCGCCGCCTGCGTAGCCATGCCGGCCCTGTCGCAGGAACTGGTGCTCGGCCTGACCCATGCCAAGACCGGCCGCTATTCGGGCGTCGGCGTCGGCACCGAGGTCGCGGTCGACATCGCGGTGGCCGAAATCAATGCCGCCGGCGGCGTCAATGGCAAAAAGCTGCGGGTCGAAAAGTTCGACACTGGCAGCGAAGCCAAGAACGCTCAGGTCGCGGCACAGAAATTCGCCGAGGATGCAAAGGCGCTGGGCATCATCGGCCCCTTCTCCAGCCAGGAAGCGCAGGTCGGCTTCGCTGCCGGCGAACGCCTGGAGATCGTGCAGATTCCCAATGCCGCCTCGGCGCCCGGCCTGACCAAGGACCGCAAGTGGGCGTATCGCGTCACAGAAGACGAAGGCAAGCAATTCGGCCGCCTGTTGAAGACCCTGGCTACCAAGGGTGGCGTTTCCAACCGAACTGCCGCGGTAATGTTCCCGAGCGACGAATTCGTCGGCAAGGCATTGGCCAGCTGGATGCCCAACCTGCTCGAGGCCAATGGCTGGAAGATGGTGATTCCGGCCGAAGGCTTTCCGACCAACGCCACCGACCTGTCGCCGCATGTCACCAAGCTCAAGGGCAATTCGCCCGGCGTGCTGGCGTTCGCCGGCCTGCCCGAAGGCACCGCCAAGGTGATGAAGGAACTGCGTCGCCAGGGGCACACCAGCATGCTGATCGGCAGCCAGATCTTCGCCGACCCGGACATCGCGAAAATTCTTGGCCCCGATGGCGAAGATGCCACCTATGTCAGTTGGTACTGGTGGGATACCAACGACCGGACGCGCCAGTTCGAGAGGAGGTTTCTCGAAGAGGCGAAAAAGCGTGGCGTCAACAAGTCGGGCGCCCATCACGTCGATGCGTCGGCCTATGACATCGTGTACGTGTACGCCGATGCGATGCGGCGTGCCGGCATCAGCGGTGACGCGGCCAAGCTCAAGGCCGAGCGCACTGCCATCCGCGACACCCTGCAATCGACCAGCATCGATGGTGTGATCGGCAAGATCTGCTTCAGCCGCGACCGCGATTCGGAATTGCCGGCCTTCATCATCCGTATCAAGAACGGTCAGCGCACCCTGCTCGATTCGCATGCGCCGGACCGCTGCAGTTGAATCAAGTCAGTGACATCGCATGACGAAGCGGGCCGCCGTGCCCGCTTCGTGACCGCCGGCACGCATCCACCAGACCGAGGAAGCGGCAGATGAACACACAACATCTTGGCAAGTTCCGCATCGACCGCGTGGTCGAAAGCGAAGGCCCGTTCGCGGCGCTGGAAATGATGCTGCCCGGCATCAGCGCGGCGGACATCGACGCCCACGCCGACTGGCTCAAGCCGCTGTATGTCGCGCCCGACAACCGCGCCATCATGAGCTTTCACAGCTACATCCTGAAAACGCCGCACCACACCATCCTGATCGATGCCTGCGTCGGCAATGACAAGGACCGACCGGAACGACCGGGCTGGCATCGTCAGCAGTTCGGCTATCTGCAGGCAATGGCCGCTCACGGCGTCGGTCCGGAAGACATCGACTTCGTCTGTTGCACCCATCTTCACGCCGATCACGTGGGCTGGAACACCCGTTTGCAGGTAGGGCGCTGGGTACCGACCTTTTGCAACGCACGCTATGTATTCGCCAGAACCGAATACGAACACTGGGAACGCATGCATCGCCAATCCATCGATCAGGGCATGCCGGTTCTGAACCATGGCTCGTTCGCCGACAGCGTGCTGCCGGTGGTCGATGCCGGTCGCGCACTGATGGTCGACGACGACTACGAGTTCGAGACCGGCGTCTACCTGCAGGCCGCGCACGGCCATACACCGGGCAACTGCACCTTGCATGCTGCGAGCCAAGGCAGCAAGGCGGTGTTCAGCGGCGACATCCTGCACACCCCGGCACAACTGATCAACCCGGCCTGGTCATCGCGGTTTTGCGTCGATCCGGTGCAGTCCGCGGCCACCCGCACCAGGCTCGTGCACGAGCTTGCCGATTCGGCGACGCTGCTTCTCACCGGGCATTTTCCGACCCCGGTGGCGGGCCGGATCGTCAGTCGCGGCGATCATTTCCGGTTTGACTGTTCGCAGCGCTGATTGGATCTGCCGACAACAGTCGCAACAGCGCACTCGCCGCGACCTGTAAGCTTCCATTTTTTTCAGACTGCCCGGGAGTAACACGCATGATCACCGCCACCGTCCGCTACCAGTTGCCGGCCCACATCGACTACAACGCCTGCCTGGCGCATTTCTCGAACATCGCACCCGGCTTTCGCGCGGCAAAAGGCCTGATCAGCAAACACTTCATCTGGAGCAAGAGCGGCTGGGCCGGCGGGGTTTACCAGTGGCAGACCATGGCTGACGCCCGCGCGTTCTACAGCGGCCCGTGGCTGGCCGGCATCGTCGAGCGTTACGGCATGCAGCCGCAGATCGAGTACTACACCGTGTTCGCAGTCACTGACAACCTGCGCGGCACCGTCGAAGTGCTTGAACAACCCCGAACTGCCGCCGCTGCGGCCTGACAAGGGCCCATCATGATGACATCCGACCTGACCGACCTGGTCGCCGCGATTCGCAAGTTTGCTCACGACCGCGACTGGGAGCAGTTCAACTCGCCGAAGAACCTGGCCTGCTCGCTGGCGATCGAGTCGGCCGAGGTGCTCGAGCATTTCCAGTGGCTCAGTGATGAGCAAAGCCGCGAGTTGCCGGCCGCCAAGGTGGAAGCGGTAGCGCTGGAGGCGGCTGACGTGTTCCTGTATTTGCTCAACCTCACCGACAAGCTCGGCATTGATCTGGTGGCTGCGGCGCGGCAAAAACTGCTGATCAATGCCGGCAAGTATCCGGTCGAGCTGGCGCGCGGCACCAGCAAGAAATACACGGAGCTTTGACGTCGCGCCGGCTGCAAGGGTCGGAACGAACCAAACCTGCAGCAATCAGGCGATCGCCGCCTCGGCCGGTTCAACCGGCGCGCCGGCAAGCGCGCTGTCGATCGCCTGCTCCACCCGTTCCAGCCAGACAAAGCGGATCTTCTCGCGGGCTTCGGCCGGGATGTCGTCGAGATCGCGCTGGTTGCGTGCCGGCAGCATCACCGTGGTGATTCCGGCACGCAACGCGGCAAGCACTTTTTCCTTGACCCCGCCAATCGGCATCACCAGTCCACGCAGACTGATCTCGCCGGTCATCGCAACATCGCTGCGTACAGGACGGTTGGTCAGCAATGAGGCCAGCGCGGTGTACATCGCCACCCCCGCGCTCGGCCCGTCCTTCGGCGTGGCGCCTGCCGGCACATGGACATGGATGTCGGATTTCTCGAACACGCCGGCATCGATGCCAAGCGACGGCGCCCGCGCCTTGATCAATGACAACGCCGCCTGTGCGCTTTCCTTCATCACCTCGCCCAACTGGCCGGTCAGGATCAGTCTGCCGTTGCCGGCCATCCGGGTCGCCTCGATGAACAGGATATCGCCACCCACCGGGGTCCAGGCCAATCCGGTGGCGACACCGGGCACGCCGGCATGCATCGCGACATCGGCTTCGAACCGCTGGGCGCCGAGGATCGCCGCCAGATCGCCCGGCCCGACCCGCACCTGCTGTTCCAGCCCTTCGGCGATCCGCACCGCGACATTGCGAAACACCTTGCCGACTTCACGTTCGAGGTTGCGCACCCCGGCTTCGCGGGTGTAGTCCTCGATGATCGCCAGCAGGGCGTCGTCGCCAATCTCGCATTGCGCAGGTGCAAGCCCGGTTGCCGCAAGCTGGCGCTCCACCAGGTAGCGGCGCGCGATCTGCAGCTTTTCCTGCGCCGTGTAACCGGGCAACTGGATGATCTCCATGCGGTCGCGCAGCGGCCCCGGCATGGTGTCGAGCACATTGGCGGTGCAGACAAACAGCACACCGGACAGGTCGAACGGCACGGCCAGGTAGTTGTCGCGAAAGCTCGCGTTCTGCTCGGGATCCAGCACTTCGAGCAGCGCCGAGGCCGGATCGCCGTGGAAGCCGCCGGCACCCAGCTTGTCGATCTCGTCGAGCATCATGACGCAGTTGCGGGTGCCGACCTTGCGCAGGTTCTGGATGATGGTGCCCGGCAACGCGCCGACATAGGTGCGGCGGTGGCCGCGCATCTCGGCTTCGTCGTGCACACCACCGAGGCTGACGCGCGCGAACTTGCGACCGGTGGCCCGGGCGATGCTCTGGCCGAGCGAGGTCTTGCCGACGCCGGGCGGGCCGACGAAGCAGAGAATCGGGCTCTTGCCCGAGGGGTTGAGCTTTCTTACCGCCAGGTACTCGAGAATCCGCCTCTTCACCTTGTCCAGGCCGTAGTGATCCGCATCGAGGATCCGGCGCGCCTCGCCGATATCGATGGCGGCGGCGGCATCGGCCTTCCACGGCAGTTCGATCAGCCAGTCGAGATAGGTGCGGATCATCGAATGTTCGCCGCCGCTTTCGGACATGCGCGACATGCGCTTGAGTTCTTTGCGCGCCTGCTTCTCGACCTCCTCGGGCATGCCGGCCGCGCTGATCGCCTGCTCGAGTTCGGCGACCTCGGCCGCGCCCTCGTCGTCCTCCCCGAGTTCCTTCTGGATCGTGCGCATCTGCTCGCGCAGCAGATGATGGCGGTTGCGATCATCGATCGACGCGCGGGTGCGGGTGTCGATGTCGCGCGAGACCTTGAGCACCTCGATACGATGCGACAGCAGTTCAAGCAGCCGGTCAAGGCGCGCCTTCAGATCGATCGTTTCGAGCAGTGCCTGCTTTTCCGCGATGCTGATGTCCATCAGGCCGGCGATGTAGTCGGCGAGCCGCCCGGCGCCCTCGATGCCCTGCACCGCGGCCACCATTTCTTCCGGTACCTGCGGCAGCAGTTGCAGTATCTCGACCGCGCGCTGACGCAGGTTGAAGGCGCGCCCCTCGACCTCGACTTCGACCGATGCCGGCTCGGCGATCGCCGCCACCCGTGCCACCGCGAACGGGTAACCGTCGATGAATTCGATCACCCGGAACCGCTGCATGCCCTGGCACACCACGTGATGGGTGCCATCCTGCCCGGTGATGTAGCGCAGTACATTGGCGCTGGTGCCGACCGTGCACAACTCCTCCGGCACCGGTAAATCCACCTCCGGCTTGCGCTGCAGCAGCACGCCCAGCGGGCGCTGCAGTCGCACCGCCTCCAGCGCCGCGGCGCGCGAACGTTCACGCCCGATGCGCAGCGGCATCACCGCGCCCGGAAACAGCACCACCTCGCGTACCGGCAGGATGATCAGGGCGTCATCCGGCAGCGCGGGCAAGGCGCCATGCGAGGTTGGCGCGCCGGCGGTTGCGCCGTCATCGCGCATGGCGGCGTCGAGGCTGATCGGAACAGGATTGGTGTCCATGGTTTCACTCACAGGTTTGCGGTCTTGCGAAGCCGCACAATCAAACAACCATCGGAAAACTCACGGGTGCCGGCCTCGACGCGGCCGGGCGGCAGCGCGATGCGACGCTCGAAACGCCCGTAGGGGATTTCCAGCCGACGCACCGCACGACCCGGCCCGGCGAACGAAATGCGGCGCTCGGCACGGATGGTCAAGGCCGCCGTCGCAAGTTCCACTTCAATGCGCTCCGGCGGCACCCCCGGCAGCGCCACAATCACCAGCACCTCGCGCTCGTCCTCGAACACGTCGACCGGCGGCTCCCAAACCGGCTGCGAAGCCTCGGCCGCGGCCAGACGGAAGAATTGGCGCTGCATGTGCTCGGCCTGGAGCAACACGTCACATGCCTGGGCCCACATCAAACTGGTCGGATTTTGGGTTCGCATCGATTCGCCTGATTCCTCAAGTTGCTGCCGACCAACATGTGGCGGCTCGTTGTTCGCGCCCGGGCACGCGCTGCATCGCCGCTCGCGGGCCGCATTTCCCTCGCACGGCGAAACCTGCGCCCGGCTTCAAACCGACGCTACTGTCCGACGCCCAACGGTTGAAATCCGGGGCGCGCGCGCTCGAGCAAGGCTCCGCCCGCCACCGGCAGTCTTTACCCGCCACGGCTGGCGCCGCCTTGCCCTGGTCCGCATATGTGGCCGAAAACCCGGAATGCAATGGCGGCATGGGTACAACGCAATTTTCGGGAGTTCCTTTAGCGGTGTTGCCAGGCCAGGGAAATTTTCAGGCGGCCTCGAAGCCGGGCCGAACGCCCGCTACCACATCCGGCAACCCGATCGCAGCCGACCGGCGCCCACTGTCTCGCTTGACTCGACCATCGTCACCCGGCTACCCTTGGGCATGACTTCGCCAAACCGCCTGATCGTCGACAATCGCGACGCCGTCCGCATCCTGACCCTCAACCGGCCGGAAAAGCGCAACGCCCTTGATACACCGCTGATCGCCGCCCTACTCGATGCGCTCAACGAAGCAAACAGTGACGACGGTGTCGGCGCGATCGTGCTGGCCGGTGCCGGCAAACTCTTCAGCGCGGGTGCCGATCTCGGCGAGTTTCGCGACGCCGGTGCGGCACTGGAGGCGATGAACAACCGGCGCAGCGACCTGCTGCTCGACTTGCAACTGCGGTTGGGTGCACTGGACAAGCCGGTGATCGCGGCCGTGCATGGCGCGGCGATCGGCGCCGGCGCGGCGATCGCACTTGCTGCCGACATGGTGGTGCTGGCCAGCGATGCGAAGATCGGATACCCCGAAACCAAACATGCGATGGTGCCTTCACTGATGATCGGGACTCTGATGCGTCATGCCGGGCGCAAGGCGGCCTTCGAGTTGCTGGCAACCGGCGAATCGATCGCAGCTGAGCGCGCACTCGCGCTCGGGCTGGTCAATCGCCTGGCGGCACCGGACGCAGTGCTGGCCGAGGCCGTGCGCATCGCCGCCGCTCTGGCCGCGCTTGACCGGGCCACGATCACCGCGACCAAGCGGGTTTTCCACCAGTGTGCTGATTTGCCGCTGGCCGACGCGCTGCGGGCAGGACGCGCCTTCGGCCGCCGGCTCAACGACGAACGCGGAAACTCCTGACCGCACGCGCGGAACGCGCGGGCAGGCCGCCACGCGAATCCGCGCTGGCGCCCGGCTCATTGCCGGTGTTCATCATTGCCTCGATTGCTTATCTTTGAGGTCATCGAACCGGGGCTCGCCAGCGCCGCATCATCTTCGAGTCAGCCGCCACTAAACACGGCGTCGCGCCGCTCGCGGAAGGCGGCCACGGCTTCGCGGTGATCATCGGACAGATTCGACAAGGTCTCGTAGGCGATGCCGGTATCGAAGTAGCTGTGCACCAATTGCTTCAAGGGCAGGTTCGCGGTGAGCTTGGTCCACCGGATTGCCTTGGTCGCGCCGCGCGCCAGGCGTTCGGCCAATCCATATGCGGCTTCGTCGAGCGCATCCGGCGCCACCACTTCACTGACGAGGCCGATGCGCTCGGCCTCCAGCGCGGTCAGCATATCGCCGGTGAGGAGATATCTCCTGGCCTTGGCATAACCGATCAGCGCGGGCCAGATCAGCGCACCACCGTCGCCTGCCACCAGGCCCACCTTGACATGCGGATCGCCAATCTTCACATTGCTGTGCGCCACTGAAATATCGCAGCACAGGGCGAGCGTGGCGCCAAGTCCGGTGGCGTGACCATTGAGCCGGCAAATCAGCGGCTTGGGCAAGTCGAGTTGGGTGGTGATGATGGCCTTGGCCTCGGCGGCGACCTGTTCGAATTCCTGCGGGCGGTCAATCGAGGACTGCATCCAATCGAGATCGCCGCCGGCGCAGAATGCCCGGCCGGCGCCGGTGAGTACCACCACATCGGACTGGGAATCGGCTGCGGCATCGACGAACACCTGCGAAAGTTCGGTGTGCAGCCGCCCATTGACGGCATTCATTTGCGCCGGCCGGTTGAGCACTATCACCAGCACCCGGCCGCGCCGGTCGAAATTGATGCATTGATAGTCCTGCCACAACATGAGGCGATGCTCCCTGGTCAGGTTTGCGCCGCGGCCGCGCTTGCAGCGCCGGCTGCATCGGCTGCGACAAAGGCATCGAGATGCGCGTCGCGGTCGCCCAGCAGCCGGTTCAGCACCATGATGCGCTTGAAATAATGGCTTACCGGCAATTCGTCGGTGGTGCCGATGCCGCCATGAAACTGCACCGCCTCGTGCGCGATCTGGCGCCCGGCGCGGATACAGTGCGCGACCGCACCGCTGATGGCGCGGCGGGCGGCCATGTCGCGGACCGCAGCGCCGCCTGGCGCCACGACTGACTTCGCGCGTTGCGCGGCGCTGATCACCGCCGCCGCTTCCTGTTCCAGCATGTAGAGTTCGGTCATCCGATGCTGCAACACCTGGTTGCTGCCGAGCGGCCGGCCGAACTGGTGCCGCGCCTTCAGATAGGCAAGCGTGTCGCGATTGAGAACGCGCATCGCGCCGTGGGCCTCGGCACAAAGCGCAAGCCGGGCGTCGTCAAGCACCGTTTGCAGCAGCGCCAAAGTGTCCGTCGGTCCTGGCGCTGCGCCCCCCGCCGCCGCCGCGGTGGTCAGGGTAACGGGGGCCGCGGCCAAGTGAAAAAAATACGCGCC
>JANPGJ010000659.1:0-8069 GCA_031423955.1 Burkholderiales bacterium
GCCCGCCGGCGCCGGCGCCGGCCCAGAACGGCAAGTGCAGTTCGGTCACCAGAAGCACGGCGGCATAGGCGCCGATGCCGAAAAACCCGACCTGCGCAAATGACAGCAGGCCAATATCGCCATAGACCAGGTTCAAGCCGCCGGCGAGGACCGAAAAAGTCGCGAAGCTCACACCCAGCGCCAGCACGTACTCGTTGCCGGTCAGGCGCGGCAGCAGCATCAGCGCCGCGATACCCGCCGCCGCCAGCAGCGCGCGCAGCCAGAACCCGCCGGTCACACCCGCACTCCGCGGCCGAACAGCCCCTGCGGGCGTACCAGCAAGGTCAGGATCATCGCGCCGAACGCGAACGCATCGACCAGCACCACCGGCAGGTAGCCACCGATCAGGGTCTCGAAGATGCCCAGGGCCACCGCGGCGATCGCCGCCCCGGACACGTTGCCAAGCCCGCCGATGATGATGATGGCGAAGGCCTTGAAGACGAATGCGAAACCCATCAAGGGGTGCACCGCGTACACCGGCGCCAGCGCCGCGCCGGCCAACCCGGACAAGCCGATGCCGATCGCCACCGCCAGCCGCGAGACGACGCGCGGATCGATGCCCACCATCAGCGCCGCCGCGCGGTTCTGCGCCACGCCGCGCATTGCGCGGCCGATGCGGCTCTGATACAGCACCAGGTACAGCACTACGAAAGCGGCCAGCCCGAGGCCGAGCGCATACAGGCGTACCAGCGAAATGCGCATGCCCCAGAACGCGACATTGGCATAGCTGAGCGGAGTGGCCACCATTTTCGGCGTGGCGGTGAACAGATACACCGCGCCGTTCTGCAGGATCATCGACAGGCCCAGGGTCAACAGGATGCTGCGCTCGAAACTCTCGCCGGAGAGCGATCCCAACAGCGCCTCGAACAGCACATAGCCGACGCACAGCGCCACCACGGTCGTCACCGCGATCGTCGGCCAGTAGCCGAAACCCGCATTAGTGGTCAGGAAATACGCCAGCATCGCGCCCAGCATGTAGAACTCGCCATGCGCGAAGTTGACAATTTCCAGCACCCCGAAAATCAGCGACAGCCCGATCGCCACCAGCGAGTAGATGACGCCAATGACCAGGCCATTGAGCAACAACTGGATCAGGAAAGCCGCGTCCATCGAATCGACTAGCCGCGCGGTTTCGCGCTGCAACCGGGCGCGGGCCGCCGCGGCGCTTCAGCTTGCACGTGGCGGCATCCGCAGTGACACCCGCAGCACCGGCACTCAGGTCTTGCTCAAGCCCAGCACCACTACCTTGCCGCCCTTGATGGTCAGGACGATGGCGTTGTTGTGCGCCAGGTTGTTCTCGTCGAACTCGATCGTGGTGCCCAGGATCGACGGCAGCCGGGTTTTCGCAAAGGCGTCGCGAATCGCCGCCGGATCGGTGCTGCCGGCGCGCTTGATGGCGTCGACCAGCACCTTGATCGATTCGTAGGATTCGAAGCTCACCAGGGTCGGCGGCACGTTGTTGCGCTTGCGGAAGGCCTCGACAAACGCCTTGTTGGCGGGCGTGTCGACCGAGGGGTCGTAGGGCTGGACCGACATGGTGCCGTCCAAGAACCCACTGTCCATGATTTCCTTGGGCACCTGATCAACCAGGATGCGGCCGGTCAGGGGTATGCCGCCGCCGATGCTGTGCCACTGCCGGATCGAATTCTGGAAGTCCGCATCGATCGCATACAGGGCCATCAAGGCCGGCTTGCGCGACTTGATGCGCGCGAATGCGGCGGTGAAGTCCGCAGTCCCCTTCTGGAAAAAATCCACCGACGCCAGCTTCATCTTGCGCTTGCCCAGCGCCTGCTCGAACCCGGAAGAACCGGCGCGCCCGAAGTCGGTGTCTTCGCCGAGGAACGCGATGTTGGCGGCACGGCCGTCCTTCTCGAACCAGCCCACCAGCGCATTAAGCAGGCTGGCGTCGGTCGGGTTGATCTTGAAGGTCCACTTGTTGCCGCCGACACCGGACTTCTCGGCGATCGAGGTGGCTGACGCGTTGGCGATGATGAACGGCACGCCGGCGCGCTCCACCAGCGGCATGATCGCCAGCGCGGCGGAACTGCACAGGCCGTCATGAATGGCGACGTACTTTTTCGTCGCCAGCATCTGCGTGACGCTTTTCACCGCCTCGGCGGGATTGCAGCGGTTGTCCTGGAAATCGATCTCGATCTTGCGCCCGAGCACCCCACCGGCGCCGTTGACCTCGGCCAACGCCATTTCCGCGCCCCAGCGCGAATGCTGGCCGAAGGCCGCGACGCCCCCGGTCATCGGAATCGAAGAACCGATCATGATCGGCCCGCTGTCGGTTTGCGCGTGAACTGCATTGATTGACATCGCAACCGCAGCCACCGTGACCAGCGCTCGTAGAATCAGCATCATCAGCCCTCCAGGTATTGTGATCCGGCGCGCCAACCCGGACTATGCGCTGCAAATATACGCCGCCACCCGACCCCGCCGTTACCAATCGCATCGCGCCACGGATACACCGATTCCCCTTGATCAGGCGCAAGCGCATCTCATTCGGCGCGAATGCCCGCCGCCTTGATCACCTTCGACCAGCTTTCATGTTCCGTGCGGATCACCGCGGCGAATTCGGCCGGCGTGTTGCCGATGGTGTCCCAGGCCTGCGCGCCGAGTTTCTGCTGCACATCGGGCAGGCGCAGCGAGCGCACCACGTCTTCACGGATCTTCGCCACCACCGCCGCTGGCACATTGGCCGGCCCGAACAGCCCGAACCAGGTGCCGGCCTCGAAATTCGGAAACCCGGATTCGGCAACGGTAGGTATGTCCGGCGCCACCGCCAGGCGCTGCTTGCCGGTCACCGCGATGGCGCGCATCTTGCCCGCCGCGGTGTAGGGCAGGGTATTGACCGGGTTGTTGAACATGCCGGTCAGCTGCCCGCCCAGAAGGTCGGTGGTGGCCGGCGCCGAGCCCTTGTAGGGTACGTGGATGATGTCGATGCCGGCGGTGGTCTTGAACAGTTCGGCGGCCAGATGGCCCGGGGTGCCGATGCCTGAATTGCCGATGGTGAGCTGGCCGGGTTTCGACTTCGCCAGCGCGATGAATTCGCGCACGGTTTTCGCGGCAACCGCGGGGTGCACCACGAACATGTGCTGATACGACGCCACCTGGGTGATCGGCGTGAAGTCCTTGATCGGATCGTAGGGCAGCTTGGGATACAGGATGCCGTTGATGACATGACTGGACGCGTTGAGCAGCAGGGTATGGCCGTCCGGCGCGGCACGCGTGGTCGCTTCGGCGCCGATGTTGCCCGCGGCGCCGCCGATGTTTTCGATCACCACCGTCTGGCCCCAGCGCTCGGTGAGCTTTTCCGACAGCAGGCGCGCCAGCATGTCCGCCGGGCCACCCGAGGGGAACGGCACGATCAGGCGCACGTTGCGCGCCGGATAGGTCTGCGCCAGGGCGCTGCTCGACGCGCCACAGGCGATGCCGATCGCAATCGCCAGCATCGCTGACTTAAAAAATGGTTTCATCGCTCTCTCCTCGCAGTTCGCGCTCTGCAACAAAACCAGTATAGAGGCGTTTTTCCGCGGAGGCCGGCAGCACATCCGGTAAGATCAGGTGACATCACCGGGAGAAGCCATGTCGCTGCGCACACCGATTTGCGATCTGCTTGGAATCGAGGTTCCGATTTTCGCCGCCGGCATGGGCGGCGTGACCATGGCACCCCTGGCCGGTGCCGTATCTGCCGCCGGCGGCATGGGCGTACTCGGCGCGACCTTCTGCACCGCGGACGAATTGCGCGCCGAGATTCGCGCGGTACGCCGTATCACCGACCGGCCGTTTGGCGTGGACCTGATGTTTCCGGGTGACATTCCGCCCGACTTGGGTAGCCGGGAGGTTCCGCCGCTGCCCGAGTTCCTGCGCGACATGCTGCCGCGGATCGCCGGCATGTCAGGCACGCCGCCACCGCCGCTGACCCTGGAACTGGCGCGGGCCCAGCTTGAGGTGGTGCTGGCCGAAAAGGTGCCGCTCCTGGCCTCGGGCCTGGGCACCCCGGCATGGATGATCGAAGCCTGCCACCGCGCCGGCACCAAGGTCTTGTCCCTGGTCGGCTCGGCACGCCAGGCGAAGAAGCTCGAACAGGCCGGGGTCGACATCATCGTCGCCCAGGGCATGGAAGCCGGCGGCCATGTCGGCAGCATCACCACCATGGTGCTGGTGCCCGCGGTGGTCGACGCGGTCACGGTGCCGGTGCTGGCTGCCGGCGGCATCACCGACGGGCGCGGCATCGCCGCCGGCATGATGCTGGGTGCGCAGGGCGCATGGATCGGCACCCGTTTCATCGCCACGCCCGAGGCCACCGCGCATGCCAACCACAAGCGCCGCATCCTTGAAGTCGACGAGGATGGCACGGTGGTGTCGCGCTGCTACACCGGCAAGACCAGCCGCGTATTGAAAAACGAATTCACCGAGCGCTGGAAGGGTCACGATGCGGAGTTGTTGCCGATGCCCTGGCAGCGCATGCGCGTCGAGTCACTGGTGGCGCCGGCCAAAGCGGCCGGGCTGCTCGATGTTGCCAACTTCCCCACCGGCCAGGGCGCCGGCGCGATCCGCGACATGCTGCCGGCGCACGAGTTGTTCATGCGGCTGCTGGGCGAAACCAGGAAGGCGCTCGGGCGATGAGCGAGTTCCTGCGCCAGCCGCTGGCCGAGATCCGCCGTGTCCAGAATGCATTGGTGGCGCGCCAAATCGAGTTGTGCGCCCGCGGCCACGCCTACTATCGGCGCCGCTGGGCGGAGGCCGGCATCGACCCGGCACGCATCCGCACGATTGACGACCTTGAAGCGTTGCCGCTGACGCCCAAGAAAGACCTGATGGCCGATCCGGAGGCGTTCCGCCTGCACTGCCCCGACCTGCCATTGCATGAACGCGCGCTGTGGGAGGTGAACCACACCACCGGCAGCACCGGCGAGCCAACCCCGATCTACGTCACCACCCATGACTACCAGGCCTACCTGCTGCAGGCGCGGCGGGTGGCCGAGATTTCCGGCATCAGCGATCGCGACATCCTGGCCAACCTGTTTCCGCTGACCCAGGCGGCGATGGGCGCCTTCTCGCGTTCGTCGGCCAACGCGTATGCGTCGGGTGCCGCGGTGGTGGGTGCGCTCACCGGCGCCCCGCACGGCGATTTCGACGTCCATCGCTCGCTCGACGACGCCGTGCGCATGGTCGAGCGCCACCGCGCAACCGTGTTGTGGGGTGTCACCAGTTTCGTGCGCCGCGCCATCATCCGCGCAGCCGAACTGGGCGCCGATTTCACCAGCGTGCGCATGTGCGGCGTCACCGGTGAAGCCAGTTCGCCGGAGATGCGCGAAGACATGCGAGCGCGCCTGCGGGCGATGGGCGCGACCAATCCGGTGATCTTCGACCGCTACGGCTCGACCGAGAGCGGCGGCCTGGCGCAGTGCCATGAAGACGGCGACTGGCACAACCCGGCGCCGGAGGTCATCTTTCACGAGGTGGTCGACCCCGACAGCGGGCGCCGCCTGCCGGACGGCGAGCGCGGCGCGCTGGCCATCACCCACATCAATCGTCGCGGTACCACGCTGGTGCGTTACCTGGTGGGCGACATCGTCAGCCTGGAGCATGGCCCCTGCCCGCACTGCGGACGGATCGGCGACCGCGTGGTGCCGCCGATCGTGCGCACCAAGGACCTGCTCAAGGTCAAGGGCATGCTGATCAACCCCACCGCGCTGCTGGAGGCGGTGCGCGCGGTGCCGGGGGTCGACGAGTATCAGGTGGTGCTCGCGCGGGTCGACCCTGCCGACCCGTTCTCGATGGACGAGATGATCGTGCGCGTGGCCAGCCCGCGCACTGACCGCGCGGCACTGACCCGGGCGGTGATCGACGCCGCGCAGGGTGCGGTGCGGGTGCGCCCGCGGGTGGAATTCGCCGCCGCCGCCGACCTCTACGACCCGGCGCGCGACGCCAAGGCCACCCGCCTGGTCGACCGCCGATGAGGTTCACGTTCACCGACGAGCAGGAACTGCTGCGTCGGACGGTTGCGTCTTTCGCCGCTAAGGAACTGCCGCAGGCGCGGCTGCGCGAACTCGATGCCCAAGGCCTCGCGCCGGGACCCGGGCTGTTGCCGAAAATGGCCGCGCTGGGCTTCACCGCGCTGGCGGTGCCGGCCGACTATGGCGGCCTCGGCGGCAGCACGATCGACATGGCGGTGATGTTCGAAGAACTGGGCCGCCACTCGCTGGCGGCAAGCGCGATCCTTGCCGGTGCCACCGGTTTCGGCTGTGAGGTGCTCAGGCGGCAGGGCAGCGAAGAGCGCAAGCGCGACTGGTTCGAACAGCTGGTGCTCGGCAATTGGTCGTGCGGATACGTGGCAGCCGGACCCGGCTGCGACCCCGATGCTGCGGTCGCCTCGGTCCGCGCATTGCCCGGCGATGCCGGCTACCTTGTCGACGGCACACAGCTCATGGTCAGCGGCACGCGTGACGCGCGATGCCTGATCGTCGCCGCCCGCAATGCAACCGATGCGGCCAGCCTCACCCTGTTCGCTTGTTACCGCAACACGCCCGGCATCGATTGGCAAATCCCGACAGCCACGAATCCACGCGACTTCGGCACCCTGCATGCGGTCCATTTCAATACAGTACGTCTGGCGCCCGGTGCGTTGCTCGGCGCACCGGGCGGCGCCGAACCGACAATCCGCGCGGCGCTGGCACATGCGCGCCTGCTGGACGCCGCCGCCTGCGTCGGCTGTGCGCAGCAGGCGGTGGAGGACGCGGTGCGCTATGCGGGGGAACGCCAGCAGTTCGGCCAGCCAATCGGAAAATTCCAGGCCATCTCGCACCTTCTGGTCGATCTGCAGGTGGAGGTCGACGCCGCGCGCACCCTGCTGTACCGAGCGGCGTGGCGTGCGGCTGGCGATGGCGACGCCGCCTCCGATGCCGCGCTGGCCCATCTGGCCGCCAGCGAAGCGCTGCTCAACACCATCTCGCAGGCGATGCGGGTCTATGGCGGCTATGGCCTGACCATGGAGTTCGACATCGGCCGCCACTTTCGCGATGCACGCTGGTTCATCGTTGGCGACGGCGCGGCGCGCAGCCAGCGCGACCTGGTCGCCCGCGCGATGGGCGTGACGGCGTGAGCACCACCACCGGTCTCGACTTCGGCCTCACGCCGACACAGGAAGCACTGCGTGCCGCGGCGCGCGCCTACATCGCGCGCGAGCTTACGCCGGCGTTCCTCATCGAAGCCGACCTTGCCGGCCGCGCGCCGATGGAGCTGCTGGCCGGCATGGCGACTGAAGGCTTTATCGGCCTGCCGGTGCCCGTCGAATATGGCGGCGCCGGCGGCGGTGCCGGCGATGTGAGCGTACTGCTGGAGGAGTTCGGGCGCGCCTCGCTTTCGATCGCCTCCTTTCTCAACCGTGCGCTGGGCTGGGGCGTGGAAGCAATCCTGCGCTTCGGCCGCCCGGACCAGAAAGCATCGATCCTGCCACGGGTATGCGCCGGCGCGATGATGTTCGCGTTCTCGCACACCGAGGCCGATGCCGGCTCGGATGCCGCCGCCATCCGCACCCGCGCGGCGGCCGATGGCGACGACTTCGTGATCGACGGCAGCAAGATGTTCACCTCCGGCGCCGCCGAAAGCCCGTGCCTGATCGTCAGCGCACGCACCGACCCAGGCGCCACCAGGCAGCGCGGCCTCTCGGTGTTCCTGGTCGATGCGAAGACACCGGGCATCACCTGCCGGCGCATTGAAAAACTCGGCATGCGCGCCGCCGGCACCCTGTGTGAAGTGGAGTACCGGGGTGTACGCGTGCCGAAGAGCGCGCTGCTCGGCGAACTCGACCAGGGTTGGACGGTGATCACAGGCACCCTGGAACGCGCGCGCCTGGCACAGGCAGCCTATTGCGTGGGCGGCGCGCAGCAGGCGATTGACGATGCGCTTTTGCATGTGCGCGAGCGGCCGGCACTGGCCGGTTCGCAGGCGCTGGCCCACCTGCTGGTCGGCTTGCAGATGCGCACCGACGCCGCGCGCCTGATTGCACATCGCGCCGCCGC
>JANPGJ010000660.1:0-6145 GCA_031423955.1 Burkholderiales bacterium
GTCGCCTGCCTGGTGCAGATTGAATTTCTGGCCGCCGAAGTGCAACGCCTTGCGCTGTGGTTTGGGCGGCTCGCCGAAGGTCTCAAGTCGCATCCCGAGCCCGCGTGTATAGAAGCTGATGGTCGCATCGAGGTCGCGACAGGTAATGACAATATGGTCAATGCTCTGGATCATGGTCTGGCCGGTGAAACAGGCAGTGCGGCATGCGATTTGCGCAATCCCGGCATCTGCATGAGGGACCGCATCATACCAGCGCAGACACTCGTATCGGTATCGCCGGTACGGGCAATTTGATCGAGCTCGGCTTTCGGCTAACCCCCCTTGGCTTTGCCCTGCTGCCTCGCCGTAGTTCAATGGGTGCTTTCAGAGGGGAACACGTTGGCGACTCACTTGCGACTCAACTTGGTGCGCCTGCGTTCCTGCGGCAATTCTGAGGGTCGCCAAACCAGTATCGGTCCGCGCGTCAAATTCGGATGGTGCCGAGGTGGCCGGGATATCCGGCATCTATGAATTGACAAAACTAAAATCCATTTTTAGTATTGTCAGATGTATAGGCAGCGCCAACTCACATCCATCCTCGCAAAAGCCCTGCTGGCGTTCCCGGCAGTTTTGGTGACGGGGCCGCGACAGTCGGGAAAAACGACTTTCCTCCGCCACGAGACCAGCGCGGATGTCGACTATGTCAGCTTCGACGATTCGCTTGAACGCGACTTCGCGGGCGTTGATCCTGCCGGCTTTCTTGCCAGGTTCGCAAACCGTCGAGTGATCCTGGACGAAATCCAGTACGTTCCGGCCCTGCTTTCGCACCTGAAGATGCGTATCGATGCCGAACCGGAGCGCTGCGGCAGGTGGCTGCTGACGGGATCACAGCAGTTTGGCCTGATGCGCGATGTCAGCGAATCGCTTGCCGGCCGGGTGGCCATTCTTGAGTTGCCGCCGTTCTCCCACCTGGAATTTCCCCGCCCGTCTCTGGATCTGGTGCTGTGGAACGGCGGCTATCCGATTCCCGCCCTGCACCCGGATCGCCGCGACCTGTGGCTCAGAGGGTACGTATCGACCTATATCGAGCGCGACGTGCGACAGGTCCGCAACATTCCCGACCTGCGCGCGTTCAATCAGTTTCTCAACTTGGCTGCGTCCCGGCATGGTCAGGAGTTTCATGCCGCCGACCTCGGCCGCGAACTCGGCATTTCGCAACCCACCATCAAGTCCTGGGCCGGTGTACTCGAGGCCTCGTACCTTGCGTATTTCCTGCCGCCATGGTTTCGCAACTATGGCAAGCGGGTCGTCAAGTCGCCAAAGCTCTATTTCGTTGATGCCGCGCTTGTCACCTTGCTAACGCGCCAGCCAGATGCCGCGGCGGCACTGGCCGGCCCGATGGGCGGTCCGCTGCTGGAGGGCTGGGTCGTCATTGAAGCCGTCAAGGCGTTCATGGCGCTTGGCCGAAAACCGGACTTGTATTTCTGGCGATCACACGACGGTCTGGAAGTCGATCTGCTGATCGTGATAGCCGGCAAACTGCAGCCAGTGGAAATCAAGCTGACGGCCACTCCAGGTGCCGGCCACGTCGTGCCACTCAATCGATTCCTTGCTGTCGCCGCCGACGAGGCTACCGGGCCAGGCATTCTTGTCTGCCGCACCGACAAGGAGCGGATTCTTCCCAACGGCCATGTCGCGATGCCATGGAAGTCCTTTCCGGCTTGGCTACGGGCTAGGCTGGAAAAGACGTCCGACTGATCTGGCGGGCTGAGTTTGCGCAGGTTTGACTGCAGGACGGCGGCATTGGTGCCAACTCTGCACTCTACCCGCCATAGGCGGCGACGCCACATCACGGGCGAACCAGGACTCGATGTCGGCCTGTCAGGTATCCAGTGAACGCCGGCCCATATGCCCGTTACTTGGAACGCAACAATGCGTCTGAAAACGCTGCAAGGGCATCCGCAAGCCGCCGCACGGTTTCTGGCGGTGGCAGGGGCACCTTCAGACTGCGTGCACCGGTGGCGGGGTCACGCTCAACCCACGGGTGGGTAGCTGCGCCCTGGTCCGGGGCGGTCAGTGCCGATACCAACTCCGCGCCGATCTGCAGAAGCCCGGACCACGGATCGGGACTGGCTCCCTTTGCCGGAATTTCGCTGGCGTTGGCCGGTGGTGCACTATCGCTTGCAACACCGCGTGTTTCGTCAGGCAATGCGTTTGCGCGCGCTTCCTCAGGTGCGGCGGCAACGTTGACCGCCTCCTCCATCGGCACCATCGCCTCGCCCTCGCCCATGCGGCCGGTGACGTTTTCGACGTCCTTCATGAAGCGATTGAGACGCGAGCCACCCAACGAAATCTCGCCGGTGCCGCCGTCAAGGATGCCCGCCGCCAGGGAACGTTTGAACGAGAGCACCGACAGCATGCCCTCTTCGATGGTTCCCTTGGACACGTAGTTGACGATCTGCACCGGGCTCTTCTGCCCCATGCGGTGGATCCGCGCTATACGTTGTTCGAGCACCGCGGGATTCCACGGCAGATCCATGTTCACAAGTGTAGAGGCGTGCTGCAGGTTGAGCCCTGTACTGCCGGCGTCGGTCGACAGGAAGACGCGGCATTGCGGATCGTCTCGAAAGCGCTCCACCAGCGCCGGCCGCTTTTCCGAAGGCACGCCGCCGTGAAAGCTGACATAGCCGATGCCACGCGCCTCAAGCCGGCGGATGACGATCTCATGCGTCCGCGTCCATTGGCTGAAGACCACCGCTTTGGCTTCCGGCTGGACGAAAACACCTTCGAGCAATGCCGCCAACTCGTCGGCCTTGACGCCGTGATCGGTCTCCTGGTCCAACAGGAAGGTGCTGTTGCACGACATGCGCATATTCTGCAAGGCGCAGGTGAGGTGGCGCTGGTCCTGGTCGGACAGAAATTTCATCTTGCGCCAGCGCGCAATGATTTTCGACACGATTTCGGCGTTCTCATCGTGAAACAACATCTGCATCTCGGTCATCGGTACCAGCAAGTTCTGGTCGGTACGGCTGGGCAACTGCAGCAGCACCTCGGCCTTGCGCCGGCGGATCATGAGCGGGCCCAAGGTCTGGCCGATTTTTTCGAGCGCCGTGTAGCCCGTTACCCGGCCGCCTTCGTCCTTGACCTGATGCTCGTGCAACAGCTTCCAGGTAGGGCCCAGGCGATGCTGGTCGACGAACTGCACGATGGAAATGAGTTCTTCGAGCTTGTTTTCCAGCGGCGTGCCGGTCAGCACGATGGCATAGGGGCTGTCGATGCGTTTGAGCGCTTTCGCGGCGATGGTGTTCCAGTTCTTCACGCGCTGCGCTTCGTCGACGATCACCAGTTCCGGCGCCCATGCGGATATCAGGTCGAGGTCGGACTTGAGTTTTTCGTAGTTGGTGATCTTGACCGAATCATCCTCGGCGTATTCCTTCTGCCGCTGCGCGCGGCCACCGGCGATCACGCGCGATGCGCGGCCGGAAAAACGGGCGATCTCGCTTTGCCATTGGTACTTGAGCGAGGTCGGGCAGACCACGAGTACTTTCCCCACACCGAAATGCCGCGCCAGAATCTCAGCCGCGGCGATCGCCTGAATGGTCTTGCCCAGGCCCATCTCGTCGCCGATCAGGCAACGACCGGCGCGCACGGCGAACAGCGCGCCTTCGGCCTGGTATGGGTATAGCGGTACCTTGAGCAGTTTCTCCAGCTTCGGGTCGGCAGCGCCGCGCGGGAATATCTCATCGAGCGCCGCTATGCGCCGCGCGGCGTCTCGGCTTCCGGCGATGTAGTCGAGCGCGTCGTCGTACGCGCGCAATTCGTGCCCGGACTTCGCCGCTTTGGCGAGAAAGCGCTCCAGCAGGTCGAAATGCTTCTCCGGCAAGCGCCAATTTTGGGACGCGTCGAACAACACTGACGCAGTCTTCGCCAGCGCCGCCGAACAATCCGTGCCGGCGCGGAAATGGATCGTGCGCGCCCCGTCATTGCGCAAATACAGTTCCGAAAACGCGGGTTGGTAGCCGCGGCCAAACGCTGCCTTGGCGCCACGCTTCTTTTCAAGGCGCGCCAGCGTGAATTCAATGTGCTTGCAGGTCCCCAACTCGTTGGTCGCGTAATCGGGACAGGCGCAGAAGTTGTCGCCCGGGCGCACCCCGCGAATGGCCACGTAGTACTTCGACTTCGACTCAGGATTGGCTACGCGGAATTCGGAGAAAAACGGCTCCTCCCCGATATTCTCAAGGTCAAACGCCTGCTCGCGCCCAAACTGCCGACGCAAGGCACGCTGCCAATCGACCGGCGAAAGACCAGTCGGCGCGTGCGTTCGGGACAGTTTGGGTTCTCTGATCGGCTTTGCTCGTTTGTTCTTCTGATTCATCGCGGAATGCCATCCTCATTTGTAATCACGGTCTTGTCCGGCGAAGAGAGTCCCTGGAAAGGCAATCCCTTCGCCATCACGTCACCGCTCCCACACGTTTTCATCCTTACGCTGGCAGCGCGTGCAGGTGGATGGTGTCACCCTTGGTTGTCGGTTTGCCGCGGCCACGGATGACGATGTCCACATCGCAGCCGAGCTTGTTCAGCATCCGCATAAGCCGTTCGACGGACACGTCGCGAAACTGTCCGCGCAGCAACCGCGACACGTCGGGCTGGCTGATCCCGATGCGTTCAGCGGCTTCGGCCTGGGTGAGCTTGCCGGCTTTGATGATGTCCCGGATGCGGGTGACCAGCCCTGCCTTCAGAAGGTGCGTTTCCGGATCGGCGTGACCAAGGTCGGCGAACAGGTTCTTGCTGCCGCGTTTGACGCTGGTGTCGTCTTTCATGATTTATTTCCTCTCGCAAGCTTCGCTCTGTAATCGGCCTCGGCCAGTTTGAGTCTTCGGGTGATCATTTCCATGTCGATGACCGGAGTCTGGCTGCCTGTCTTCGATTTCTTTTGAAACGCGTGCAGCACATAAATCGCGGAGGGGAATTTCACTGTGTAGACCCCGCGATAGGTGTCGCCTGCGTGACCCGAAACGATCTCGAGGACCCCTGCGCCACCAAATCCTTTGAGCGGCTCGCATCCTCATGCTTGTCACCGGTTTGAGCCAAGCAAAGGGCGTAGCCCATATGATCCCGCACCTCATCTGGAAACGCCCTGAAATCCTTGTGGATGGAGCCAATCCAGTCGACGGGCTTTGAGTTCGCTATCTGCCATGCGTTTAAGATGTCGGAACCACCATAATTCGTCAAGCGATTTCTTGTAAATGGGCAAGTTTTGACGACGACATACTCCACGTTGCCGCGCGACTCAATTCCACGGAAAATGGAATTCCACCAGAAGTGGTCGAAAGTGGATGAACCGGCGCAAACGCAAGCGGGCCGTCCCCATACTCGCGCGGTCATTCCAGGGGTGCTTCTGGAGGAAACCACCTGCTTGGCGACTGACTTTCGATTCAACTTAGGCGCGCCAACTCGCGCGTCAGTCTCTGAGCACAGGCAATTGGTTGCACGCCCGGCCAGTCGACCAAATTCAGGCAATGCGGGTGATAGAATCCCGACCGTTGCGGCGGTTCAGGGCCCGCCACACGCCGCTCAGTTTGCAGACACTGGCCACGATGCACTCCGGATCACCGCGCGACTCACTACCGCGGAATATCGAATGCCGTCAAAAGTGGCTACGAGCGGAAGAATTGGCGAACATGCAAGATATTCGCTCCCCTTACCTCGCCGTAGTTCAATGGATAGAACGGGTGCCTCCTAAGCGCCAGATACAGGTTCGATTCCTGTCGGCGGGACCAAATCAGTGGTTTTCAATGTCCAACGAAGAACAAAAATCCCGACTCCTCTCTCTGTAGACCATCAGTTATCGTCCAGCAGCATCCAGTGGAGGCCATTGACAGCCGGGCCTATTTAGGGGCAACATTCGGGAACACTCGAATGCCAGGAAGTTGCAGTTGCCCCTATGCCTCTCAGCGAGAAAGACATCGATAACACCACAGCAGACGCGAAGCCATTCAAGATGGCTGACGGCGGTGGCATGTACCTTCAGGTGATGCCGTCCGGCTCGAAGTACTGGCACCTCAAGTACCGCATCGGCGGCCGGGAAAAGAAAATTTCGCTTGGTGTATATCCCGATGTTTCCCTGGAAGAAGCGCGGTCGCGGCGCGCCCAGGCTCGTCAATTG
>JANPGJ010000661.1:0-26578 GCA_031423955.1 Burkholderiales bacterium
GCTGACCAACGGCACATTGA
This sequence comes from Burkholderiales bacterium, assembly GCA_031423955.1. Lineage (GTDB taxonomy): Bacteria > Pseudomonadota > Gammaproteobacteria > Burkholderiales > JAEUOS01 > JAEUOS01. The sequence goes on from JANPGJ010000661.1 coordinate 21, forward strand.
AACTGGGCAACGCCGGCGGCTTGGGCGCGACCAGCGGAGTGACGGCGGCGGCCAATGGCGTGCTCGACGTCAACGGACTGACGGTGACCGGCACGCCGGGCCTGACCTTGAACGGCGGCAAACTCACCAGCCGTAGCGGCAGTGGCGGCAGCTTCGCAGGCACGGTGACGATCGGCGCGGCAGGCAGCGTGATCAGCGCCGGCGCCGGCAACACCCTGACGGTGAGTGGCCAGGTGGACCTGGCGAGCAACGGCGTGCGGATCGCTACCGCCACTGAGACCGGCAACGTCACCCTGAGCGGCAAGCTGACCGGCAGCACCGGTGCGCTGGTGCTCAACGGCGACACCACGGCGCCCTCGTTGACGGTGCTGACGGTGAGCGGCACCGGCAACGACTACGCCGGTGCGACTACCCTGACCAACGGTACGCTGAAGCTGGGCAACCCTGGCGGACTCGGGTCGACCAGCGGCGTGACGGCAGCGGCCAACGGCGTACTGGACATCAATGGACAAACTGTAGCCGGTACACCGGGATTGACGCTCAATGGCGGCAAACTGATCAGCAGCAATGCCGGCAGCGATGCGACGTTCAACGGCGCGATCACGCTCGGGGCGAGCAGCACCTTCGACGTCGCCAATGCGTCGCGCACACTGAACCTGGGTGGCGTGATTGACGACGGCAGCGCCACGTTCGGAATCACCAAGAGCGGCAGCGGGACCCTGGTTTTGTCGACTACCCATTTGTATAACGGCGCGACCACGGTCAACGCCGGAACCTTGAGTCTGACCGCCGCGACCAACAACGCGATCGCGGCCAGCAGCGGCGTGGTGATGGCCAATGTGGCCAGTGCGATCTTGAACCTGGGCGCGGACCAGACGATCAAGGCCTTGTCGGGCGCCGGGACGACGGGCGGCAATGTGGTGCTTGGCGGCAACAACCTGACGGTCAACGGCAGCACCGCGCCCGGCGCTTACGCGGGCGTGATCAGCGGCAGCGGCGGCCTGACCAGGACCGGGACCGGTACGCTGAGCCTCGCCGGAACCAACAGCTACAGCGGTGCGACCATCGTGACCGGGGGGGTACTGACCCTGGGCACACTGGCGGGTGATGCGATCACGGCGAGCAGCAACGTCGCGGTCAGCGCCTCGGGCACGCTGGACATCACGACCAACCAGACGGTGAGGAACCTGTCGGGATCAGGCAATGTGACCCTCGGCAGCAATACCCTGACCGACAATGACAGCAGCGGCAACACGTTCTCCGGCGTGATCGGCTTTGGCGGCACGGCGGGTGGTTTGACCAAGACCGGCAGCGGCGCGCTGACCATGAGCGGCACCAACCTGTACACCGGTGCGACCACGGTCAACGCCGGAACCTTGAGTCTGGCCACCGCGACCAACAACGCGATCGCGGCCAGCAGCGGTGTGCTGATGGCCAACGTCGCCAATGCGATCCTGAACCTGGGGGCGGACCAGACGATCAAGGCCTTGTCGGGCGCCGGGACGAGCGGCGGCAATATTGTCATGGGCAGCAACACGCTGACCGTGAACGGCAGCACCGCACCGGGAGCGTATGCGGGTGTGATCAGCGGCAGCGGCGGCCTGACCAAGACCGGGAGCGGTACCCTGAGCCTCACCGGGACCAACAGCTACGGCGGTGCGACCAATGTAAGCGGCGGCGTCTTGAGTTTAGGCACGGTGGCGGGTGATGCCATCATTGCCAGCAGCAATGTGACGGTAGGCGCATCGGGCACGCTGGACCTCACGACCAGCCAGACGGTGAAGAATCTGTCGGGCGCGGGCAAGGTGACCCTTGGCAGCAACACCCTGATCGACAACGACAGCAGCAGTAACACGTTCTCCGGCGTGATCGGCTTTGGCGGCACCGCGGGCGCCTTGACCAAGACCGGCAGCGGTACGCTGACCATGAGCGGCACCAACCTGTACACCGGAACAACGACGGTCAGCGCAGGCACGCTGAATCTGGCCACAGCAAGCAACGACGCAATTGCCGCGAGTAGCGGCGTGGTGATGGCCAACCTCGCCGGTGCGATTCTGAACCTGGCGGCGGACCAGACGATCAAGGCGTTGTCGGGCGCCGGCACGAGCGGCGGCAATGTTGTCATGGGCAGCAACACACTGACTGTGAACGGCAGCACCGCACCGGGAGCGTATGCGGGTGTGATCAGCGGCAGCGGCGGCCTGACCAAGACCGGGACCGGCACCCTGAGCCTCACCGGGACCAACAGCTACAGCGGTGCGACAAGCGTGACCGGAGGTGTACTGACCCTGGGCACATTGGCGGGCGATGCCATCACAGCGAGCAGCAACGTCGCGGTCGGCACATCAGGTACGCTGGACATCGGCACCAACCAGACGGTGAAGAACCTGTCCGGGGCAGGCAAGGTGACGCTCGGCAGCAACACCCTGACCGACAACGACAGCAGCAGCAACACGTTCTCAGGCGTGATCGGCTTTGGCGGCACGGCGGGTGGTTTGACCAAGACCGGCAGCGGTACCCTGACCTTGAGCGGCACCAACCTGTACACAGGGGTGACCGTGATCAATGACGGCACACTCAGTCTGGGCACGCTTACCAGCAATGCGATCACATCCAGCAGCAACGTAGCGGTAGGCGCAGCGGGCACACTTGACATCACGACCAACCAGTCCGTGAACAACCTGTCTGGTTCAGGCAAGGTGACCCTCGGCAGCAACACCCTGACCGACAACGATAGCGGCAGCAACACGTTCTCCGGCGTGATCGGCTTTGGCGGCACATTGGGTGGCCTGACCAAGACCGGCAGCGGCATCCTGACCTTGAGCGGCACCAACCTATACACCGGTGCGACCACGGTCGACGCCGGCACACTCCGCCTGACCACGGCGAGCAACAACGCGATCACTGCCAGCGGCAACGTGGTGGTAAACACCCTGGGCACGCTGGACATCGCAAACAACCAGACAGTCAACAACCTGTCGGGGTCCGGGCATGTGACCCAGGGTGCCAACACTCTGACGGACAACGACACGAGCGCGAGCGGCAATACATTCTCCGGGGTGATCGGCTTTGACGCCGCTACCGGTGGCCTGACGAAGACCGGCAGCGGCATGCTGACCTTGAGCGGGGTCAACAAGTACTCCGGCGCGACCACGGTCAACGACGGAACGCTGCGATTGACGACCGACACCAATGATTCGATCGCCGCGAGCAGCGGCGTATCGATCAACAGCGGTGCAGTGCTGGAAATGGGTGGCACCAATCAGAATGCCAGGGCGGTGGCGCTGGTATCGGGGACCATCCAGAACGGCACGCTAACCTCGGCGGCCACGTTTGACGTGCGTTCGGGGAGCGTGAGCGCGGTGCTGGCTGGTTCGATTGGCACGGTGGGATTGACCAAGACCACCGGCGGCACGGTGACCTTGAGCAACACCAACACCTACAGCGGCACGACGAGTGTCAATGGCGGCACGCTGAGCCTGACCACGGTGACCAACGCCATCGCCGCCAGCAGCGGCGTGGTGACGGCGAACACCGCCGGGGCGTTGCTGGACCTGGGCGCGGACCAGGCCATTCAGGCGCTGTCGGGTGGCGGTGCGACAGGTGGAAACGTGGCGTTGGGCGGGAGCACGTTGACGGTCAACGGTAACACCAGCCCAGGCGACTTTGCTGGCAAGGTCACCGGTACCGGCGGTCTTGTGCGGGCCGGTACCGGAACCCTTTCGCTGAGCGGGCCCTCGAATACGTATTCCGGTGCGACTGACGTCACCGGCGGCGCGCTGCGGTTCACCAACGCAGGGGCCGTCGATACCAGTAGCGGCATTACCGTGCGCGGCGGCGCCGTACTGGAGGCGGACCTGACCGGCGGGCGGATCCAGTTGGACTCGACAACCTTGAACCTCAACAGCGCCGCCGGCAGGGCCGCAACCCTCAAGGTTTATGGCGGGGCGGATTCGATCAAGGACCTGTTCCTCAAGAATACGCTTACCGTGTCCGGCGGTGCAGGTACGGCCAATTCGATCGTCGAACTGAATGCTTCGAAGCTCGATCTGACCACGGCAGGTACGGCCATCTTTGGTGCGGCATCGGGTCTTTCGATTACTTCGAGCAGTGGTATCACGAATGTGCAGGTCGGCAACGTCGGCAGCGCGGGGGCTGGCCTGTCCAGCCTGAACATCAAGTCCGCGACGCTTGGCCTGACCGGGACGACGGGTTATTTCGTCAAGGGTGTCGCACAACTCGACAGCGATATCAGCGTGGCAAGCGGCGTAACCGATCTCAACCTCGGGGTCCAGGGTCTGGCGCTCAACGGTTCGTTCAACGCCAACGGCAAGAACGTCTCCCTCGCGCCGTTGACGGCCGGCAGCCCGATGAATCTTTTCGGCGCCGCCAGCGCCACGGCGGCTGCAGGAGAGTACCGCGGCCTCGACCTGATCAAGGGCCTGGCAGGAGCAGGCACGTTTAACATCGGCACCCTGGGCGGAGTGGCTTCCGGCGACATCAAGTTCGCGAGCGCGGTCGCGCTCGATACGGGCGTGGCCAAACTCAACCTTAAATCCGGTTCCGGTGGAACGATCGACTTTTCGGCCAACCTGACCGTGCCCAACGGGGCGACGGTCGATGTCGAAGCCGGCGACAAGATCACCGCCGCAGGTAGCGGAACGATTTTCGCCGACAGGGTGCGCTTCGCTGCCGCCAATGGCATCGGTGTGCTGGGGACCGATCCGGCCAGCAGTTTCCCGGTGCGCGTTGTCGGCAAGACCTTGTCAGGGTCCGGATCCGAATCGACCGCGACCATCGCGGCGGTCAACAATGGAACCGGCGACATCTTTATTTCCGTCGATGGAACCGACCGGTCGAAATCGAGCGTGGCAGTCGGCGCAGTGAACCTGGCCAAGGGCATCCGCAATTTCGCCTCCGGCGGCAAGATTCGCCTGCAATCGGCAAACGATCTCACGGTCGATGAGGCCATCTCGTCCATATCGGGCGACATCGTGTTGCAGGCGGGCACCGGCGTTGCCGCGAACCGGACCGATACATTGCTTCTGTACGATACAGCGGGGGTTACCACGAAGGCCGGGTTATTCGATGTCACCACTAAGACCGCCGCCGCATCGGGCTCCACGCTCGGCAACATCAAGTTCAACTCGGTCAGCGCAGCCGGTCCGGCGGTCGAAGCGGGCACCGGTGGCACCGGTGGCATCCTGGTGCAGGCCACCGGGTCGGTCATCCAGTCGAGCACCGGCAATTCGGGACTCAGGACCCATGGCACCAGCTCCGCCGGCGCCCTTACCGTGCAGACCTTCAACGATGTCGACGGTCCGATCGGAACAGTGCCGGACAAGAACACGCGTGCGCAGATTTTTCTGGACAACAACGACGCGAGCAAGGGCAACCAGGTGGGCGGCGACATTGTGCTGGAGGCGATGCGAACCGACAAGCGGCCCAAGCTCAACGGCGACGATTACGGCAACGGCAACATCCTGTTCAAGAGCGGCGCCTCGATCGTGCTCAAAGGTGTCGGCACAGCGGGCGAGATCACGCTGATCGCCGCGTCGCACGACATTCTCAGTACGGCTAGTCTGGAGGGCTTCAAGGTCACCCTCATCGCCGACGGCAGCGGCGGCGCTGGAACCGGCGACATCACCGTGGGCATCGACATTGGCAACGGCGTCATCAATAGCGGCAAGGATGGCGGCCGGCTCACCCTCAAGGCGGTCAAGGACATCACCCTCAATCGCCGCGTCGGCACCGATGCCACCGACCGCTTCAAGCACGAGTTTGACCTCGTCGCCGGCAACGACATCGTCCTCAACAACTCCGACACCAGCCCGGGCGGCATCTACCTCGGTGGCGCGGGTGGCGACCTTGTCCTGCAGGCCAATGCGACATCGAGCCAGCTCGACGGATTCGCTCCAGCGCCGACCACAGGCATGGTCAGGCTCGTCAACTCCGGCGCTACCCGGCCGTTGCAGGTGGTCGCCACCACCCTGACCATCGGGTCGGATCCAGCGCTTGTCGGCGGCAAGCGGGTGGGCGGCATCATTGCGGGTGGCGGCAGCGGCTCCAATGCCGGCGTGGACATCATCACCGACGGCGCGATCAAGGGCTACGTCGCAGGCGATGTCACCATGACCGGCGGTGCGGCTTCTTCGGGCGGAGCGGGCATCAGTATTGCCGGCAGTTCGGTGGCGCTCGACGCGACCGGCAACATTGCGCTGATCGCCGGCAGCGCGCCCTTCTCCGGCGATCGCGTCGGCTTCAGCGTCAGCGGAACATCGGGTGTGGCGATGAATGCGGGCGGAAATTTCACCATGACCGGTACCTCGGCAGACGGTTCCGGTGCCACCGGCGGGGTGCAGATCAACAGCGCCACCGGCCCGGTGACGTTGACGGCCGTTACCGGCGGGCTCAGCTACAAGGCGGCTGGCGCAACCGCGAGGGCCGGCGGGCGCGCGGGCCTGCTCATATCCGGAGCCGGCGCGGTCAAGCTGACAGCCGGAACCACGATGGAATTTCTGGGGGGAACAGCGGATGGCAATAGCGCTACGAGCGGGGTAGCCATCAAGGGCAGCGACATCGCCTTGACCTCCGGTGGCACGATGACCATCAAGACCCAGAGCGCGAATGGCACCAACGCCACGTCAAGCGCCAACGTGGTCGCTACCGGCAAGGTGAAAATCGAGACTGGTGGCATGCTCAGTCTCGATGCTTCTGCCTCGAATGCCGTTGGCGGCGGCGCCAGCAGCGCCATCAGCGTTCGCGCCAACACCGTCGAATTGAAGGTCGGCGGCGCATTCGAGTTCCTGGCGGGCAATGCCACCGCGACCGCGCCCGGCGCCAGATTCGATTCCGCCAATTCCGCCTTCGCCAATGCCGAGATTCTGTCCGAGAACCTGGCGATGAACATCGGCACGACAGCCGGCAAACTCAGTGCGTCGATCAAGGCCGGCATCGCCAGGGCCGGAGGCAACGCCAGCGCGCTGATCAACGCGACCACCTCGAAATCGGACTTCACCTTTGGCGGCGAGTTGCGACTGCAGGGCGGGAGTGCGGACAGCGCCGGCGGAAGCGCGATTGCACGGCTCGACCCGGCAGGCGTACTGACGATCAAGACCGGTGCCGGGGTTACGCTGATTGCCGGAAAATCGCAGGCGAATTCCGCCGCCAGCATCGTCAATGGCGGCAACATCCGCTTCAGCGTCAACGAGAAAGGGGCCGGCCTGACCGACCTGAGCGAGGCCTTCGGACAGGCGCCGGGCACCAGTGTCGTACCGTCGGGGCTGGTATTGGTGGGCAACGAGAACAGCTACACCTACAACACTGACAAGGCCAACTTCCTGGTGACCGGCCGGCAACGCTTCACGCCGTCCTCGAATTCGATCGCATACCTGCTTTCCGGAGAGCCGATCAGCCTGGTCGGCGGTCCGCTGCTGACAGTGCCTGGTGGCGCTCTTTTCGTCAGCGAAGCGTTCGTGTTGACCGGGGTCGATGGCACCTATAACCCGGCGCAACCGGACACACCTGCCGGAATCGCCAAGACATACATCACCTTGATCGAAACAAACAAGAACAAGAATCGCACCGATGATGCCTGCCCGTGATTGTCGCGCTGGTCGGCGCAAGTCCGGCATGGTGTCGCCTGGCGGATTCGGCCCGGTTCGGCGCGGCAAGAATCCTGCTCGCGCAGGCGCAGGTTCGCCGGCGTTCCTGCCGGGTCCGGTTGTCGGGGAAGCAGCACGCAGTGTGGAAGGAAGCCAGAAGTTCAGCGGAGTTGACCGGGCGTCTCGTGCGCCATGAGGGAGGCAAAAATGGAAGCGATCAAAGCGTATCGACCGATGCGGCGGATATTGGTGCTGCTTGCGTTTGTCGCCTGTTCCGACGGATGGGCCGGCGGCACGATCCAGCAACTGTCCGGAACCATCTCGGTGCAAAAGGCCGACGGCGCCATTCGTGTCCTGTCGCGGCAGTCCGAAGTCGTCAAGGGCGATACTCTCAACACCGAGCGCGACAGCTACGCCCAGCTCAAGTTCACCGATGGCGCGGTGATGACGGTCAAGCCGAACACCCGTATCCGGATCGAGGATTACAGCTTCGACGAAACGCAGCCGACGCGCGACAATTCGGCATTGGCATTGGTCAAGGGCGGCTTTCGCCTGATCACCGGCCTGATCGGCAAGCGCGGCAACCAGGATGCGTTCAAGGTCGGTACCGTGACCGCCACCATCGGCATTCGCGGCACCACCTTCACTGTCGACGATTGCGTGACCACCACCTGTGCGCGGCGCGGTGCTTCGCGCATCAGCGCGATTCCCGGTGGCGCGGACTATGCCCACCGCGACACCGGGACGGCGCTCGATGTCCCCGATGCGTCCACTCAACCGGAACGCTTCGAGGCCTGGGTCAATCTCGATCGCGCGTTGTCGAACACGCCGCGCGATCCCTTCGGCTTGCTCGGGGATCGCTTGGCGCAAGCCGCCCCGGATGCGGCGGATGCAAGCCTGCCGCCCGCGGTCTACGTTGGCGTGTCCGATGGCGAGATCATCATGTCGAACAATGCCGGCACCACCAATTTCGTGGCCGGCCAGTTTGGCGCCGCGCAGAACTTCAGCGCGCGGCCATCGACCCTGCCCGGAGATCCGGGACTGCCGATCTACCAGCCGCCGTCGACTTTTTTCCAGAACATTTCGGGCGGCGGGGTGCGCAATGCAAACGCCCAGTGCCTGACAAACTGATTTTCAGCGCTTGCGCGTGTTGAGGCAAGCGCCGGTCCGGCGCCGGCCTTGATCGCCGCTGCCAGCCGATCGCAAACCGCCGCAAGGGCGTCTGGCGGCATATGCCCTGTGCACTCGCCGTTATAATCGGTCGATGGCTTCGGATCAGGCAACTGGCGTGCGTCCCGCAGCGCCGTCGCGCGCTGGTCGGCTATGGCGCGAAGCGCGCTGGATCGCGTTTGTCGGAGCTGCGGTCTATCTGGTCCTGATTCTTGCGACTTATCGCCGCACCGATCCGGCCTGGTCACACGAGGCTACTGGTGCGATAGTGACCAACGCCGGCGGCCGCCTCGGCGCCTATTGCGCCGATCTTCTGCTATTCATGTTCGGCTTGTCGGCCTGGTGGTGGGTGGTGCTGTTCGGTTATCTGGTGATCGCCAGCTACAAACGCCTTGCCGACGCGGCGTTCGCGCCGGAGGCGACGGTGCTCGACCGGCGCTCGCTGCTGGCCCTGATTGGCGGCTTTCTTTTGTTATTGATCGCCAGCGCCACACTTGAAGCCCTGCGCCTGCATTCGCTGAAGGCCGCATTGCCGTTGGCGCCTGGCGGCATGCTGGGCGCGCTGACCAGCAATTTCCTGGATATGCAGATCGGCTTTACCGGCGCCACGCTCGCAGGTCTGCTGGCGATGGCGATCGGACTTTCCCTGTTCACCGGCATATCGTGGCTCGGAGTCGCCGAAGGGATCGGGGCGGCGATCGAGCATGTGTATCTGCTTTTTCAGCGCAAGCGCGACGAGCGGCGCGACCGGCAGGCCGGTGCGGCGGCAGTCGAGGTGCGCGAACTGGTGGTCGAGGAGGAGCGGCGCGAACTGTTCGAGCAACACCCGGCGATTCGCATCGAGCCCCAGGTGACGGCGGTACCGCAGTCGCCGCGGGTGGAAATGGAAAAGCAGGTGCCGCTGTTCTCCGACATGCCTGACACTGGTCTGCCACCGCTGCATCTGCTCGATGCGCCGCCGGCGCAACAGGAGACAGTCAGTCCGGAGACGGTGGAATTCACCTCGCGCCTGATCGAAAAGAAGCTCAAGGACTTCGGCGTGCAGGTCGAAGTCAAGGCGGCGTACCCGGGGCCGGTGATCACGCGCTACGAGATCGAACCGGCAGTAGGTGTCAAGGGCAGCCAGATCGTCGGCCTTGCGCGCGACCTCGCACGCGCCTTGTCGCTGGTGTCGGTGCGGGTGGTCGAGACCATTCCCGGCAAAAGCGTGATGGGACTGGAGTTGCCCAACCCGAAGCGGCAGGTGGTGCGCCTGTCGGAAATCCTTGGCTCGCAGGTCTACAACGACAACAATTCGGCGCTGACCATCGCACTTGGCAAGGACATCGCCGGCAAGCCGGTGGTCGCCGATCTCGCGCGCATGCCGCACCTATTGGTGGCCGGCACCACTGGTTCGGGCAAATCGGTCGGCATCAACGCGATGTTGCTGTCGTTGTTGTACAAGTCGGAAGCACGCAACGTGCGGCTGATCCTGATCGATCCGAAAATGCTCGAAATGAGCGTGTATGCCGACATTCCGCACCTGTTGGCGCCGGTGGTGACCGACATGAAGCAGGCGGCCAACGCGCTCAACTGGTGCGTGGCCGAGATGGAACGCCGCTACAAGCTGCTGAGCTCGCAAGGGGTGCGCAATCTGGCCGGCTTCAACCAGAAGGTCGCCGAAGCGATCGCTGCCGAAAAGCCGCTGACCAACCCGTTCACGCTGACGCCCGATTCGCCCGAACCGCTTGAGCACCTGCCGTTCATCGTGGTGGTGATCGACGAACTGGCCGACCTGATGATGGTCGCCGGCAAGAAAATCGAGGAACTGATCGCGCGTCTTGCGCAGAAGGCGCGCGCGGCCGGGATTCACCTGATCCTGGCGACCCAGCGTCCGAGCGTCGACGTGATCACCGGCCTGATCAAGGCCAACATTCCGACCCGCATGTCGTTCCAGGTGTCGTCGAAGATCGATTCGCGCACGATTCTCGACCAGATGGGCGCCGAGTCGCTGCTCGGGCAGGGCGACATGTTGTATCTGCCGTCCGGCGCCGGCATTCCGCAACGGGTACATGGCGCCTATGTGGCCGATGACGAAGTGCATCATGTGGTTGATTACCTCAAGGAAATGGGCGAGGCGAACTACATCGAGGGTATCCTCGAAGGCGGTGTGCTGGAGGGCGAAGCCGGCGCCGAAGGCGGCGAGGGGGGCACTGACGCCGAATCCGATGCGCTCTATGACCAGGCGGTGGCGATCGTGTTGTCCAACAAGCGTGCCTCGATCTCGCTGGTGCAGCGGCATTTGCGCATCGGCTACAACCGCGCCGCACGCCTGCTTGAGGCGATGGAAAAGGCCGGCCTCGTATCACCCATGCAGTCCAACGGCAATCGCGAGATATTCGCACCGGCCAGGGCGGAGTAATGCGTCTTTCAATGATGGTCCTGGCAGCCGGCCTTTGGGTTCCGGCGTTCGCCGATGCGGCCGCGCTCGATGCGTTGCGCGAGTTCGTGCGCGGCACGCGCTCGGGCAAGACAAGCTTTACCCAGGTGGTGGTGGGCAAGAACGGCAAGAACAGCAATCCGGCATCCGGGTCTTTCCAGTTCCAGCGGCCGGGAAAGTTTCGCTGGGTCTACGAAAAGCCGTATGAGCAATGGATTGTCGGCGACGGCGAGCGCCTGTGGATTTACGACCGCGACTTGAATCAGGTGACCACCCGCAAGCTTGATGGCGCGCTCGGGCAGAGTCCGGCTGCGATTCTGGCCGGCAATGACGATCTGGAAAAGAATTTCGACCTGCGGGAAGACGGGGTGCGTGATGGCCTGCAGTGGCTGGTGGCGGTGCCGAAGTCGAAAGACACCACCTTCGAGGCGGTACGCATCGGGCTGAGGATGGAAGGCGGCGTCGCGGTCCTGGCAGCGATGGAGTTGCAGGATACGTTTGGCCAGACCTCGGTGTTGATGTTCGGCAAGATGGAACGCAATCCCGGATTGCCGGCGGATACGTTTCGATTCACGCCGCCGAAAGGCGCAGACGTGATCGGCAACGAAAAGTAGCCGGCGCACATCGGACGCCAGCACCTTGGGGCAGGAGTCGACTTCTTCGATGTCGCTGTTCGGGGCCGGTGATACGGCCGCGACGGGTTCGGCGACCGGCGCGCCATCAGCCAGCGCAATGCATGCCGCCTCGGCAACCGGACCGCTGGCGGAGATTCTGCGCCCGCAAACGCTCGACGAGGTGATCGGCCAGACCCATTTGCTCGGACCCGGCATGCCGCTGCGCGTGGCGTTCGAGACCGCCAAGCCGCATTCGATGATCCTGTGGGGGCCGCCGGGCGTGGGCAAGACCACGCTGGCCCGATTGATGGCGCGCGGGTTCCAGTTCGACTTCATTGCCATTTCCGCGGTGCTGGGCGGTGTCAAGGAAATCCGCGAGGCGGTCAAGGCGGCAGAAGAGTCACGCGGCGCCGGTCGCCGTACCATGTTGTTTGTCGACGAGGTCCACCGGTTCAACAAAAGCCAGCAGGACGCCTTCCTCCCTTATGTGGAAAGCGGCCTCTTCACGTTCATCGGGGCCACCACCGAAAATCCTTCATTCGAAGTCAACGGCGCCTTGTTGTCGCGCTCGACGGTGTATGTCTTGCAGCCGCTGGGCGAGTCCGACATGCGCCTGCTGCTGGCGCGTGCCACTGCCCATGCTGGCGGGGCGAACTTCGATGCGGACGCCGCTGCCCGCCTGATCGGCTGGGCTGACGGCGACGCGCGCCGCCTGCTTAACGCCTTCGAGATCGTCGTCACCGCCGCCGGCGCTGCCGGCCTTGCGACGGTGAGCGGCGAATTCATCGCCAACGCCTTGTCGCAAAACCTGCGCCGCTTCGACAAGGGCGGTGACCAGTTCTACGACCAGATCAGCGCGTTGCACAAGTCGGTTCGCGGCTCCAATCCCGACGCCTCGCTGTACTGGTTCGTGCGCATGCTCGACGGTGGCGCCGACCCGCGCTACCTGGCGCGGCGTCTGGTGCGCATGGCCAGTGAAGACATCGGCTTGGCCGATCCGCGTGCGCTGCGCCTGGCGCTGGATGCGGCGGAGACTTATGAGCGCCTCGGCACTCCCGAAGGCGAACTGGCGCTGGCCGAGGCGGTGGTGTACCTGGCGATCGCGCCGAAATCGAACGCGGTGTACGAGGCCTACAACGCGGTACGCGCGTTCATCGCCAATGACGGCAGCCGGCCGGTGCCTGAGCACCTGCGCAACGCGCCGACGCGGATGATGAAGGAGATGGGCTTCGGACGCGACTACCGCTATGCACATGATGAAGCCGAAGCCTACGCGGCCGGCGAGGACTACTTTCCGGCCGGTTTCCCCAAACTTCGCTGGTATGAACCGGTTGCGCGCGGCATGGAAATCAAGATTGCAGAAAAGCTGGAACGCCTGCGAGCGCTCGATGCCGAGGCCCGCAAAAAGCGAGGCGATAAACGTTAAAATTCCGGCTGCTGTCGCGGTCGGATTTGCGCAGAATCAGCAACGCCGTCCCCGCGACGGCGGGAATCCAGCTTCTCTCACTCCGGAGTCCCGCTCCACCGGGAACCAATCGCACCATGCTCGATATTCAAGCTCTTCGCAAAGATGTACAGGCCGTCGCCGCCCGCCTCGCCCTGCGCGGGTTCACGTTCGACGCGGCGGCGTTTCAGGCGCTCGAGGCCGAGCGCAAGGTGGTGCAGAGCCGCACCGAGGAATTGCAGGCGCGGCGCAACCAGCTGTCGAAAGCGATTGGTGCGCTGCGCGCCAAGGGCGGCGATGCCGGCACCCTGATGGCCGAAGCCAATGCGATTCCAGGTGACCTGTCAAGCAACGAGGCGCGACTGGCCGAAGTCCAGGCCGGCATGACCGCCATGCTCATGTCGGTTCCGAATGTCCCGCATGAGAGCGTGCCGCCAGGCAAGGACGCCGACGCCAATGTGGAGGTGCGCCGGATCGGCACGCCGCGCCAGTTCGACTTCCCGCCAAGAGACCATGTCGATGTCGGCACCGCACTGGGCGGCCTCGACTTCGATGTCGCCACGAAGATCAGTGGATCGCGTTTCACCCTGATGAAAGGGCAGGTGGCGCGCATGCACCGCGCGCTCGCGCAGTTCATGCTTGATATCCACACCACCGAGCATGGCTATACCGAGATCTACGCGCCCTACCTTGTCAACGCGGAATCGATGAAGGGCACCGGGCAACTGCCGAAATTCGAGCAGGACCTTTTTCGGGTGCAGCACAACGATGCCAGCTTCTACCTGATACCCACCGCCGAAGTGCCGGTGACCAATATCGTGCGTGACCAGATCATCGCGCTCGACCAACTGCCGCTCAAGTTCGTGTGCCACACGCCCTGCTTTCGTTCCGAAGCGGGTTCCTATGGTCGCGACACGCGCGGCATGATTCGCCAGCACCAGTTCGACAAGGTGGAACTGGTGCAGATCATTCATCCCGATCGCTCCTACCCGGGCCTTGATGAACTGACGGCGCACGCCGAATCGATTTTGACGCGGCTGGAGCTGCCGTTTCGGGTGATGGCACTGTGCGCCGGTGACATGGGCTTCGGTGCCGCCAAGACCTTCGATATCGAGGTCTGGCTGCCGGGGCAGGATGCCTACCGTGAAATCTCGTCATGCAGCAATTACGAAGGGTTCCAGGCGCGTCGCATGCAGGCACGCTATCGCGACGACAAGGGCAGGCCGCACACCGTGCACACCTTGAATGGCTCGGGGTTGGCGGTGGGCCGCACCCTGGTCGCGGTGCTGGAAAACTATCAGAACGCGGATGGCAGCGTCACTGTGCCGACGGCCTTGCGCGGCTACATGGGTGGCCTTGAGCGCATCTCCGCAGCCTGAGTGAGGCTCGTATCTGCTAGAATTGCGCGCGTCGGAGAGGTGGCAGAGTGGTCGAATGTACCTGACTCGAAATCAGGCGTAGGTGCAAGCCTACCGTGGGTTCGAATCCCACCCTCTCCGCCAACCAACAGGCCTGAACGTTTGACTTGAAAACGTTTGGGCTTTTTTTCGCCTGGCTTCCTGTCCGTTCCACGACGGATTTCGAAATGCACGTTTGAACGGCGCCGGCGCGGCAGCGGCCAGAACAGATTTTTGCGAGCGAACCACATCATGCAAACCGAGAGTTTCATCCCGGGCAAGGACGCCTCACTCGAATCGACCATTCGGACCATGCAGGAGAAGCTCGCCGCGCGTGGTTTCAGGCTGGACGAGTCTTCCTGGCTCAACCCGGTGGAGGCGATCTGGTCGGTCCATGTGCGCGACCGGGAATGCCCGATGCTGTTTGCCAACGGCAAGGGTGGCACGCAACTGGCAGCGCGGGCAAGCGCTCTGGGCGAGTTCGCCGAGCGGCTTGGCACGCATTATTTCTGGACCCATTTCTATCTGGGCGAGACCCGCGCCAACCGGCCCTTCGTGCATTATCCGCAGGAGCGCTGGTTCGCGCCCACTGCTGACGGCAACTGGCCGGCCGGGATGCTCAACCCTGAGCTGCACGCGTTCTACAACCCGGAGGGCGAGATCGATGGCAGCGTGCTGGTCGATCTCAACTCCGGCAACGTGGAGCGCGGAATCTGCACCTTGCCCTATACCCGCCTGCGGGACGGCGCGCAAACCTGGTTTCCGGTCAACATCATCGGCAACCTTTATGTGAGCAACGGCATGGCTGCCGGCAATACGATGATGGAGGCGCGCAGCCAGGCCTTGTCGGAAATCTTCGAGCGCAACATCAAGAACCGGATCATCAGCGAGGGCCTGTGCCTGCCCGAAGTACCCGAATCGGTGATTGCCCGCTATCCCGGCATCGCCGCCGGCATCAAGGGTTTGCGCGCGGCCGGTTTCGGCATTCTGGTGCGCGACGCCTCGCTTGGCGGGCGCTATCCGGTGATGAACGTGACCCTGCTGCACCCGAAAGACCAGGGCTGCTTCGCCAGTTTCGGCGCACATCCGCGCTTCGAGGTCGCACTCGAACGCGCATTGACGGAATTGTTGCAGGGGCGTGCGCTCGAAGCACTCGAAGGCTTTCCCGAACCCGGCTTCGACATGGAGGAAATCAACCTCCCGTCCAATCTGGAAATCCACTTCGTCGACTCGAGCGGGGTGATCAGCTGGAGGTTCCTGGGCGATACGCCCGACCATCCATTCTGCGACTGGAATTTCAGCAGCACCACCGCCGAAGACTATGCATGGTTATGCAAGTGCATCGCGGATGAAGGGCGCGACATTTACGTCGCCGATTTTGCCGAGCAGGGCGCTTATAGCTGCCGCATCCTGGTGCCAGGCATGTCCGAGATCTATCCGGTGGAAGACCTGGAATGGGAGAACAACAGTGTCGGCAACCAGATTCGCCCGATGCTGGTGCGTTTGCCGGATTTGAACGATGATGAGTCGGCCACCTTGTTATCGGATCTGCAAACCCTGAATTTGAACGACGAGCGGCCGCTGTGGGAAATTCTCGGGCTTGCAATCCCGCTTGGCACCGTGTGGAAAGAGTTGCGCATCGGCGAACTCAAGACCTTGCTGGCTCTGGCCGTGGGCGATGAAGAAGCGATCTCCGAAGGCTGCGACTGGATTCGCCAGTATCAGCAGATGAATCCTGCCCGCAGCCTGGTCTATCGGTGCGTCGAGAGTCTGGTGAATCTGCAGGACATCAATGACTACCGCACATCGCTGCGCCTGTTGTATGGGGCCGAAACCCTGCGCCAGGCGGAGGCCTTGCTCGACCGCAGCGAACGTTTTTTCGGGCTTGCAACGCTGGGTGCCGACATGCAGGGCAGTCCGATGCACCAGACCTTGCTGGCGGCATACGACAAGCTGTTCGCGGGAACAGCGGGCGCCTGACACAGCCAGGCGCGGCTGCCTGCAATGCCTGCCGCGGATCACCGATCCGCGGCGCCGGGCCAATAGCGCCCTACGGGTTGCCGAGGAAGTCGCGCTTGCCGATTTCGATGCCGTTGTGACGCAGGATGTTGTAGGTGGTTGTCACATGAAAGTAGAAATTCGGGATCGCGTGACCAAGCAGGAATTGCATGCCGGTGTAGCGGGTTTCCTTGTCGCCGCGCTTGATGACGATTTCCTTGTCTTCGGTGCCGTCGATCTGCGCCGGCGTCACGCTCTTGATGAAGGCGACTGTCTTGGCGATCCGCGCCTTGAGGTCGGCCAGGGTTTTCTCCGTGTCTTCGTAGACCGGAATATCGACACCGGCCAGGCGCGCGACTACGCCCTTGGCCGCGTCGCATGCGATCAGCACCTGGGTGGTCATCGGCAGCATGTCGGGGAACAGGCGATAGGTTGTCAGCGTGGCGCCATCGAGCTTCTTCGCGTCGACATGGGCCTGCGCCTTGTCGAGGATGGCGCTCAGATTGCCGAGAATGTTGACGAAACGCGGGACGCTTGCCTGGTACATTGAAATGGTCATGGTCAATCCTGTCAGTTGAAAAACGAGTTTGAATAAATCCGGCTGACACCTTGTGCGGTGGGGTGCCTGCGGGGTGCAGGCGGGGCGGGAATCGGCGCCCTGACCCGCAGCCGAGCCTGACTATCGCAGCAGATCAGCCAGTGCCTGCAGTTCCTGCCTGATATGCGCGAGACTGACGCTGTCAGACGGAGCCGGGCGCGCGGTCGCAGGCGCCGCACTGTCTGCCTTGATGCCCACGCCCATGCCATCATCAAGCCGGTTGCGTGCGCCATTGATGGTGAAGCCCTGTTCGTAGAGCAGTTCGCGAATGCGCCGAATCAACAGCACTTCGTGATGCTGGTAGTAGCGCCGGTTGCCGCGGCGCTTCACCGGCTTGAGTTGGGTGAACTCCTGCTCCCAGTAGCGCAGGACATGCGGTTTGACCCCGCACAGTTCGCTCACCTCACCGATCGTGAAGTAGCGCTTTGCGGGGATCGGCGGCAACACTGCCGCGCCGCGATCAGTTGTCCGTGCTACCGCCACCGTAGTGCGCCTCCACCATGGACTTCAGCTTCTGGCTGGCGTGAAATGTCACCACCCGCCTGGCGGTGATCGGAATTTCTTCGCCGGTCTTCGGGTTGCGGCCCGGGCGCTGCGGCTTGTCGCGCAACTGGAAATTGCCGAAACCGGAAAGCTTGACACTGCTGCCGCTTTCAAGGGCGGTGCGAATTTCCTCGAAAAATGTCTCGACCATGTCTTTCGCCTCACGCTTGTTGAGGCCGACCTTTTCAAAAAGCAAATCAGCCAGTTCGGCTTTGGTCAAGGTTTGTGCGGCTACGCCTGCGGCGTTCGCGCCAGAATTCGTGATCGACTCTTCCATGCTCCCTCGATGCGATATCGGGATGTCTTATTGACGCCGGACCGGTGTGGCACGCATGCCCGGTCGCGGCTGTCCCCTGGTTTATGCCCGTAGTCTCGCGCGATGTTCGATGGTTGCGGCGTCCACCAGCATTTGCGTCATGGACTCAGCTTCCGCATCGGTCAATGTTGATTGAGTATCTTGCATAACTACCCGGAACGCAAGGCTTTTTTCGGTTTCAGCGAGGTCGCCGCCGGCCTTTGACGGGCGGTACATGTCGAACAGTTCAATGCTCGAAATGCGGGCATCGGCGGCTGCCTTGAGGGTCGCAAGCATGGCACCGACGCTGACCTCGGCGTTGACGACCAGGGCGATGTCGCGCATCAGCAACGGATACTTGGAAGGCTCCACAAAGTGCGGCAGCCGGGTGGCGAGTAACGGGGCCGTGTCAAGTTCAAACATGACCGGTGCGCCTGGCAAACCATGCTTGGCGACCCATTTTGGATGCAATTCGCCCAGCCAGCCGATTGCCTTTTCGTTGGCCATTACGCGCGCCGAGCGCCCTGGATGAAAGGCGGGATGCGCTACCGCTTCGAAAGTGAGCGACAGGTCGCCGCCAACCAGGGCTTCCAAATCGCCCTTGAGGTCAAAGAAGTCGCCGGCGCGTGCCTTGACGTCCCATTGTTCGTTCGCGGCCGGGCCATAGGCAAGGGCACCGATCATCACCGGCTGGTCGATCCCGGCCACCGAAAGCGGCGCATCCGGTACTTCAGGGGCGCTGTGAAACACCCGGCCCGCCTCGAATACCCGCACCCGCGACTGCTTGCGGTTGAGGTTGTGCGAGAGGTTGGCGAGCAAGCCGCCGAACATCGTCGTGCGCATCACACCCATTTGGCTGGCGATCGGGTTGAGCAGGCGGATCGGCGCTCCCGCCCCATGGTCGCCTTCCCAGGCGGCGTCCACGAAGCTGTAGTTGATGACCTCCTGGTAATCGCGCGCAGCCAGAATATCGCGCAGGGCAAACAGGTCGCGCCTGGACTCGGTGGCGCCGAACATGGCGGCGCGCGCCTTCGGCGGCAGCGCCGGAATGTTGTCGAAACCATGCATGCGCGCCACCTCTTCGATCAGATCTTCCTCGATCTCCAGATCGAAGCGGAACGGCGGAGGCGTCACCTCGAGGATTTCCCCGAGATCCTTGACCGGCAGGCGCAGGCGCTCCAGCGCGGCACGCATTGCAGCCTTGTCGAGCGGTACGCCAATCACCTTGCGGCAGCGTGCCACCCGCATTCGTACCGGCTTGCGCGCCGGCAATGCGAGAATCTGGTCGTCGACCGGCCCCGCCTGTCCGCCACAAATGTCGAGCACCAATGCGCTGATCCGCTCGATATGGTCGACGGTGGTCGAAAAATCGACGCCGCGCTCGAAGCGGTGGCCGGCTTCGGTCGTGAAATTGAAACGCCGTGCGCGGCCCTGGATCGATTGCGGCCACCAGAATGCAGCCTCGATGAAGATGCGGGTCGTGTCCAGTGTGACCGCGGTGACGTCTCCTCCCATGATACCGGCCAGCGCCTCGACGCCCGCGGCGTCGGCGATCACGCCGACGTTTGCGTCGACCGTGACGGTCTGGCCGTTGAGCAACTTGACCTGTTCGCCTGGTTGACCCCAGCGCACATGCAGGTGACCGCCTGCGATCTTGTCGGCGTCGAAAATGTGCGACGGCCGCCCGAGTTCCAGCATGATGTAGTTGGAGATATCCACCAGCGCCGAGATCGATCGCTGGCCAGCGCGCTCAAGGCGGGTTTTCATCCATTCCGGCGTCGCGGCGCGAGCATTGACACCCGTGACCAGGCGGCCGGAGAATCGGCCGCACAGGTCGGCGGCGTGAACCGTCACAGGCAGTCGGTCGGCAATGGTCGCGGCGACCGGCGCGCACGAAACCTCCGTGAACGTGGCGCCGCTCAACGCTGCCACTTCGCGGGCGATACCTGTTACTGACAACGCGTCGGCCCGGTTTGGCGTGAGCTTGACATTGAATACATGATCGTCAAGATCGAGCAGGGCGCGTACATCGGCGCCGACCACCGCGGTCGCGGCCAGGGGAAGCAGGCCGGAATGATCATCGGACAAGCCCAATTCACGCGCCGAGCAAAGCATGCCTTCGCTTTCGACCCCGCGCATTTGCGCCCGCTTGATCTCGAACGGCGAGCCGTCGCCGCCAGCGGCAGGCGGCAGGCTGGCGCCAATCAGCGCGCAAGGGACCTTCATGCCGGCGGCCACGTTCGGCGCGCCGCACACGATCGTAAGCGGACGGCCCTGGCCGGCGTCGACCTGACAGACGTTCAGTCGATCGGCGTTCGGGTGTTTGTCGAACGAGGTGATCTGCGCAACCACGATGCCGGAAAATGGCGGTGCTGCCGCATGCGTGTCTTCTACCTCAAGGCCGGCCATGGTCAGCGCGTGGGCAAGTTGCTCGGTGCTCCAATCGGGATTGACCAGGGTCCGAAGCCAGGATTCTGAGAATTTCATCTGTGGTCCGCGAAAATGGGGTCAGGTACAGGTGCGCTTGCGCGGCGCCACGCTAGTTGAACTGCCTGAGGAAACGCAGGTCACCTTCGTAGAAGAGGCGCAAATCGCCAATCCCGTAACGCAACATGGTCAGGCGCTCAAGTCCCGAGCCGAACGCGAAGCCGATGTAGCGCTCCGGATCGAGCCCGAAGTTGCGCACCACCTGCGGGTGAACCTGGCCCGAACCTGAAACCTCCAGCCAGCGGCCCTTCATCGGCCCGCTGGAAAACGCGATATCGATCTCGGCTGATGGTTCGGTAAACGGGAAGTAAGAGGGCCGAAAGCGCGCGACGATGTTTTCATCTTCGAAGAAGGTGCGCATGAAATCCAGAAACACACCCTTCAGATCGGCAAAGCTGATGTCCTCGTCGATCCACAGTCCCTCGACCTGGTGAAACATCGGCGAGTGGGTGGCGTCGCTGTCGACCCGGTATGTGCGCCCCGGCGCGATCACCTTGATCGGCGCCATCGTGGCCTGGCCCATGGCGCGTGCGGCATGGATGTTGGCGTAACGCACCTGCATCGGACTGGTATGGGTACGCAACAGCAATTGCTTGCCGCTACTGTCCCGGGCATCGACGTAGAAAGTGTCCTGCATCGAGCGGGCAGGGTGGTTTTCGGGGCTGTTCAAGGCGGTGAAGTTGTACCAGTCGGTCTCGATCTCCGGGCCTTCGGCAACGTCGAATCCGATCGAGCGGAAAATCTGCTCGACCCGGCGTTGCGTGCGCATCACCGGATGCAGGCCGCCACGCGACGGGTTGCGTCCGGGCAGGGTCACATCGAGCGACTCGGCCGCCAGACGCGCCTGCATCTTCGCCAGGGCGAGTTGCTCGCGGCGCAAGGCGAGCGCAGCTTCGACTTCGGTCTTGACGCGATTGATCGCTTCCCCCTGCAGCTTGCGCTGTTCGACCGGCAGCTTCGACAGGCCCTTGAGAAGATCGGTGATCGCCCCGGTCTTGCCGAGGAAGCGCGCTTTGGCTTCTTCCAGTTGGGCAGGTTCGACGATCGCGGCGAATTGCTCGCGTGCCTGGGTGACCAATGCGTCCTGTTCCGACATGTTGTGCCGTGCTCCCCGACAGAGGTGGTTGATCAGCGTCGCTGTGACCGGCGCCGGAAAATGTGCGATTGAGGGATGTTGGGATCAGTCAACGTTAGGTGGCCCCGCGCGAAGCGGACTGTTCGATAGCGGGCAGTGGCAGGGCGATGCGTAAAAGGAACCGAGCGGAACCGAGCCCGCGGGCGGTCCCGCTCGGTGCGGGCCGCGCAATGCCGGCCAGACATGCACCATCAACCTTGCCCCGCCTGCCGCCGCAACAAAAAAGGCTGCGGAAACTGCGCAGCCTTTTTTGTCTGTTGCAAAAGGCTTCAGGCGGCTGCGCCCTTGACCTGGCCGACCAGAAACGCAAAGCCCGGCTTGTCCTTGACAGCCAGATCAGCCAGTACCTTGCGATCGACCTCGATCGCAGCTTTCTTCAGGCCGTTCATGAATACGCTGTAGGTCAGGCCGTGCTCTCGTGCTGCCGCATTGATACGGGCGATCCACAGTGAACGGAAAACCCGCTTCTTGTTGCGCCGGTCGCGGTATGCATACTGCCCCGCTTTCATCACCGCTTCTTTGGCGATACGGAATACGTTGCCCCGGCGGCCGCGGTAACCCTTGGCCAGATTGATGATCTTCTTGTGGCGCGCGCGCGCCGTTACACCACGTTTGACTCTTGGCATGGTCTACTCCTGACGAATATGTGAACCCGGAACGGAAGTCGGTACTTACGCGTACGGCAGCATCCGCGACACCGATTTCATATCGGTCTCGAAGACGCCTACGGTGCCGCGCAGGTGACGCTTGTTCTTGGTGGTTTTCTTGGTCAGGATGTGGCGCTTGAACGCTTGACCGCGCTTGACAGTGCCGCCCGGACGCACGACGAGACGCTTCGCAGCGCTCTTCTTGGTTTTCATCTTCGGCATGACTACTCCATCGATTGTGACGCACAGGTGGACCCCGATGGGGACGCTTCATGAACCAGGACATCACTTATTGTGGATTGCCTGCAGGTCACGCACGCATTGCTGGCCGTGCGAACCGCATGCAACCTGACTACTACCGCAATCACATCACTGCGGGTACTGCGAATTTCAAATCAAATCATCAGGCGGTGCTGCCGATCACCGCTGCCGCCGGTTTGGCATCCGGCTTTGCGTCCGGTTTGGCATCCGGCTTTTTCTTGACCACCAGATCCTTCTTCTTCGGCGCCAGCACCATGATCAGTTGCCGCCCCTCCATTTTCGGAAACTGCTCCACCACAGCGTGTTCTGCGGTGTCTGTCCGAACACGCTCGAGCAGGCGCTGACCGAATTCCTGATGCGCCATTTCACGGCCGCGGAAGCGCAGGGTTATCTTCGCCTTGTCGCCTTCTTCGATGAACTTAAGAAGGTTGCGCATCTTGATGTTGTAGTCGCCGTCGTCGGTATTCGGTCGGAACTTGATTTCCTTGACCTGAATCTGCTTCTGCTTTTGCTTGGCTTCATGGGCTTTCTTCTGCTCCTGATAACGGAACTTGCCGAAATCCATGATGCGGCACACCGGCGGTTCGGCCTGCGGCGCGATCTCCACCAGGTCGAGCTCGGCTTCCTCAGCCTTTTGCAGTGCATCGGCGATCAAGACGATCCCGAGCGGCTCTCCTTCAACACCAACCAGTCGCACCTCACGGGCGGTTATTTCCCCGTTGAGGCGCTGCGCGCGTTCCTGAGCTATGTGCTTCTCCCTAAAAAAATTAAGTTAGTCAACCTGTCCGCACAAACACTAGGTTCGGCTCGAAACTTCCGTCATTAGACGTTCGATGAGAGCTGAAACCGGCATCACACCCAAATCGTGATTGCCGCGGGCCCGGACGGCCACCGTGCCTGCCGCCTTTTCCTTGTCGCCTACAACAAGAAGGTAAGGCACTTTTTGCAAGCTATGTTCGCGGATTTTATACGAAATCTTCTCGTTCCGCAAATCTTGGGCGACTCTAAATCCGTGTTTTTTAAGGCTTTGTTGTATTTCCGTAGCGTAGGACGCCTGTGCGTCCGTAATTGGTGCGATGACCGCTTGAACCGGTGCCAGCCAGGCCGGCAGTGCGCCCGCAGAGTTTTCGATCAAAATGCCGATGAAGCGCTCCATTGAACCGACAATAGCGCGATGCAGCATCACCGGCGTATGGCGCATGTTGTCTTCTGCCACGTACTCGGCGCCCAGCCGTTCCGGCATGTTGAAATCGACCTGCATGGTGCCACATTGCCATACACGGCCCAGGGCGTCCTTGAGCGAGTATTCGATTTTCGGGCCGTAGAACGCCCCTTCGCCCTTGAGTTCCTCCCATTCGACACCAGCGGCGTCAAGCGAATCGGCCAGCGCCTTTTCCGCCTTGTCCCAGGAGATGTCGGAGCCAACGCGTTTCCCGGGGCGGGTCGACAGCTTGTAGATGACTTCCTTGAAACCAAAGTCGGTGTAGACCTGTTGCAGCAGGCGGGTGAAGGCGATGCACTCGGCCTGAATCTGGTCTTCCGTACAGAAGATATGGCCGTCATCCTGGGTAAAGCCGCGCACCCGCATGATGCCGTGCAGCGATCCGGAGGTTTCGTTGCGATGGCACTGGCCGAATTCGCCATAGCGCAGCGGCAGTTCGCGATAGGAGCGCAAGCCGGAATTGAAAATCTGGATGTGGCCCGGGCAATTCATCGGCTTGACCGCATAGTCGCGATGTTCGGACGCGGTGGTGAACATGTGGTCCTTGTAGTTCTCCCAGTGGCCCGAGCGTTCCCACAGCCGGCGGTCGAGAATCTGCGGGCACTTCACTTCAAGGTAGCCGTTGTCCTGATACACGTGGCGCATGTACTGCTCGACCTGTTGCCACAGGGTCCAGCCCTTGGGGTGCCAGAACACCAGTCCCGGCGCTTCATCCTGCAGGTGAAACAGGTCGAGCGCCGTACCAAGCTTGCGGTGATCGCGCTTCTCCGCCTCTTCGAGCATGTGCAGGTACTGGTCGAGATCTTCCTTCTTCGCCCAGGCGGTGCCGTAGATTCGCTGCAGCATCTCGTTTTTCGAGTCGCCGCGCCAGTAGGCACCGGCCAGTTTCATCAGCTTGAAGTGCTTGAGCTTGCCGGTCGATGGCACGTGCGGGCCGCGGCACAGGTCGATGAAGCTGCCTTCGCGATACAGGCCGATGACCTGGTCAGCCGGGATCGAAGCGATGATTTCGGCCTTGTACTTTTCTCCGATCGATTCGAAAAATTTCACCGCATCGTCGCGCTGCCATTCCTCGCGGGTGACCTTCTCGTCCCGCTTGGCCAGTTCGGCCATTTTTTTCTCGATCGCCGTCAGGTCCTCGGGCGTGAACGGGCGCTTGTACGAGAAATCGTAGAAAAAGCCGTTTTCGATCACCGGGCCGATGGTGACCTGCGCATCGGGAAACAACTCCTTGACCGCATAGGCCAGCAGATGCGCGGTGGAGTGGCGAATCAGGTCCAGTCCGTCGGCGTCGCGTTCGGTTGTGATCGCCAACTGCACGTCAGAATCGATCAAGTGGCTGGTGTCGACCATCCGGCCGTCGACTTTTCCGGCCAGCGCGGCCTTGGCAAGGCCGGGGCCAATCGATGCGGCGACTTCGGCAACGGTCACCGGCTTGTCGAACGAGCGCTTCGAGCCATCAGGCAATTGCACCGAAATCATGATTTCAACTCCAGAAAATAAAAAAGGCGTGGACTTGACAGCCACGCCTTTCTTGGTTCAAACGAAGACGAGCGCAAGCCTGATCAGCGGATCCCCAGGCTAGTCAGCGGTGTCATAACGCTCGCTTTCATCACTACTCTCACAGAAAATGCTGGTTGGCGCGATTGGACTCGAACCAACGACCCCCACCATGTCAAGGTGGTGCTCTAACCAGCTGAGCTACGCGCCAGCAAACTACTATTTTAGCGCCTTTTCGTGATGTTGTCCAAGGGCAGTGCATGCTTGCCCTTTGTCCGGCGGCTCCGTGAGGGGATGCGATGGCGCGGACGGCGCCGGCAGCGACCTGCGAGTGCGGCCCGGCGGCCAGCCAGGCTGCGATGGCCGGGCGGTTTCAGGCGCGTCGTGCCGCAAACACGCCCGACACCTCGCGGGTCGCCGCAAGAGTTCGTTCGAGAACCGCAAGGCTTGTGACCTCAACGGTGAACTTCATGCGCGCGACTTGTCGCTGGGTCGCCGTCCGCGACGCGGTGACGTTGGCCTTTTCGCGCGAAAAAACCTCGCCGATATCGCGCAGCAGGCCGGGCCGGTCGTGCGCCTGGATCTCGATGTCGACCGCGAACAGGCCTTCGGCCGTATCGCCCCACTGCGTCTCGATCATCCGTTCCGGATTGCGGTTCAACAAATTGCGCAGGTTGCTGCAGTCGGAGCGGTGAATCGAGACCCCCTTGCCGCGCGCCACAAAACCGCTGATCGAATCCGGTGGCGCCGGCTTGCAGCAACGGGCGAGTTGGGTCACCAGGCGATCGACGCCGACGATCAGGATTCCGCGCCGGGGCGTGGTGTCAATCCGGCTGCGTTTTGGCGCCAGGCTCGCGCCGTCCGCCGCCGGCGCCTCGACGGCAAATGCGGTGGCAATCGTGCGCAGGCTCCATTCGCCGCGGGCCGCCGCAACGAACAGCGCATCAAGGCTTGCGAACTGCAAGGTGGTCGCCAGTTGCTCGAGGTTGGCGCCGGTTTGGCCCAGCCGCTGCAACTCGCGTTCCACCAGATTGCGACCCTGGGCTGCGGTCTCCGCATGTTCCTGGACGCTGAACCATTGCCGCACCTTGGTCCGTGCGCGGTGGCTGGCAAGATAGCCGAGCGCCGGATTGAGCCAGTCGCGCGACGGTCCGCCGGTCTTGGTGGTCACCACCTCGACCCGCTGGCCGGTGGCCAGGGGCGTGTTCAGGGGCACCATCGCAC